>CAKQDH010000003.1 GCA_934229385.1 uncultured Oenococcus sp.
TTCAACTTGACCTTTAGAAAGCGCTTTCCTAAAGGTCACTTTTATTATATAATGCATTAGTTTGGTTTGTCAAATAAGTAGTTAAATTTTAAAATAATTAAAATTTTTATCTAAAAAATATTATGATATAAAATATATATTTTATAAAAAAACTTTAGATTTTTAATACTTTTTTAATAAAAATATCTTATTCAGTTGATAAATATTCTCTCCTATTATGGTGAACTTCATGACCAACTACCACGAATTAAATTTATGGCTTGTGAATTCTAATATCAAAATACATATTAGACAACTACAATTTATTTAGATAATCTGACTTCTAAATATATTCCTATGTCCTCAAAGTAACAAGGGCTATCAAAGGAAATAATTTGATTTTATCAAAGCATTTATCCTTTAGCTAAAGCCATGAAATACCTGCTTAATTTTTTCATTAAATATAAATAATTAGCCTATCAAAATATAAAAAACATAAACACATATTAAAAATTAGAAAAAAAGAAGAAAGCGATTAATGAAAAAATCACAAATACAAATTACATCACCACAAACAATTTCCAATCATCAGTCCAATATTCAAATAGCAAAAGATATTTCAAGCAACTTGATAAGTTCTTTAAGTGGAAATATGTTTATCTTTGGTCTTGGTTTAATGCTTTTAAACCAAGTTCACTCAGCAATTAGTTTTGGTATTGATATGGCCATAACGCCAATAATTAACATATTTTTTCTAGTCCCAGTTGGTAATACAGTTGACAAATACAAACATAAAAAAATTTTAATTATCAGCATACTGACTAGATTAATTTTTCTACTAATATTTGCCTTAACTATTAATCAATTTCTTGGTATTTTAAAATTAATTCCTGTGATTATTTTTGTTGCAATTAATGCTATTTCTGTAAATTTTATTAATACAAGTTATTCTGCTTCAATCCACGAACTAGTTAATGACAGTAAAATACAGAAATTAAGTTCTTTAAGCCAAGCCGCCATTTCTCTTTCCGCTATATTTGCACCCGTATTTGGCATTGCCTTATATGATGTACTAGGATTTGAAGTATTTGTTATTACCGAAATATTTTCTACAATAATTTCTTTTTTTATAATGCTATCTATGCATTTCCATTATGAAAAGAACAATAAAAAAAAATCGCTTAAAAAAAAGAAAATTATTACTCAATGGGAAAAATTTAAACAGGGACTGAACTACATATATAAACATTTATTAATTAAAACTATTATTTTTGTGGGAACGATAATTAACTTATTAGCACCTGCTTTCATCGTAGGAATGCCATTTACCATTACTAATCAATTACATGCAGGAAATGACCCCGTTGGGTGGATAGAAGCTGGCATTGGTATCGGCCTGTTAATTGGAAGCCTATATATGAATATATTCTCTAAAGAAAAAAATTTTATTATAGAAATTTTTTTTTCATTATATTCTTTATCTGTAGGTTTATTTTTAATAGGAGTACTTTTTGCAACTACCTATATCCCTAAGTTAATAAGTTTAATTGGCGCAATCATTTCTATACTTTTGGGTTTTTCTTTAGCTGTTTTAAATATTATAGTTCAAGTTAAATTACAAAAAACAGTTCCTACCAAAATTTTAGGACGCGTAATGTCAACCTATACTTCTTTAACAAACACTATGATGCCAGTAGGGGTCTTATTATTTACTTTTTTATTTCAAAATTTAAAAAACGGTGCTTATATATTTATCGTTATTAGTATTTTTGCTTTAATTTTTTCTGCAATAATTTCCCCTAACCTTTATAAAATAATAAGATAATATAATGAATTTTGTATAAATATAAAAATTAAAGACATCAATTATCATGTTATTTAATGTCTTAAATAAAAAATTTAATTTTTACTGGAACTAAACTTTAATGCTTAATTTTTAAACAAATTTACATAAGAAATCTGATTTAAAAAAATAATATAATAAACGAGGAGTAAACAGATAAATGAGTTCTAACAAAAATTTATTTAGTATTTTTCAAAAAATAATTAAAAATAAAAGAAATGAGAAAATTCTTCCCATTTTTGAAAACGAAATACTCAAAGATGACCAAATAAAAAATTTTTTCTCTGATGTAAATAAATTAAATTTAAAAATAAGATCAAAATACGATTTCAAATCAGTTAAGGAAATCTCTCATATAAATAATGAAAACATCAAAAAATATGAAGATAACCTAAAAAATAAAAATCATAATTCAATATTCAAACTTAAACCAAAAGATGACGCTTATTATTTAAATGAATTCCAAAAAAGGCTAAAAGAATATGTTTATTACAAACTTATTGTACTCAACTGGGATACATCAAAACAAATTTCTAATATCATTAAGTATTGGCTTCCAGAGTTAGTAGGTAGTATGGCTGGTTTAACTGAAAAAGAAAGAGAAAACCTTCTTATTAAAACTAAAGAGCAAATAAAAAAGTAACATTAGTGAAATTATAAATAGTTTATGATAGAAATAAGGGAAAAATCTCTTATATAAAAATTAATATCGTTAAATAAATTAGCAAACACACTAAAATATAGGAAAAACTACACTTTTCAAAATAGCAAAATTTTAGATTGAAGTTTTAATAAAAATCTACGATTAGAAAGTTTATATTTTAATATAGGAAAAACTTTGTTTTGTAGATCCTTTTTTAAGGCTATTTTTAAAAAAATTGGTAACCTATAACTAGCAATTTCAAACAGTTTAGGCTTATCTCTAGGCAAAAGCCACGTCGCAGTGGCAGAAATGGCAGCCAGTCGCTTCCATAATAAAAAAATTAAATAGACAATTTTGATTTAAATTTAATTCCAAATTATTATTTATTATTTAACATTTTTTAATAACAAACTTTTTAACAAATATAGATGGCCACTTAAACGATGATAAAAAAGTTAACATTTATTTAAGAAAACGAGGAAATCTTCCTATAATTAAAGCCAAATGAAGTTTACTGAATAGATTGTTTTTATAATTAATCTTAATTTTAATTCTTAGGAGATCTATAAATGGCTACTAGAAGAAAAAGAAAGTTTTCGAACGGTAAGATAATTTTAGTTATTGTGGTTGTTATTGCTATTATTGGAACGGTTATTTTTGGTTCTAATAGAGCTCAAAAAAATAATTCAAAAATTTTAAAAGAGCCATTAGCCGCGGATATAAATACTGAAGACCTGTCACAAATGACTGATACATACTCCTTTGAAGTAGCTGGAAACACTCAACAAGGTTTATTATCTCGAACTAAAAATGGTTCTCCTAAAGCCGGTTTAGCTAAATCTTGGAATCATAGTCCTAATGGCTTAACCTGGACATTTCATTTAAGGAAAAATCTTAAATGGTCTAACGGGGACCCTTTAACGGCAAACGATTTTGTCTATGCTTGGCGCCGGACAGTTAAACCCAAAACCGCTAGTCAGTATGCCTATATTTATTCGGGAATTAAAAATGCCGATGAAATAAACTCTGGGAAAAACAAAGACTTAAATTCTTTAGGAATCAAAGCCCCCAATAAAAATACCGTCGTAGTTAATCTTTCTCATCCTATGCCCCAATTTGAAAATCTAATGTCTTTTCCAGTATTCTTTGCCCAGGACCAAAAACAAGTCTCTAAATGGGGTAAAAGCACGGGTACTTCTTCTAAAAAACAAGTTTATTCTGGTCCTTATAAATTTGTTGGCTGGAACGGTTCGAATAAAAACTTTAAACTGCGTCCTAATAAACACTACTGGGACAAAAAAGCCGTTAAAAATCAAGGAATAAACTACCAAGTTATTACCGATCCCACAGCTTTAGTTTCTTCTTACAGAAAAGGTAATTTAGACCGAGCTGACCTAACTTCTCCGGAACAAATTAAAAAATATCATAACAACAAAAATTATCGAAAAATAAAGGATGCTCGTACCGACTATATTGAATACAACCAAAATGGTAAGGTACCGGCTTTAAAGAACTTAAAGATTAGGCAAGCTCTAAACCTAGCCACAGATAGAAAAGGAATATCTAGAAATGTTACCAATAACCTTTATACTAAAGCTACTAGTATGACACCAGCTGGGCTTGCTAAAACTGCATCAGGCCAGGATTTTGCCTCGGCTGCCTCCAAAGAAACAAATTACCATTATAATATAAGCCAGGCCAAAAAGCTCTTTACTCAAGGCATGAAAGAAGTAGGGCAAAAGAAATTAACCTTAACTATTGAAGCTTCTCAAGACGCTCCCACTTCTAAACCTACTTTAGATGCTATTCAACAAGATTGGGAAAAACTTCCTGGTTTAAATATAAAAGAACATTTTGTGCCTTTTAAACAACGACTTAAAGATGATACCAACCATAATTTTCAAGTAGTTTTATCAGGATGGGGCGCCGACTATGCCGAACCGCTTACTTATATCAATATGTTTATTACCAATGGCTCTAATAATGATGGCAGTTGGAGTAACAAAACTTATGATAATTTAATTAAAAAAGCTTCTGCTGGTTCTGACGCTTTAAGTGATGTTAAAAGGACAAATGATGAAATTCAAGCAGAAAAAATACTTTATCAGAAAGCAGCTATTAACCCTATTGATTGGCAAAATATAGGGCAACTAAGTAATCCTAACGCTAAAGATTTTGAACACTTTACTGCCGGCATTAGCTATTATTATTGGATGGCTAAAATAAAAAAATAGGATTCTTCCTGAGCTTTAACCGAAAAATAAATTACAAATAAAATTGGACTAACCCTTATAATTTAAAGTTTAAAGAAGTTTTTCATTAATTATAAATTTTTAAAGAATTAATTTATTTTTTATAGGTATAAAAATAAATTAGTTCTTTTTAGTTTTTATTATTTAAAATTATTTAAAAATATTATTAAATTTAAAAATTATTATAAAATAAAAGCTTATTTTATAATAAAAAAAGATTTAAAATTTTTTCAAATATACTTTTTTAATAAAAAAACATTATCTAATTTTTTCACTTGTAAATGCGAACGTTTGTTCGTATAATAAAAAATAGTTGCAGATAGAAATTATTAGTCAAATGAATTATAGTAATGAACCTCATGGAGTATTTTTTCTAATTGATAATAAATCCTTTTATGCAAGTATTGAAAGTGTAGAATTCGGGCTAAATCCTCTTAAATCATGTTTAGTAGTTTTATCAGAAGAAAAAAATAGCGGTAGTGGCCTCATTTTAGCATCTTCACCTAAGGCAAAGGAGCTATTTAGTTTACATAATGTAAGTCGAAAACGTGACTTACCACAAAATAAAAATTTAATTGTAGTACCTCCACGTATGAATTTATATATAAAAAGGAACTTACAAATTAACAATATTTTTAATCACTATACAACTAAAAATAATTGCTATCCCTATTCAATTGATGAAACTATCTTAGATATGACTAATTCATGGAGTCTACATAGAAGCAAACCATCTACAGTAGCTCGTAAAATCCAAAAGGAAATCCAACATAATTTAGGCTTGTATACCACGATTGGTATCGGTGAAAATCCTCTACAAGCTAAATTAGCACTTGATTTATTTGCTAAACATGATCAAAAATTTATAGCTAATTTAAATTATCAAAATTTTACTAACAAAATTTGGCCGATTTCAGACATAACCAAAATTTGGAGTATTGGCAAAGCAACAGCTGCTAATTTAGCTAAATTAGATATTCATACAATATATGAGCTTGCGCATACTAATCCTTATTTTTTAAAAAAAAATTAGGTATTATCGGAAGCCAATTGTTTGCTATTTCTTGGGGAATTGACAGAAGCCAACTCAATCACCTATTCAATCCAAAAACAAAAAGTTTAGGTAATTCTCAAGTTTTACCAAAAGATTATTTTGTAAAACAAAGAATCGAAGTTGTAATTAAAGAAATCACCGAACAAGTAGCAGCTCGTTTACGTAATCAACATTACCAAACTTCAGAAGTATCAATGACAATAGGATTTTCTTATAAAAAAATTAAAAAAAATGGTCATCATGGTTTTAATCACAGTATTAAAATTAAATCTACTAATGACACTACCATTTTAATAAAAAATTCAATAAAGTTATTTAACCACTACTGGAAAGGAGAAGCTGTCCGAAACATAACAGTTTATTTTAGTCGTTTAACCAAGGTAAACAATATACAATTAAATTTATTTCAAACATCAAAACAATTACATAAACAATACAAAATAAACCAAACATCCGATAAAATTAGAAAAGATTTTGGAAATGCAGCCATTTATAAAGCATACAGTTTATTAGAAGGATCAACTTTTAAACAAAGAGCCAATTTAATAGGAGGACATAACGGGGGAAATAGTTTTATTTAATAAATAATATTGGATCGCTATTATGTCAAGCAAGAACAAAGTAAATAATTCTTTAATTCAACATTTTTTTAATTATGATTATCATGATAGGGATATGCTGAAATGGCAAGGCTTTTTCCTTAGTGATCATACAGCCGCTTTAAATAAAAAAAAGATTAAACCCTTAAAACTACGATCTCAACAAAATTTAAAATTCATTGATCAAAAACTTTTAATCGCCTGGAAAACACAAAATTTAGTAATTATCCAACTATCTTTTTTATTTAATAATTATCCTATAGAAATTTCGGGCTTAGTTAAAGGTTATTATGCAAAAAAAATTATTCTAAAGGAAAAAAATAAATATAAATTAATTGACCTATTATATATTCAAAATGTTCAAAATATCTAATAAGTATTTCTGCTATAAAAAATTTTAATTAAAACTAAATAAAAATTAATCTAAATACTTATAATTTAGCTAGAAAATAAACTAATATCAACTAAAGTCGAAATTTTTATAATTTTAAAAGAATTAAATATTTTAGAAAAATAATCATAAAAGGAATAAAATAGATAAGTTAAGAAACCAAATAATCCTTATTTATTATCTCATTTTATTTTTTTAACTAACAATCAAAGCTAATTGAAGCTTAATTTAAATTAAAATTAGGCGGATATTAAAATATTTTAGTTAAAAACCATTCTAGAACATGGTTAATAATGGTTAATATAAGATAATTATAGGCAAATTTATTTTTCCATAGTAATTTAGAAACATAATAAATTTTAGTTATTATTAAATTTTTTAAATATACAATATATTTAAGGGACAGATTATATAAACAAATTATAACTATTAATAAATAAAAAGTTTTATTCAAACTACAAAACTACACTACATGTTTCTGATCTTAGTTAGAAATAATTAATATAATTAAAGAAAGTAGGAAATAAAAATATGAAAACCGCTGTTGTTACAGATTCTGCAGCAAATTTAGACCCAAAAGATATCAAAAAATACAATATTCATGTAGTTCCTATAACAGTTATTTTCGGCAAACAAACTTACCTAGAAAATATAGATATAACGGCCAACAAGTTTTATAAAAAATTAAAAACTGAAAAACAACTTCCTACTACTTCTCAAATTACTTTGGGACAAATGCAAAATATGTATAATTACCTTGCCAAAAAAGGATATGATTCAGTTATTAGTATTCATTTATCCTCTGGAATAACAACTTTTTTTGAAAATTTAAAGGCTTTTATTCCAAATATTAAAAATATTAAAATATATCCTTTTGATTCTAAAATCGCTTCTGTTGGAGAAGCTGATATGGCATTATTAGCAGCAAAATTAATAAAACAAGGCAAAAAACCAAAAGAAATTATAAAGCAATTAAAAATCTTAAGAAAAACAATAAAAGTTTATCTGGTTGTAAATGATTTATCACATTTAGTTAGAACAGGTAGATTATCTAATGCTTCGGCCTTCGTTGGAAATATTTTAAGAGTAAAACCAATACTCACATTCAAAGATGGAAAAATAGTTGTCATTCAAAAAGAAAGAACTACAAAAAGGGCTTATCAATTTATTAAAAGAAAATTTACTCAAGATTTTAGACAAGCTAACTACCCCCTTCGTATGGCAATTGTTAACGCTAATAACCTTCCTTTACAAAAAAAATGGGTTCAGGATATACAACAAAATTTTCCTAAAACCCCCATTAATCAAAGTGAATTAGGTCCCGTAATTGGGGTTCACGTCGGCCCTGGAACAATGGCTGCATTATGGGACCGTGATTGGGCACAATGGCCTATATAATATCTAAACTAAAATTAAAATTTCTATAAACCATATTTAAAATAAATTAATTACTTATAAAACAGTTTCTAATTAATATTTAATTTCTACAATATATGCTAAACATAAATAAGTTTTTCTAACGATTTATTAAAAATAATATACATAAGTTTGCCAAAAATAAAAAAACAGTAAATTAATTTAATAATTTACTGTTTTTTTCAAAATTAAAAATTCAAAATTAAAAACTTTCTAAGCCTCAACATAAAAAATAATTTAATTTTAATCCAAATCAACATTATTAGGAAAATGAGCTAAATAAGCATGCTTACCTAATTCTTCTTCAATTCTTAATAACTGATTATATTTTTCAACCCTTTCAGACCGAGCCATAGCTCCAGCTTTAAGCTCAGTAGAACCAGTAGCTACCGCAAAATCAGAGACAAAAGTATCTCCTGTTTCTCCGGAGCGATGAGAAATCATGACATTAAAATTATTCTTTTTAGATAAACGAACAGCTTCAAGAGTTTCAGAAACAGAACCAATTTGGTTAAGCTTAATCAAAGAAGCATTACCAGCGCCTTTTTTAATAGCTTGGCGAAGAATTTTAGGATTTGTAACGATCAAATCATCATCAACTATCTGAATTTTGTCCCCCACTTCAGAAGTAAATTTAGCATAATTATCCCAATCATCTTCACTAAAAGGATCTTCAATAGAAATAATTTCAGGATATTTATTTACTAAACCTTTATAATAATCAATCATTTGATCAGGGGTCTTTTCGCTACCTTCAAATTTGTAATTCCCTGTCTGATGATCGTAAAATTCAGAAGATGCCGGATCAATAGCTAAGGCAATCTCTGAACCCGGAGTATACCCAGCTTGCTTAATCGCTTTAATTAACATCTCAATAGCTTCTTCAGTAGATTTAAGTCGGGGAGCAAAGCCACCTTCATCACCTAAACCTGTCTCATAGCCAGCATCTGCCAAAACCTTTTTTAAAGTATGATAAGTATTAGCAACTTTTTCAATTCCATCCCTAAAAGAGCTTCGTTTTACAGGTGTAATCATAAACTCTTGAGTATCAATACCAGAATCAGCATGCTTGCCTCCATTAATAACGTTATGAAAAGTTTGAGGCAATTCTAAATTAATACCACCTAAATAACGATATAAGGGAACTTTTTGATAATTAGCAGCTGCCCGGCAATTAGCCATAGAAACACCCAAAATCGCATTAGCCCCCAATCTAGCCTTATTAGGTGTACCATCCAAATCGATCATAGAATAATCAACGTCTTCTTGATTAAAGGGATCTTTTCCATGAAGATTATCATTTATTTCCCCGTTAACATTGGAAACAGCTTTTGAAACACCTTTACCTTGTAGACGTTTTCCGCCATCACGTAATTCAACAGCTTCTTTTTCTCCAGTTGATGCACCAGAAGGTACTTCTGCACGACCAAGTGTTCCGTCTGACAAAATTACATCAGCTTCCACTGTAGGATTTCCTCTAGAATCAAAAACTTCTCTAGCTTTAACTTTTTCTATATAAACTGACATTTTGACCTCTTTATAAAACGCCTGTGTAAAAAAACAGGCGTTATTAACTTAACAAAAATATTTATGATAAATATTATCCATTTATATGATTTACATAACTCATATTATCATATTTGTAGTAAACTATTTTCAGTTAGAATTGAAAATCTTTTAAAAATATTTAGATTTGTTAATTACTTTTTCATCTGTAAAATAATAATTAAGACCTATTATTTAAGATTTAAAATATATTTATTTAACTCTTCTTTAATTTTTATAGGTAAAATGAATAGTTTTCCAATTAAATCACAACTTTTTATTTGTCACTTTAACAAAAATTTAAGATAGGAAAATAAATAATAAAAATAGTTTAAGGAGAAATTCATATTGAACTATATATTAAGTATTGACATCGGAACAACTAGTACTAAAACCATTATTTATGATACTAATGGTAAAATCAAAGCTTCTTCAAATAACACCTATCCTCTTTATCAAGATATTCCTGATATGGCTGAAGAAGATCCTGAAGAGATCTTTTCAGCCATAATAAACGGGGCTAGTAGTACATTAAAAAAAGCTAAATTAAAAGCCGGAGAATTAAAGGGTGTAGCTTTATCATGTTTTATGCATAGCCTTATTCTTTTAGATAAAAACCATAGGCCTTTAACTCGAGCTATTACTTTATGGGACAACCGAGCTGTTAAATATGCTGAAAAATTAAAATCAAATTCTAAAGGAATGGAAATTTATAAGCGTACTGGAACTCCAATACATCCTATGTCACCCCTTTGCAAATTAATTTGGCTAAAAAATGATCATCCTCACCTTTTTAAAAAAGCTCGCTGGTTCGTTGGTGTAAAAGAATATATTCTCTACAAATTATTCGGTGTATTAAAAGAAGACTATTCTATAGCTAGTAACACTGGTTTATTCAATATTTTTAAGATGAACTGGGACACCCAAGCTTTAAAAACAGCAGGAATTTCAGCCACTCAGCTTCCGCAATTAGTCGACACAACTTATCAACTTAAGGGAATTCGCAAAAAATATATGAAAATCCTTAATATTAGTTCCGATACACCATTTGTGATCGGTGCTTCAGATGGTCCTTTAGCTAATTTAGGGGTTGACGCAATTAAACCAGGAGTTGTAGCCGTTACCATTGGCACTTCAGCTGCTGTTAGAATAGTTTCTCGTAAACCTCATATTGATCCTAAAGCTAGAGTTTTCTGTTATTATCTTTCTAAGGATATGTGGGTCATTGGAGGGCCTATTAACAATGGTGGAATTGTTTTTCGCTGGGTTCGTGACCGGTTATGCCAGCCAGAAAAAATTACTGCAGAACAATTACATATAGATCCTTACGATTTATTAACTAAAATTGCCAAAACAGTTCCTACCGGTTCTGATGGCCTAATATTTTTACCATTTTTAGGAGGTGAAAGAGCTCCTATATGGGACGCTAATTCTAGAGGGACCTTTTTCGGTTTAAATAGAATTCATAGCCGTGCTCATATGATACGAGCTGTTCTTGAAGGGATTGTTTACAATTTATATAATGTTTTGCTAGCTTTAGAAGAAGTTGTCGGTAAACCAAAAATAATCCGGGCAAATGGTGGTTTTGCACGTTCTAAATTTTGGTGCCAAATTCTTACTGATATTTTTGAACATGACGTTATGATCCCAGAAAGCTATGAAAGTACAGCTCTAGGAGCCGCAACTTTAGGTATGTATAGTTTAGGATTTATAAAAAAACTTTCAGAAGTGTCTAAATTTATCGGAACTACCGACGTTCATCATCCAAATCCAAAGGCTTTTCCTGTTTACAGACAATTAATTCCTATTTATATTCGTTTAAGTCGAATATTAAAACCAGAATATAAAAGCATTGCTGAATTTCAGAGAAAACAAAAAAAGTAATTATATTTATTCCTTAATTATAATTGTTATAAATGTCAAAAAAGGTACCTATTAATTATGTATATAACAGATTTCTAAAATGATTTTATAACTAATTGATCTTAATTCATAAAAAAATAATAAGTAATTTTTTATATTATTAAGGGATCATTAAGGTCAAAAAATATAACCTCCAAATCACTTTAGAAAAAAACATCAAACACATTTATTTATATTTTATCCGAGAATACTATAATCATTTTGTAAGCATTATATTTTAAATTCACTTATTAATTTATTTTATCTAGTTAAATTATTTTCTAATTACTATTTTTATAATAATTTATAAAAAAATTTTAACTTGAGAAAAATTTTTATTCAAAATTTTTAATCAAAGAAGGGAAAATAAAAGGAGAAAAATAAATAAATTATGAGAGAACCTTTATTTTTAAAGCCTGTTTTCCATGAAAAAATCTGGGGGGGCAATGATTTAAAAAAAATTTTCAATTATAACATTCCCTCAAATAAAACAGGGGAATGTTGGGGTATTAGTGGGCATCCCCACGGAACCACAACAATAGTTAACGGAAAATTTAAAAATTATAAATTAGATGATTTATGGAAAAAACACCCCGAAATATTTGGAAATTTAAATACTAAAAAGCCTTTTCCAATTTTAACTAAAATTTTAGATGCTCATGATGATCTTTCAGTTCAGGTACATCCTAATGATGAATATGCTAAAATTCATGAGCATGAACTTGGTAAAACAGAATGCTGGTATATAATTCAAGCCAAACCAGGTGCTAAATTATTTTACGGACATAATGCTAAAAACAAACAAGAACTAAAAAAATGGATTAATGATAGCCAATGGAATAAACTACTAAAAAGAAAACCAGTTAAAGCCGGAGACTTTATTTACGTACCCTCCGGTACTGTCCATGCTTTAGGAAGTGGCATCATGGCCCTAGAAACTCAGCAAAGTTCTGATTCTACTTACCGCTTATACGATTTTAATCGGATCGATAAAAAAACTGGACATAAAAGGCCTTTACATATCAAGCAAGCATTAGACACGATCACCGTTCCCTTTTCTGAACCACAGTTAAAATTTAAAACTAAAATTATTGATAAAGCAAAATTAACGAGGCTTGTAGAAGCCCCTTACTTTAAAGTTTATAAATTAGCATTAAAAAATGGGAAGGCAAATCTTAATTTCTCTTCACCATTTAAACTAATGTCCGTTATTTCTGGCGAGGGAAATTTAATAATTAATAACAAAAAATTTGGTTTATCAAAGGGGGGTCACCTAATTTTGCCTTCTTCTATTAAAAAATGGCAGATAAACGGAAAAAATCTCTTAGTAATTATGTCAGTTCCTGGAAAAAAGATCCATTAATGATTTAAATAATTACTTTAAACCCTTCCAGTTTGCCCTATTAAAAAGTTTAGTTTTATTTTTAATAAAAACTAAATAATATAAAATAAGAATTTTTAATAAACTAAATCAAAATTAAAAATTACTAAGAAATTTTAAGTATAATTGTTTAAAAAAATTAAAAATTATTATTAAATTAAAGAGAACAGAAAAGATAATATATAAATTTAATAAATTATGAATTAGGAAATCTTAAATCTAAAAAAATCTCAAACAAAAATTCATTTTTGGTATATCATCAGTTATGTTTAGAAAGGAAGGAATTTAAATTATGGCTACTAACATTAATAATAAATTAAAAGGCATTGCAGCCAGTGATGGCATTGGGATTGCTCCTGCCTATCCTCTAGTAGATCCAGATTTATCCTTTAAAAAGAAGCAAACTTCAGAAATTGGAAAACAAAAAAAAGATTTAGATAAAGCTTTAGAACAATCGAAAAAGGAAATAACTATAATTCGAGATAAAGCTAAACAAAGCTTAGGAAAAAAAGAAGCTGAAGTTTTTTCTGCTCACTTAGAAATGCTTTCAGATCCTGAATTTATTGGTCAGATAAAAAACACTATCGATAATAAAAAATTAATAGCTCCATCTGCGATGAAGGAAGTTTCTGATCAGTTTGTAGCTACTTTTTCAGCCATGAAAGATAATACCTATATGCAAGAAAGAGCTTTAGATGTTAAGGATATAACTAAAAGAGTACTTTCTCATCTTTTAGGAGTTAGTCTTCCTGACTTAGCTTTAATTAAAAGTCCTGTAGTCGTTGTAGCTCATGATTTAGCTCCTTCCGACACTGCTCAATTAGATCCTAAATATATTCGAGGTATTATTACCGATTTAGGAGGAAGGACTTCCCACACGGCTATAATGTCTCGGACCTTAGAAATTCCAGCCATAGTAGGAACTAAATCTGCTACTAAAATTATTCCAAAAAACAAGAATGTAATCATTGATGGCCTATCAGGAACAGCTCTTTTCTCTCCTTCTCAAAAAGAAATTACCAATTATAAGGAAAAACAAACAACTTTTTTAAAGCAAAAAGAAGAATGGCAAAAACTAAAAACCAGCCCTTCTAAAACTAAAGATGGTGTTAAACATCTAATTACCGCTAACATTGGTACGCCCGATGATATTACAGGTGTTAAAAACAATGGAGGTGAAGGAGTCGGACTTTTTCGGACCGAATTCCTTTATATGCACTCTACACACTGGCCAACAGAAGAAGAACAATTTTCTGCTTATAAAAAAGCAGTTTCAAAGATGTCTCCTAAACCTGTAGTTATACGAACAATGGATATTGGCGGAGATAAAGGATTAACTTATGCACATTTACCTAAAGAAAATAATCCTTTTATGGGCTATCGTGCTATTAGAATTAGTTTAGACCGCAAAGAACTTTTCCGGACTCAATTAAAAGCTTTACTTAGAGCATCTAATTATGGAAATCTTTGGATTATGTTTCCAATGATTGCTACTTTAGATGAGCTAAGAACTGCAAAAAAGATTTATAAACAAGAAAAAGAAAAATTACTTCAAGCAGGGAAAAAAGTTGGTAAAATTAAAATTGGCATGATGATGGAAATTCCGGCAGCTGCAGTTTTGGCGGACCAATTTGCTCCAGAGGTAGATTTTATGAGTATTGGCACTAATGATTTAATCGGTTATTCTATGGCTGCCGATAGGACTAACCAAGCTGTTTCTTACCTTTATCAACCTTATAATCCTTCTATACTTCGATTAATAAAACATATTATTGATTCATGTCATAAATACAATAAATTTGCAGCTATGTGTGGTGAAATGGCAGGTGACCAATTAGCTGTTCCCCTTTTAATCGGTATGGGATTAGATGAATTTTCAATGAGTGCAACGAGTATTCTTAAAACCCGTTCCTTATTTAAAAAACTAGATAGCAAAAAAATGTCTACTTTAGCTCAAGAAGCCGTTCAACAACAAACAAGTAACGATGTTATTAGGTTGGTAAGGTCAAGATTGGACCATTCCTAATAAATTATTCCATTACTAAAAAGTTTTAATCATAAGTTAAAAAACATTAAATTCATTCAAATGAATTTAATGTTTTTTATTTGGTGTTTATTTCCAACTTCTAAATTAATAGTAGACCTAAATTTAACAGGTAATATATTTTCGTGATAATTTCTTAAATTTACTTTTTCCCAAGTTTTCTTAGCCAACTTATAAAAATCTTCTTTACTTTTATGATATAAGAAAGGTAAATTTAAATCATAACACCTTTTCAAAAACCATTTAAAATTATCACTTTCTTTAACATCAACAAAGATAATTTCGTTAAAAATCTTCTGAAATTCTTCTTGCAGAATAATTAAACCTTCGATGATGATAATATCAGGACATTTAAAGGTAATATAAGAATTTGGATCAATATCATTAAGCTTTTGACTATATTTAGGAAAACTAACCTTTTGCTTATTTAGGATTGCTAAAATAAAGTTTTTAATCAAACTATAGTTATAAGATTCTGGGAAACCTTTTTTATTCATAATTCCTTTTTGAATTAATTTTTGATTAGAAAAAAGAAAATTATCTGTAGAAATAATTTTAGTTGTTAAATTAGGACATTTTAAATTACAAATTTTTTCAATTTTTTTTGCCAAAACAGATTTCCCTGAAGCGATATTTCCAGTTACACCAATTACTATTGGCCGCTTACCAAAATGTTTTTTAATTATTTTGTTAGTTAAATTATCAAGTTTAGTCTTTTCCATTTAATTAATACTTAAAAAATTTCCGTAAAAAAATTTTAATTCATAAATTAATATCTAAATGTATCATTTATTTTAAAAAATTATTAAAAATTTTATTTAATATTTAGCCACATTTTTTAATAAAATTAAACAAATTTGTAAATTTAAAAAATATTAAAAAAATCAATACACAAAATTAAAAACTATTTATTCTACTTTCATGATTTAACTTAAAAGTAGCTTAATTGTAAACAGTTTTTCATTTAGATTAAGAATAATCTTAAAATAAAAAATAAACAAAACCATATTAATTTATATTAGCATTATTATTTTTATTAGTTGGGAGCTCTATAGTTGACCATCCCGATTTTAAACTAAAAGAATAATGCCTATTAATAAATTGGTGATTAGGAATGCCACTGCTAAACAACAAACGGAATTCTTCATTTTTATAAACCCAATATTTCTTAGTTACTTTTAACTGGGTTTTCTTCGTATCTTCTTTAAGACCAACATTATTTAGCTTCCCTTCAGTATTCTGTAATTTTTTATTCATCGGATTAGTTTTATAAAAATATATTCTCTCATCTTTGGTCCCTATCTGTTTATATAACAAAACTTTTTTTCGAGGAACACTTGTTACTAAGGAGTAAGTTTTCGTAAAATGAACAGTTTTCATACCAAAATGTTGATTAGAATTTAAGATTATAAGTACTATACTTCCAATTGTTAAAATTAATCCGATAATGCTCCAAGTGATTTTTACTGTTTTGTTTTTAAAAAAAACGTTGCTAACAGCAAAAATAATTGCGCCAACAAATAAAAATACTAAAATCATTTTAGGCAACCTCTTTTGATCTTCTAAGAAAGAAAGTTAATCCAAAACCCACTAATGCAAACACCGTAGCGATTAAAAAAGCATATCTAAACCCTTTTATATTCGCTAACAAAACTAATTTCTTATATAAAAAAGGCTCCATAACTAATACATTATGGGTTGGTATGTTATTTTTAGTAACGTTCGACATGACAGAAACTAAAGTTGCAGTACCCATAGAAGCAAAAACCTGGCGAACAGTATTATTAACAACAGTTCCATCACCAATCAATCTTAATGGCAAAGCGTTCATTCCTGTAGTTGTTATGGGCATCATAACCATCGAGATTCCTAACATTCTTACCATATATAAACAAACAATATAAATTATAGGAGTCTTATTAGTAACAGCAATAAAAGAAGCGGTTGCCACAGTTAATAAAAATAACCCTACAAAAGCTAAATTCTTTACTCCATGCCGATCAAAAATTCTCCCAGTAATTGGATTCATAAGTCCAATTACAATAGCACCTGGCAATAATGTTAATCCTGAAACTAAGGGGCTCTCACCTCTTAAAGTCTGTAAATATAAAGGCAAAACTAAAGTAAAACCATTCATAGCCATAAAAGTAACAGCTACTAAAATCACGGATAAAGAAAAAGCTACATGTTTAAAAACTTTCAATTGTAATAACGGATATTTAATCGTAAGTGATCTCCAAATAAATAGTCCTACAAAGATCGCTCCTATTATTAAACTCCAATAAACAATAGGATCTGTCCATTGATAATCACCCACAGACGAAAATCCAAATAACATAAACCCAAAACCGATTGTAGAAAGCAAAACAGATAACCAATCAATTGGAACCTTATGAGTTGGTAAAACTTTCCTTAAAGTAAAGGAACCTAAAAAAAGTACTATTAAAGCAATTGGTATAATTGATAAAAATAATGAACGCCAAGAAAAATGTATTAAAAGCCACCCAGAAAAAGTAGGCCCAATTGCAGGCGCTAAACCAATAACAATTCCAGCGGTTCCCATCGCCGTCCCCCGTTTAGAAACCGGGTAAATTGAAGTCATAATTGTTTGAAAAACAGGAGCTGAAACACCAACGGCGGAGGCCTGAACTAAACGTCCCAATAGTATTTCCCAAAAATCTTGGGAAAAAAAACAAATTATTGTTCCCACAAAAAAAACACTTATAGCTGTAAGGTAAAGTTTTTTTGCGTCAAATATCTGAATGAAAAAACCTGTTATCGGCATGACAATACCCATTACTAATAAAAAACCAGTAGTTAGCCATTGAACTGTATTAGCAGAAACATGAAAATCATGCATTAAAGAAGGAAAAGCCGTTGTTAACATAGTTGTAGTTAAAAAAGCAGTAAAAGTGCCTAATAATAAAGTTATAACTAATAATAATCGATTATATGGCTTACCATTTTGGTCAATCGTAAACGAACGGTCAGTTTTATTAGCTTTAGTTTGCATGGCTTTCTTCCTCTTTTTTTAATGAATAGATTAAGTTTTTGGTTTAAAAATTTTTAATTATAAAATTATATAAATATCTATTATAACTAATATAAAAGCTTCTAATGATCACTTAAATACAAAATATAAAAATTATTTAACAAACTTTCATTTTATCTTTAATTACCCAAAAAACAACCTTAATTTATAGAGGAACAGAATAAAATTTTAGGTATTATAATTTACCAACATATAATGTTTTCTTAGTTTTTTAAAAAATTACAAAATAAATAAAGGACATAAAAGATCGAGGCTTTTAAAATAATAAATTTTTTTAATTAAATACATTAAATTCATAAATTAAGTTCATAAGCATTACGTTCATATTTCTCATTAGGATCTAAATAAATGAATCCTTTATATTTAAAACCAAATTTTTTTATTATATGTTGCATTCTTTTATTACGTTTATGAGTATCTATACGAAATTGACGATAACCTCTTTCATAAGCTAAAGATATTAAATTGGAAAAAAGATAACTATTTAAATGTTGTCCTCTATATTTTGTGGAAATTGCTATTCGATGAAATGTCACATAAGAAGCACGTTTATTGGTCCAATTTCCTCCATATATATACCTATAAGTCGGTTCGCCAGTAAATAACATTGTAGAAATCCCAACTATAGATTTATTAACAATAAGCAAATAACATAGATTATTTTTTATATCTTTTTTAAATACAATTTTATTTGGATGGCCGTTTTGCCATTGAGGGATATTATCTATTTTTAATAATATTTTAGCTTGGTTAAAAATTGATATTATTGATGATAAATCCTCCATTTTTGCTCTTCTAATATAAATAGTCGTGATCTTAACCTCTTTACAATAAAAATAAAAAAGAAATATTTTCTTAATTATAAAGTAGAAAATATTTCATTAAAATTTTAATAAAAAAATTTTGAAAAACTTAGTAAGAGCATTAAATAAAAAATTAATTTAATAAAAACCAAATAAATAAATATATTTTAAATTAAAAATAAAAGGTATATTTTTAAATACATCAAATCTTTAATATAAATTTAAATATATAATAAGGAAGAAAACTAACAAAGAAATAATATTTTTATTTATCTATAATTTGCTTGACTATATTATGGGCTTATATTAGACTAATTTTGAGTTATGTGAGTTTAATTAACTTATGGAGGGAATATATTAAATGATAGAAGCCATTAAAAATGGAAAGGGTCGAATTGATTACTCATCTAAAGAATATTTCGACTTAATGACTAAATATTGGCAGGCTGCTAACTATTTATCTGCTGCCCAAATTTTTTTAAAGGATAATCCTCTTTTAAAAAGGCCTTTAAAAAGAGAAGATGTTAAGTTCCACCCTATCGGACATTGGGGAACAGTTGCAGAACAGAATTTTATTTATACACATTTAAATCGGGTTATTAAAAAATATAATCTGAATATGTTTTATATTGAAGGTTCTGGTCATGGTGGACAAGTTATGATTTCCAATTCATATTTGGATGGAAGTTATAGTAAGATCTATCCTAATATTACACAAGATGAAAAGGGCTTAAAACGGATGTTTAAACGTTTTTCTTTCCCAGGTGGTGTTGCTTCTCATGCTGATGCTAAAACCCCTGGCTCTATTCATGAAGGAGGAGAATTAGGTTATGCTCTTTCCCATGGTGTAGGTGCTATTTTAAATAACCCCGATGTAATCTCTGCTGTAGAAATTGGTGATGGAGAAGCAGAAACGGGACCATTAGCTACTTCTTGGTTCTCAAACGTATTTATCAATCCTGTTAGTGATGGAGCTGCGCTACCGATTTTAAACTTAAACGGCTTTAAAATTGCTAATCCAACTATTTTAGCTCGTAAATCTGATGAAGAATTAAGAAAGTATTTTGAAGGAGCCGGATGGGATCCAATCTTTGTAGAAGGTGATGATCCTAAAAAGTTAAACCCAGAAATGGCAAAAGCCATGGATTCAGCGATTGAAAAGATTCATTCTATTCAAGACAAAGCAAGAAAGAAACCAGCTGATCAAGCAAAAAAAGCTATTTGGCCGATGATTATTTTACGAGCACCAAAAGGCTGGACTGGACCTAAGAAAAATGATGAAGGTTTGCCTGTAGAGAACTCATTTAGAGCTCATCAAGTTCCGCTTCCTGTTTCCTCACAAAATATGAATGATGCAGATCAATTAGTAAAATGGTTAAAGTCTTATCATCCAGAACAATTATTTGATGAAAATGGTACTTTAAAACCAGAAATAAGATCTACCGTTCCTGACGAAGAACACCAGATGGCTATTAATCCCATCACAAATGGTGGCCTAAATCCAAGAGCTTTAGATTTACCCGATTGGAGAAATTATGCTCTAGATAATTCTCATCACGGTTCAAAGACTGCTCAAGATATGGTGGAATTAGGCAAATTCTTAAGAGATGTTATCAAAGCTAATCCAAAAACATTTCGTATTTTTGGTCCTGATGAAACTGCTTCTAATCAGTTACAAGCCGCTTTTAAAGTAACAAAACGCAAATGGATGGAAAATATTCATTTACCAAATGATGAAGATATAAGTCATAAAGGACAAGTAATTGATTCTCAGTTATCTGAACACCAAGATGAAGGTTTTCTTGAAGGATACACTTTAACAGGAAGACATGGTGTATTTGCTTCTTATGAAGCCTTCCTACGAGTTGTTGATTCTATGCTTACCCAGTATTTCAAATGGATTAGAGAAGCTGACGAACAACCTTGGCGGCGTAAGTATCCAGCTTTAAATGTAATTTCATCATCTACTTCTTTCCAACAAGATCATAACGGTTATTCTCACCAAGATCCTGGTATTCTAAATCATTTATCTGATAAAAAAACAAAATATATCCGCGAATACCTACCAGCTGATGCCAATACATTATTAGCTGTAATGCACAAGGCTCTTAATGACCAACAAGTTATTAACCTAATAGTTGCTTCTAAGCATCCTCGTCCTCAATTTTTCTCAGTTTCTGAAGCTGAACAATTAGTAAATAAGGGACTAAAAGTTATTGACTGGGCGAGTTCTTATTCAACACCCGATAAAGAACCAGATGTAGTAGTTGCTGCCGCTGGTACTGAACCTAATCTTGAAAGTCTAGCTGCTGTTCAACTTATTCATAAACATTTTCCTAAGCTAGGAGTCCGTTTTATAAATGTAGTTGATCTTCTAAAATTAAAGAAAAATGATCCTCGGGCGCTTACTGATGAAGAATTCGACCGTTACTTTACTAAGAATAAACCAGTTATATTTGCTTTCCATGGTTATGAAAACTTATTGAGAGATATTTTCTTTGATAGACATAACCGTAATATTCATACTCATGGATATCGTGAAGATGGAGACATTACTACTCCATTTGATATGCGTGTTCTTAATCACTTAGATAGGTTCCATTTAGCTAAATCAATTGCAAAAAACGTTTATGGTAGTAAAGCAAGTGAATTTGGTTCATTAATGGATAATAAACTACAACAACATTACGATTATATTAGAAAAACTGGAGCTGATCTTCCAGAGATAAGAAACTGGAGTGATAAATGGGAAGATCTAAACAATTATCTTGATTAAAAAATTTGATTAAAAAATTTCAAATTCATTCTAGTTGTAAATAGATTTAAAAAGGCCATTAACTACTTAATGGCCTTTTTTTGTTATATAAAAATTATATTTTATTTTAATGAAGGTTGCTATATTTTTAAGAAAATGACTTTAAAGAATCTATTATTAACTGAATGAAGCGATCTCGGTCAATATCTAATAAAACTTTAGCGTTCTTTCTTTTCCCAGTTAAATTATAAAAATCACATACTGTCTCTCCCTGTGTTAATTCTCCTTTAGTTTCTACATCTACATTCATTATTTTACTTTGAAACAAGGATGGATCAATTAACCAAGAAACCGTACAAGGATCATGCAAAGGCGCCCCATTAAATCCCCATTTTGGGTCGCTATAATAAATATCAAAAAAATTTAATAGATCATGAAAAGCATGCGCAATAGAATTATTAATATTATTTAAAGATTTAATTTCTTCTTTTCTAATTAGAGCTTTATGGGTAACATTTAAACCAGCCATTACTAATGGAATACCAGAATTTATAACAATTTTAGCTGCTTCAGCATCAACAAAAATATTAAATTCTACTGATGGTCTCCAATTACCTGTTCCCATAGCACCACCCATAAAAACAATTCTTTTAATCCTTTTGGCTAATTGCGGATACACCCTTAAAAACAAAGCCACATTTGTCATTGGCCCTGTCACCACCAAAGTAATCTTTTCTTTTGTCTTATATATAATATTTGCCATTAAATTAATAGCAGGGATTTTTAAGGGTTTAAAACTAGGAACAGGTAATTTAGCCCCGTCTAAACCTGTAGATCCGTGTACATTTCCAGCAGTATGCAAATTACCAATTAAAGGCGACTGATTTCCAGCTGCGACAGGTATTTCGTTATGTTTCAACAAAGTCAACATTCTTAAAGCGTTATTTAAGGTTTTATCAGGAGTTTGGTTTCCTGCTGAGGTAGTTACGGCCATTAATTCTATTTTTGGGGAAGCAACAGCAAGCATCATTGCTAACGCATCATCATGTCCTGGATCACAATCTAAAATTATCTTTGTCATTTTTCTTCTCTTTTGGCGTTATTACGTTATTACATTATTAGTTCTACTTAATTATAGAATATTAAATCTCTTAAAAAATAAATACTTTCGTTAAATTTAATAATAGAAACCTACAATGGTGGCTGTTAAAATAGAAGCCAAAGTGGCTCCTAATAATAACTTCATCGAAAATCTGGCTACATATTTTCCTTGTTTCAAGCTGATAGATTTCATTGACCCAGTTGCAATTCCAATTGTGCCGAAATTGGCAAAAGAAACTAAATAAGAGGATATAATAGCATTTGCCTTAACACTTAAACCAGAAGCAATACTATGTAAATTACCCATAGCTACAAACTCATTAGTGATTAATTTAGTAGCCATTAAACTACCGACTTTAACGATATCATGTGAAGGAACCCCCATTAAAAAAGCGATAGGAGAAAAAATATATCCAATCAATTTTGTAAAACTAACATGAATAATAGCAGAAAAAGAACTATTCAAAAAAGTAACTAAAGCCATAAAGCCAATTAACATAGCTGCAACAGAAATAGCTAACTTAAAACCATCAGTAATATAATTTCCTAAAACTTCAAAGAATGTTCCTTCATTTTTTCGTTGTATTTTAACTAATTCATCATTTTTTTCTGGTTTATAAGGATTTATAATACAAGAAACAATTAACGCTGATAATATATTTAAAAAAACAGCCACTACGACAAATTTTCCAGGAATCAATTTCATATAGGAAGCTAATAATTCAGCCGAGACGGCACTCATGGCAGACGCACAAATCGTATAAAGTCTTTGTACATTTAATTTAGGTATCTGATCTTTAATCGTTAGATAAACTTCTGGTTGCCCCAAAATAGCAGTAGAGACAGCAAAATAGCTTTCTAATTCCCCCATACCAGAAACTTTATTTAAAGCCCAACCTGTCCATTTAATAATTAAGGGCAGAACTTTAATATAATTCAAAATCCCTATCAAAGCTGAAATAAATACAATCGGCATTAAAACATTTAAAAAAAACACTGATTTACCTGATTTAATAGATAAACCACCAAAAACAAACTTAACTCCCCCGTTAGCCTGAACTAACAACCAGTGGAAAAAAACAGAGATATTTTTTAAGATACTAATTCCACCGGACGTATTAAAACAAAGAAAAGAGATAATAATTTGTAATAAAAACATTATCCCCATGGATCCATAACGTATATTTCTTCGGTTGGTACTAAAAATCCAGCCGATAATGAAAACAAGAATTACCCCAGAAAACAAAAATACAAAATTCATAATTTAAATTACCGATTTAATCTATTCACAAAAAACTTTCTTAGTTCCCTTAAATTAAATTAAGATATAGACATATTATATCCTAAAAAGAACAACTAAAATTAAAAAATCTAATTTAACGAAAAATCAAGAAAATTCAATAAACTTTAATCTAATTAATAATTTTAAATAGAGACGATTCGCTGATTTTTTTGTGTAATCTAATTTTTTATTTACTCAGATTAATTTCTTTCATCCGTAAACCAAATCCCGGCAGATTTTCTTAAACGATAAATAACTTGATTTACAATTTTACTTAAACTAAGCCAATAAAAATATACTCGTTGATTATCTAAATTACTAAAATTATTAATAACTTTTGCAAAATCTTTTGCCTCTGCAAACATCGGATTTTTTAATATATCATTTCCTAAAACAATTTTATTTCCCTTGTTATTAAAATAAATAGCTTTATTGATTTCACCAGCATCATCAATAGAAATATAATCCTTTAAGCCATAAATTTCAGAAAAAATATTGGAATTAGAGATCTTAGAAAAATTTAAAACTACAACAAATTTTTTATATTTTAAGATAGCTGTTCCCTTACCATCAACACCAGTACTAATAATTTGTGGATAATAAAACACTTTTTTTGGTTTTCCAAACAAAGCTATCGCATCATAAACAGTATAAACACCTAAATCTTGTAAAGCACCTCCAGCAAAATTTAAAGAAAAAACGTTAGGCTCTTCTCCTGCTAAAACTTTATCATAACGAGAAGAATATTTAGAATAAGTAAATTCTGCTCCTTGAATAACAGACATCTTTTTAATCTGATCTTGAATAAGATGAAAATTATTTATATGGATATTCCTAGCTGCTTCAAAATATTTAACATCAGAATTTTTTAAACAATCTAAAATATCAGACATTTGTTGAGGATTTTCAAAAGCAGGTTTTTCTACAATTAAATTTTTTTGATATTTAATTGCTAATTTGGCCTGTTTATAATGTAAATTATTAGGAGAAGCTATATAAACCGTATCAAAAGACCCTTTTAAAAAAAAATCTTTTAATTCTGTAAAAATTTCATCTACATGATTTTTATAAGCAAATTTTTTAGCCGTTACAGAATGTCTCGAATAAATAGTAACAAGTTTATATTTTTTAGTTAGATTAGCAGCGTCAATAAACTGTTGTGTGATCCAATTGGTGCCAATTATTCCTAGCTTTATCATTGTCAATTTTCTTCTCTATCTAAAGTTTTAACTCCGTTATTACCCCCTACTATAACTGATTTAGCCATATTCAGAAATAAACCGTGTTCAACAACTCCCGTCATATTACTTAATTTATCTGCTAAAATTTCTGGGCTATTAATACGATTCAAATGAAGGTCAAAAATAAGGTTACCTTCATCAGTTTTAAACACCTTTTCTCCTATTTTTCTAAGGGTAGGATGATAACCCAATTTTTTCATTCGAGAAAATAATTGATGATGACCATATTCTAATACTTCAACCGGTAAGGGAAATTTTCCCAGATGATTTACTACCTTGCTGTCATCTACAATCCAAACATAATCTTTAGAGTTTACAGCTACTAATTTTTCCCAGGTTAAGGCGCCTCCGCCGCCCTTAATTCCATTCAACTGATGATCAACTTCATCAGCTCCATCAATAGTTAAATTAATAGAATTAACATCATCTAAGGATTTAAATTTAATGCCTAATTTTTCTCCATAATTTCTAGTTCGATTAGAAGTCGCTACTCCTACAACATTGAGACCTTCTTTTTGGACTCTCTTCCCTAAAGCATCAAGGAGAAACTTAACAGTACTACCCGTTCCTAATCCTACAACCATATTATCCTTAATTAACTTAACCGCTGTATAACCAACTTCTTTTTTTTGTTGATCTTGTACTTTCATAATAAAATTACTTTTAATCTCTTTCTATTTTCCATTTTTTATCTAATTACCACTACTTATTTTATTATAGGCAATTAACTTAATTTTAAGTAAATTATCGTACACAAAAAAACACCAATATAATTTAGACAATAAAAAAATAATTTATTTTCTCTCCTAATTTAATTTGTTTATTTAACATTAAACAAATTAAGAACTCTATAAAAATTAATTTTTAAAATTAATAGTTAGTAGCTTTTACTAATTTTCGTATTTGCTCTTTGGGGTCACTACTGTCATAAATATAAGATCCTGCCACAGCGACTGTTGCTCCTGCTTTATAAGCATCTACGATTGTTTTTTCATTTACCCCACCATCAATTTCTATATCAAATTTTAAATTATTTTTCTTCTTATAATTATCCAATTCTCTAATCTTATTTAATGTATGTGGCAAAAACTTTTGTCCACCAAAACCAGGGTTAACAGTCATAACTAAAACCTGATCAACCATATATAAAACAGGTTCAATAAAATTTACTGGAGTGCCCGGATTTATTACTACTTCTGGATGAACATTACTTTGATTTATTAATTGCAAAGCACGATGAACATGCGGAGTAGCTTCTGCATGAACTCCTATAATATCTGCTCCTGCATTTAAAAATTGCGGAATCAATTTTTCTGGTTTTGTAACCATCAAATGTACATCCAAAATTAATTTTGAAAAAACTTTTCGAATACTTTTTACAAAATCTGGTCCAAAAGAAATATTAGGAACAAAATCCCCATCCATAATATCAATATGTAAATATTTGACTCCTGCTTGCTGAACTAATTTTATTTGATCCCCCAAATTTAAATGGTCAGCTGAAAGGATTGACGGAGCAATTTTCATATTATTTATACCTCCAAAACAATTTTTTATTTCGTTTAGAAACCTCTTTATAAAACAATCAAAAAGGTAACTACTAATATAAATTCTAAGTTTAAAACAATATCTTAAAATAATATCTTTAATATTTTAAAAAATATTCTTTTAAATTAAGTTGGTTAAATATTTTTCACTAATTTAATATTTTATTCACCAAAATATTATTATAAAATTGTTTTAATTATAAGAAAAGAAACCACAATAATTACAAAAAAATTAAAAATTAACGATATTTTTTATTATTTTTTTGTTTTAATTTAAAATTCAAAGTCTAAAAACAAATGTGGTGTTAAACTCTACAAACCAAATATTTAAGTTATATAAAGATCCTAACGTCAGGCTACATTTTTTTAGTCACCAAAATTATTAATTCAAATTTATAAAAACCCTACTTTAAAAATTAATTTATAAGATTTTTCTATTTAATTAAACAAATTTTTACTTAAATAATTTAATTTTTAAAGAAACCTTTAGATTTTTTTAATTTCCTATTAACATTTTATAAATTAGCAGGGCCCTTTGTTTTAGAAACATTGGCTAAAGACTCTGGAGAAAATAAATCATTAATTAATGAATCTGAAAGTAAATGTTGAGTTTTAACCAATCTCTTTACAGGACAATGTTTAATTATAGATTGCTTAATTAAAGAAGTTGTTTTCTCATAGCCTAGATAAGGAGAAAGAATAGTAGCAGTTATCGATGAATTTTCTACTTCATGCCGGCAGTATTTTATTTTAACCTTTAAATCTTTAACACAATTTTTAATAAGAGTTTTGATAGCATTATTAAGGTATTTTTCAGAAATTAATATATCTCGAAACATTATCGGTTCAAAAGCATTAAGCTCTAACTGGCCGTTTTCTGCCGCAAGGGTAACAGTGACATCTTTACCAATTACTTCAAAGGCTACCTGATTAACAACTTCTGGTATCACAGGATTAACCTTATTAGGCATAATAGAAGAACCAGCTTGTTTTTTTGGCAAATTAATTTCTGATAAACCGTATTGTGGACCACTTGATAATAAACGCAAGTCATTACAAAATTTAGAAAGATCAATTGCTAATGTTTTAAGGACACCTGAAAAAGAAGTAAAAATATCAGTATTTTGCGTAGCATAAACTAAATCATCAGCTTTTTTAAGCGAAAAATTATAAATTTTATTTAATTCTTTAACAATATTATTTCCATAGAAGCGATTAGCATTAATTCCTGTTCCAATTGCAGTCCCGCCTAAATTAACCACTTGCAATAATTTTCGAATCCTTAAAATTTTTTTTAAATCTTGTTTGAAAAGTGAACTATAAGCCTTAAAACTTCTGCCGAAAGTAGTAGGAACCGCCTCTTGAAGCTGCGTTCTCCCAATTTTGACTACCTTTTTATACTTTTCCCCTTTTAAATCTAATTCTTTAATTAATTTTTTTATGGAATTTTTTAGGGGATTTAACATTTCTAACATCGCCATTTTACCCGCAGTAGGGTAAGTATCATTAGAAGATTGCGATTGATTGACATCATCATTAGGATGAATATAAATTTTTTTTATACTTCTTTTATCATTAATTTCCATACCTAAATTAGCAATTACTTCATTGATATTCATATTAGTTGAAGTACCAGCTCCGCCTTGGATTGCCGGTACAATAATTGCATTAAAGTTTTCTGAAAGCAATAATTGATCGCAAGCTTCAACAATAAGTTGGGTTTTTTGATTGTCTAAAGACCCAGCTTTTCTATTAACCAAAGCAGCAGCTTTTTTTATCTTTAAATAACTCTTAATAATAGAAGAAGGAATTCGTTCTTTCGAAATCGAAAAATTATTCCGCGCTCTTTCAGCATTTATTCCATAAAGTGCTTGATCAGGTATTTCTAACTTTCCAATACAATCTTTTTCAATTCTCATGTAAATCCTTGAAATAAAAAATTTTTTATTAACTTTTTTTGTTTTAAAAAATAATAACCAAGCCTATTATCAACTTTTTTTACACTATTCTATAATTTATGTTAACTAAAGCTACATTAATATAAAATATATTAAAAAACTTTACATATTTTTATTTAAAAAAAGCTTTGAATTTTTTAAATCAAAAAAGATTTTTTCTTTCAAATTTTTCTTTTAGTATCAATATCTTCAATTTCTTGTTTTTTAAAATTAAAAAAAACTTCATTAATTAATTGATAATTAGGAAAATCATTTTTTTTAATATAATTTGCTAAATACCTTTCTAAAAAGGAAAAATCTTTTTTTTGATAAAAATCTGCTGAATATACCGAAAAAGGGGTAAAGGGTTCTTTTACCGAAATTAAACGGAAATATTCTTTAAAATCATTATGCTTTAAATCTCTCAATATATCAGATGAAATATCGAATAAAGCACTTTTTAATTCTTTTCGGTTAATCTTTAAATGAAAATTATCAAAAACAGCTTTTTTTAATTTTGGGATCATTTCTTTATTATGATTTCCCAAAAGTTTATGAGCTCTTTCTTCACTCCATAAAAATAAATTTTTCCTAAATTTTTTATTCTTTATTAAAAAGTATTTCAAATCTTTTTCATTAGGTAAGGAATTGACAAAAGCAGAAATAAAAGCTTTTTCTTTTTGTTTAATTATTTTTCTATTAACGTTATTTTTAAAATTCTTAGACATTTAGAAAAACCTAATAGTAAATTATAATTCTCTTTATATCTTATTTTGAGGACAAAGACTTCTTGTTTTTTATACCTAGAATAAATAAAAAACATATTTCAATTTAAAAAAGAAATTAAAATAGAAATAAAAAAACCTAACAATAAAGAATATAACCAACCATCTTCCTTAATAAAAATTCCAGGTAATAAAATTAATAATATAATAAATAAAAAAATTTCGGCTTTTAAATGTTTTTTCAAAAAATATAAAATATTTCTTTTATTATGAATTGTTCTTTGTTTCCTATTCATAAAAATAAAAAAATAAATTAATTATTTCCAAAATTCCCACCAATGTTTAGTTGCATTTTGCTTTTTAGGCTTATTAAGAGCTTTGATTTTATTTTCGGCTACTAATTGAAGTTGCTGAGCATGATCGGCTAATTTTTGCAAATTTCTTTGACTACCTTGTAATTTTGAAATTTGTTTATCTTTAATTTTAATTTGTTCATTTTTTTCTTTAATTTGTCGACCTTTATCAGCAATTTGATCTACTTTAATTTTTACGTCTTTTTTTAACCTTTCTAATAGCTCTTTATTTTTTTTCTGTCTTTCTTTCGTGGATATTGGAATACGACTTTTTAATTTTTTTATTTCTTCAAAGCTTAAATCATCCCTAGTAGGATTTATTCCATAATATTCGGCTCTACTGTCTAAAGTAGAACGAGTAATACCCAGCTCTTTAGACCTTTTTACTTTTGTTACCATAAACCTATTTTATCATTTCTAATACTATTTTTATATATATTTATGAACAAGCAGTATACATTTATTAAACATTATCTACACTTTTTTAAACTTATATTTAACATTTTTTCTATTAAAATCACAAAAATTTACATATTTTAATAACTTTTTAATTTTTAATTTTTTTAAATATAAATTATAGAAACCAAAATATTTTCTTACATATTTAAACCCTATTTTAATTTCATTAAAAAACCTTAATTTTTAAAAAATTATCAAATTAATATTATTTACAATACTTCTATTATATATATAATAGGTATTTCTTCCTAACATAAGTTGGAAAAATAATTTATAATAGTTAAATTACTTTTTATCAAAAGTGAACATTTATAAATTTTTTTCATATAATATAAATAATATTAATATAAAGAATATAAAATCACCAAAAATAAACCAAAACAAAACTATACTTTTATTAAAGGAAGTTTCTCCTTAACTTTTTCTTTTAAACCAACTATATAATTGATACAAAAATTAATCATATATAAAAATTCTTTGAAAAATAAAATTATATTTTTTAATTAAATATACAAATAGTAATGAGATCATTTATTCTAAAAATCTAAAATAGAATTTATGCATGAAATTAAAATAGGGTTTAAACTTTAGAAAATTATCATTTCTAACACTCTCTAATTAAATTTAAATTTATTCCACAAAATTCTTTTAATAGAAAATTTGGTTTTTATTTAAAATGTCGAAATAAGCACTTTCCTTATAATTATGTAATTTCTATAAATTATCAATTAAATTTTCAACAAGTAAGCCATTATACCAAATCGCTAATATCACAGTTTCTTTTGATTTTGGCCATAATATTTTTTTGAACCTTAAAATTAAGTTTATAACCAAAACATAATTTACAACTTTTTTTATAATATGCCTGTTATTAGATTTCTTTTAGTGGAACCTTTAAACTATTTTTTTTTAAACTATATAAAAATTATTAAACAATTATAAAACTTTAAATAAACTAAATTTAAATGATTTAAAATAAAATATAAGGATCATTATATTTAATGTATTTATTATTAATAAGAAGAACCAAACCTAACATTTACCTTTTAAATAATTTTCGTCTTTAATTAAAATTGGAAATTTCAAAAATTAGAAAAAATTATAAATATGACAAAAAAATATAAAATTTTTAATAAACTTGGACTTAAAAGTTCAATTAATTCATCTCAATATCAAAGCCGTTTAGATCAAAATCCCGACTTTTTTGAATTTTATCTCACTTTTGACGACGTTATTAATCATCCTAATAATATCCAAAAAGCCATTGATATTGTAAAAGAAAAAGTTAATCCAGAAAAAATAATATTACATCATCCGTCTTCAACTCCCCTAGGAAAAAATAATTCCACCTATAATCCTAATAAAAATAAAAAAGAACAAAAACAATATAACTTTTTTATGATAACTAGCGAAATTTTAGCTAATTTAACAATTAAAAACAATGTTTTTATGCTTCTACATGGAGGATATAGTCTTAACAAAAGATCTGACAAACCCGATTATGATTCTATCTATAAGAAACCATATGATAAAGAGCATCGATATATTGATATTATTAAAAGTCGAATAAATTACTTTAAAAACATAAGTGCAAATCATCTAATGTTGGAAAATAGTATATCAACTCTCTTTTCATTTGGAAAATTAGAATTTGATAATGAAGTTAAATTTTTAGGTGTCCCTCTAGTTTATGATATTAGTCATGCTTTTATCCGCTTAAACGGCAATAACAACGAACTAATTAAAAGCTTAAAACGGCTTAAACCTTTTATATCACACTATCATATCGTAGATTCTATGGGCAAAAAACATGACTCTCTAACAGCAGGTGAGGGAAAAATAAATTGGGAAAAAATTATCCCAGCTCTTAATCAAAATGCAAGTTATATATTTGAATGCAAAGAAGATGATTTAAACAAAGTTGATAATGAATTAAAAAGTTATGTTTATTTAAAAAAAATCCAAGATAAATTAAATTCAAAATAAATAATCTTCCTGTTTTTATCAACTAATTAAACAAATCAGGCTAAAATTAAATAATAGATTATCTTCTTAAAATTTTTAAAATAAATGTTATATCATAAACAATTTATTTTTTTACCAAAAATAAAGCCTATCTTTAACTTAAATTAAAAATTTTTTCAGGAAAATCATTACAAAAATATATTTTATTATTTAAAAAATTTAAAAATAGTCTGTATTTATTAATTATAAAAATTACTAATTTTTTTCTGCCGCCTTACAAAAAATTTTCTCAATTCTTCAATTAGAAAAATTGGTATGGGAATTAAAAATAAATATGCCCATTCATTTATACTGATTGGTTCCATATGAAATAAAGTTTGAATATAAGGCAGATAACTTATTAAAGCAAGTAAAAATATCTCAAAAATTATACCAAACCATATTTGATGATTTTTAAAAAAACCAACCTTAAAAACAGAAACAATTTTAGTGCGACAATTTAAAACTGCAGCGATCTGACAAAAAATAATTGCGGCTAATGTCATCGTTGTAGCCTTAATATAAATTGAACCACTGTTTGCTAAAGGAACTTGAGGCCAATTGTTTTGATAATTTACCAAGAAATAGAAAAAAACAGATATACAAGACGCTATTAACCCATACCATAAAAATGCCATTTTAAAAACATGTTTACTAAGCAGATGAGAACTTCTTTTCCTAGGAGGTTGACTCATAGTTCCTGGTTCAGGCACTTCAGAACCTAAACCTAGAGCAGGGAGCATATCGGTACCTAAATCTACAAACAAAATCTGCATAATAGTAAGTGCCAAAGGAATTACTCCTTTACTAAATAAAAATAAGGCTGAAGGAACTGCTTCTGGCAAATTAGAATTTAAAATATATAATAAAAATTTTTGAATGTTACTATAAACAGTTCTTCCTTCTTCTATAGCAGATACAATAGAGGCAAAATTATCATTAGTAAGAATCATATTTGCTGAATCTTTAGAAACATCCGTGCCGGTTTGCCCCATTGCGATACCAATATCAGCTTTTTTCAAAGCCGGGGCATCATTAACCCCATCTCCAGTTGCCGCGACAACATTTCCCATAGCTTGACAATTAGTAACTATGCGATATTTTTGCTCAGGAGCTACTCTTGCGAAAATAATATCTTGGCTGAGATACTTTTTTAATGTACTATCTTTTATTCGATCTAATTCATTTCCTGTAATAACACGAGCCGATTTACCAACCAAACCCATTTTTAATGCTATATATTTTGCTGTTAAAGAACTATCTCCTGTAACCATAATAACTTTTATAGAAGCTTGGTGACATTTTTTTACAGCTTCAATAGCATCAGAACGAGGTGGATCAGCCATTATAGCTAATCCTAAAAAAGTTAAATCCTCCTCACAATTACTAACTTCAAGATTATCTAGCTGTTTGTTTAAACCATTACCTTCATTTAAAGGGATATCTTTATAGCCCACAGCTAAAGAACGTAACCCAATTGAGGCATATTTTTCATTTGCTTGATTTATTTTTTTTCTATCTTTCTCTGTAATAGAGCCTAATTTACCATCAGACATAATTTTATGACAATGTGGTAATAATGAATTTAAGGCTCCTTTAACATTAACCCGCAATTTACTTTTATTAATTTGATTAACAGTGGTCATCATTTTCCGGTTTGAGTCAAAAGGAAATTCCTTCAAACGGGGCATTTGCTTATTAATTCTTTCTAAATTTATCCCTCCTTTTTCAGCCACAACATCTAAAGAAGCTTCAGTAGGAGTTCCTAATAATTTATTATTACCGTTTTTCTTTGAACTTTGTTGAACCTTGGTATCATTATTTAACGAAACATTTTCAAGAAACTTTTCTAAATCGAGGTTATCTTTATAATTAACTTTTTTTTTATTTAAAATAATAGATCCATTATTTATATAGCCGGTGCCATTTACTGCAAAAACTTTACTGGGCATCCAAATATGATTAACCGTCATTTGATTTTGTGTAAGGGTACCAGTTTTATCAGAACAAATTATGTTTGTTTCCCCTAATGTTTCTACACTGTTTAAATCTTTAACCAAAGCATGCCTTTTAGCCATTCTTTGAACACCATGAGCTAAAGATAAAGTGACGGTCGGCAGAAGGCCTTCAGGTATAAACGCAACAATCATACCTAAGGCAAAAATAAAAGAACGTGTTAAAGAAGAATGTACAAAAAGAGTGGCGCCTATGAAAAAAATGATTCCTACTGAAATTGCAATTATAGAAATTTGTTTTGTTAATTTATTTAACTCACTTTGCAAAGTACTCGTTCTAGTCCTTGCATTTTGACTTAAGGAAGCAATATTTCCCAGTTCTGTATTCATCCCTGTACCAAAAGCAACAGCCTTACAAGATCCTAATCCCACTGTAGTCCCAGCATAAATAAGGTTAGTTTCAGAAAACTCTCCTTCACCGGAACTATATTCAGCCTTTTTTGATTCAGGTACAGATTCTCCTGTTAAGGCAGACTGGTTCACTTGTAAAGAAGAAGAAGACAAAATTTTAGCATCTACAGGAACACTAGACCCGGCTTCTAATTCAAAAATATCTCCTGGAACAATTTCTTTAATATTAATTTGTTTTATTTTTCCATTACGATATACTTGCGTAAAAGTTGGCAACATCTTCATCAATGCATTAGTAGCTTTTTTAGCTTGATACTGTTGCCAATAGCTGAATAAGCCATTAATAATATTAATAGCCCAAATAGCAATACCTAACACTAGAGTACCTGTAAAAAAAGCGATAAAACCACTAATCCATAAAAGAATAGCCATTAAACTTGTAAAATTTTTAAAAAAAGTACTTAAATTAGATTCTCCCCTTTTTCGGTTTATCTCATTTTTTCCATAATGATTAAGGCGTTTTGCTGCTTCTGTTTCGCTTAAACCATTTTCAGTAGTTTTAAATGCCTTTAAAGTCTGCTCAGTTGTTTGTGTAGCCAACTTTTTTCTATTATTTTTTGACATATTTCTTCCCTTATCATTATATTAATATAATGATATAAAATAAAAATAGCTTTTACTGTTTCCACATGATTGAATGATAAATCATTTTCCTCATAAATGAAGATTTAAAAGCGAAAAAATTTAATAGAAATATCTACAAAAATAGAAATAAATATAAATTTAAGTTTTAAATAAATCTGTTTATTAAAAAATTCTTAGGATATAAAATGACTAATTTAAAAATTATTAAAGGCGACATTACTAAAATCAAAACAGAAGCAATTGTAAATGCTGCTAACACCCACTTAAATGGAGGAGGAGGAGTTGATGGAGCAATTCATGTAGCAGCTGGACCCAAATTAGATAAAGCTTGCAAAAAATTAAAAGGTTGCCCTACAGGTAAAGCAAAGATAACACCAGGTTTTAATCTGCCTGCTACATATATAATTCATACACCTGGCCCTATTTGGCATGGGGGTAACCATAATGAGGCAAAATTATTAGAAGGTTGCTACCTTAATAGCTTAAAATTAGCCGATCAATATAATTGTAAAACTATTGCTTTTCCTTCTATAAGTACAGGGGTTTACGGGTATCCACTCAATCTAGCAACGAAAATTGCAATCAAAACAATTCAATCTTTTTCTAAAAAAATTAAAGTTATAATCGTCTGCTTTGATAGTAAAACCTATTTTTCTTACCAAAAAACCTTTAAAGAAATTTAATTCTTAACTATCTTTAGTTTCAAATAAAAGCTATCTTCTAATTTAAAGAAAATATTATTTTATATTTAAAAATGATAATCTTTAATTTCTTTAGAAATTTTATTTAAGTTTATTTATTATTATTTTGTTTACCCACATTTTTTCTTTCACTTTCCTAAATATCCAATCGTCATACCTATTAAGAGAATAAATAACGTAAAAGAAGTAATCCAAACATAAAGTTGGTCGTTTTCCTTGGCAAAAGCATAAATAGAAACTATCACCCTTAAAACTGGCGTTAAAATTAATAAAAACAAACCAAACATTATAATAGCTAAAGGTTTTAAAGAAACCACACCATTATATATAGCATTAAAAGAAAAAGGATAAGAATTATATGAATAACCAGTTTTTCCCGAAATTAAAATCATTAACATCCCTAAAATAATAACCAATGCTGATAAAAACACCCCTATTCGTAAAATATAACCAATTATTATCTCAATTCGTTTCATCTCTTCTTTTTTCATATGCTTCATAATTAAATTGTTACTCCAAAACCCTTTAAAAACATTTGTAAACCAATATAAAACAAGATTGGAATAAAAATTATTCTCATAATGCGAGGATGTAAATGTTTCATAATTTTTGATCCTAAAGTAGCACCAAATAATATCCCAATAGCTAAAGGGGCAGCAATAATTGGCTTAATAGAACCATTAAAAAAATAAACTGTGGCGCTAGCAGCTGCTGTAACTCCCATCATCAAATTACTAGTAGCACTTGAAGGTTTAAGGGGCATTTTCATAATCGTATCCATAGCAATAACCTTAAAAGCCCCACTCCCAATTCCTAATAATCCACTAGCTAAACCAGCAACAAGCATCATTAAAAAACCGCCCGGAACATTTGTCACTTGATAAGTAATATGTTTATTAATTCCATTATCATAATAAGTAGTATTTAATCTAAGTTTTTGTGACAAAAAATCTAACTCTTTTGGTTTATTATATTTTTTAGGATTTCTCCTTAACTTTTCGTACATATTTACCGAAGAAAATAATAAAAGTAGTCCAAAAAGTATATACAAAATAATTGGGGATAGTATACCGGTCAGAATTGCTCCTACTATAGCCCCTATAGTAGTAGCAATCTCTAAAAACATAGCTACTCTTAAATTAAGTAAATCATCCCTTAAATAAGCTATTGTAGCCCCTGAACTTGTAGCAATAACCGAAATTATACTAGCTCCAATAGCATATTTAATATTTAAACCAAAAAGTAAAGTCAAAATGGGTGTAATAATCATGCCACCGCCGATACCAAAAATAGCTCCTAGAATTCCAGCTAACAATCCTATAAATAAAAGTATGAATATAGACATGATTTGCTCAATCTCTCCCTTTTAACCCTTTTAATTACAATAAAGTAAACATTAAGCAGATAAAAAGCGTTACTTAGAATATAATTTAAACATAAATAAATAAAAATATTTATTCTAAAATTATATTGGTTACTAAGATTTAATCAATTTAAATTTATTGACTTTTATAAACCTAAATTATATTTGTAATTATAAAGGCCCTAACTATTTATATTTTATTGATTCTTAATTTCTTTTTTTGTTTTGGTTTTATTTCCTAATTGTTTAATCCTCTCAGACAAAGAAATATGATTATTATATAAAGTGCTGACAAATCTAAATAATTTCTTTTTAATTTGCGGCCTAAAAGAATATAAGGGAATTGATTGAGCTTCAGGGAAATCAGTTGGAGTTCTGTCTGCTTGTATTTTATTCAAAGCACTAACTAAACTACTGGGATTTTCAAGAAAATTTACAGCAGCTTTATCAGCAAACAATTCTTTCTTAGGGGAAAGAAGAAATTGTTCTATTAACGCCAGAATAATAAGGAAAAACATCAACACAATTCCAACAATTAAAAATATAAAAGAAAAAAACCATTCAAAAATTAAAAAAATTTTTTTAAACCAATTATTATATTTATTTCTAATTCCGCTCCAAAAACTAAAAAACAAAAAATACCAACATCGAGAAACTAATTTTGCTATTGGAATAAAAATTTCATTTATCAAAGCTATAATAATAGAATTTAACCTAATATCGTAATTTCTAATATGAACAATTTCAGAAGCTAATACTGCTTTTAGCTCATCATAATTCAAAAATTTTAATATACCTGCATTGATCCCTATAATAGCATGCTGAGGATCCTTCCCTAACACTAAAACGTTAGGATTTTTATCACCAATAATATATATTTTAGGCATCGGAACATGCATTTTTTTCCCTAATTTTGCAACAATAGAAAAAATTTCAGGGCTATTAGTAGGTTGCAATTCAGTTGCACCCAAAGAATTTGTAAAAATTTTATTAGAACGAGAATAGATCCATAAAATATATAAAGTAGACAAAAAAATAAAAATAAACATAACAAAAAAACTAATTAAAATTACAAAACGAAAATCATTCCCTTGATTATCATTTTTAAAAAACTTAGAAAAAATAAATCCTAACAAAAAACCAATTACACCATCAAAAATTACAAAAAAATATAAAGCTATTTTTGTCTTGATCCGATTATGTTTTATTTGGTAATTTATTGTTTCCATAGTCTATAATTCCTACATATTATTTACAGTTAATAAGTAATTAAGAAGCAGTATATTTACTAAAAATATTTTTTTATAATAATTACCTATTTAAATTTTACCTAAAAAGACATTAACAAAAAAATAAATTTTATTTTTTTAATAGAATTATTCTAAAAACAGATTTCCAAAAATATAACTTAATAAATATAATTAAAAATTTTAAATATTAAATTAAAAATATTAAAATTAAAGAGGAATCTATTGTTTATTAATAAAAAAAGAAGGAGGAAATAAAATGTCTGCTTCAAATATTTTAAATAAAACTGTAACTTTAAATAACGGTGTTAAAATGCCCAAATTAGGCCTAGGAGTTTGGAAAACTTCTAACGCTTCTGCCCAACAATCGGTTAAAGAAGCCATTCAGCATGGGTACCATCTTATTGATACAGCTAAACAATATGGCAATGAAATTGGGGTAGGAGAAGGCATTAAAGAAGGCTTATTAGAAACCGGACTTAACCGTAAAGACCTATTTATAACCACTAAACTTTTTAATGCAGATCAAGGTTATGATTCCACTCTAAGAGCTTTTGAAGAAACTTTAAAAAAATTACAATTAAGTTATGTAGACCTTTACTTAATGCACTGGCCTGTCGATAGCAAATATATTGACACTTGGAAAGCAATGGAAAAATTATATTATAATGGACAAATTAGGGCTATAGGAATTTCTAATTTTGATAGTAATCGAATAAAAATTTTGCTTAATCATGCTAACGTAACTCCTGCAGTAAATCAATTAGAATTTAATCCAAAAAATCAAGAAAAAGATATACAGAAAGCTTTGCAATTAGCTGGAATCCAATTAGAAGCCTGGTCACCATTAGGAGGGGGAGCTTCTATAAACGATCCTCTTATCAAAAAATTAGCAAAAAAATATAACAAAACTCCGGCTCAGGTTATTTTGCGTTGGGATATCCAAAAGGGAGCAATAACTATTCCTAAATCTACCCATTTAAAAAGAATAATCCAAAATAGTCAGGTTAGCGATTTTGATCTAGAAAATAAAGACATTTTAGAAGTAGAAAAACTAGATGAAGGAAAAAGAAGCCTTTGGTATGATAATTTTGCTTGGCATAATCCTTCTAATCCTAATCCTACTCCTGATGTTGTTGACAAATGGGATGATACTAAGGAATATCTGAATAAATTAAAATAACTTTTCTAATATTTAGAATTTAAACGATCCATTTAATCTATTTTTAGTATTTACTAAAGATAGATTTTTTTATTCTTATAATATAATTATATTTAACGGATTTTAATAACATCGAAAGAAAAAACACCATGAAAAAAAGTATTGATTTAAAAAAAATTAAGACTAATAAAATTAAAAAAGATTTGTTAAAAAATAACGATCTAGAAAAAGTTGTAACAATTTTTAAGGCTCTTGGAGATTTAACTAGAGTACGAATTATTACTGCCCTCTTCGATAGTGAATTAAGTGTAACGGAAATTACTAAAATTTCAGGTATAAGTCAACCGGCTGTTTCACATCATTTGAGTATTCTTAAACAACAAAACCTTGTCAGTAGTAACAGACATGCCCAAGAAATTCATTATTATCTTTCTGATAATCATATTTCAGACATAATAAAACAAGTAAAAGCCCATGTTTCAGAAAAAAATAAAATATAAGTTATATACTTAAACAACAAAAAATTTAATCGTTTTAATTTTTTTGAAATTTGAAAATATAAAATAAGTCTAATGGTTTTCAAATTTAGTTATTTTTTAGTTATTTTACAGATCGATTCACTAAATACATATGATTTCTATCATTAACCCCTCCTGAAGAATCTTGGAAAGTTAAAGTAACTTGATGACCCCCAGAGACCGTATTATTCCCTGTATTCCATGTAGCCATTAATAAATTATTACTAGTTTTACCATCACTAGAAAAATTTTCACTGGCTGGCTGACCAATTAAAGAAACTATATAAGAATAACCTGTTCCCTTTCCTACCGGAGGATTAGATGGATCATCATTTAAACTATTAAAATCAGCTTGGGTAAAATAATTCTCATTTGTAGAAGGCATAGCGGATGAACTAGAGCTACTGGAATTACTAGTAGACAATGGCTGGTTTTTATTTCCTTGTTGAAAATTTGTTCCCTCTTTTGTTTTGTTACTTTTATTATTTATTTTAGAGGAATTAATTTTTTTTGAACTTGCTTGATTTATTGATTGGTTTTTATTTCCTTGTTTTTCTAAAAAAAAGCTACCAGCAATTAAAATAATAATCAAAATAAGAATTAAAAGCCAAAAATAAGCCCTCTTATAAAGAGGTTTTGTTACTTTATGTACACCAGTTATTTTTTTCATTATTATTAACTAATTTCCTTTATTAAAAATATTAAAACTAAAATTATTAGTTACTTAATTATTTTAACTTAAATATTTTTTTAATTTTGGCTTATTAAAAATAGTAAAAAATGTTAAAAAAATTTAAATAAAAATAATTTTGTGGATATAAAATTTTATAAATTATAAGAAACTCTCTCTTCTAAATTAAACTATTTTTAAGATAAAATATTTTAAAATATTAAATAATTAAATTAGAAAGAAAAACAAAATATTTTTTATATAAATTAGTTATTTACTCAAAAAAACAACTAGACTGAATAATAAAATATTAATTATATTATATTCTCATTTAAATTAGTTTCGTTTCATTTATATTTTTTTAATTAAGCTGTTTTAAATTTTGCTCTTAATATACTAAAAATAGAAGGGATAAAAGAAATAAAAATAACTCCCAAAATAATTAATGTAAAATGTTCTTTGACAAATGGAAAATTACCAAAAAAATAACCAGCACCACAACAAATCATTACCCACAAAAAGGCTCCAAGCAGGTTATATCCGATAAATTTTTTATATAAAAGGCCACTGCTTCCGGCAATTAAGGGAGCAAAAGTTCTAACAATAGGCATAAAACGAGCTATACTAATAGATGTTGAACCATGGTTAGCAAAAAAATTCCTCGTTTTATCTAAATAATCTTGTTTAACGACTCTTTTAAAAAATGAGCTTTTTAATAAAGCCTTACCAAAATGAGTACCAATCAAAAAATTTAGAGAATCACCCAAAATTGGCGCCAATAAAAAAAGTACAATTAAAAGCCAAATATTTAACTGGAAATTTTTATTAGCAGAGAGAGCACAAGCAGCAAATAAAAGGGAATCACCAGGTAAAAAAGGCAAAATAACTGCTCCTGTTTCAACGAAAACCAATAAAAATAAAATTAAATAAGTCCAATTCCCAAATGAATTTACAAGGACAATTAAATGTGAATCAATATGCAATATAAAATCAATCAGATAATTCAAACAGTTTCTCCTAAAATTTTTTAATAAACAATTTCCATATTTTTTAGAATATTCTTAAATAAACATCAACATGAAAAAACAAATTCACTAAAAAGATCTTTAATTAACAAATATTTAAGCAATATTTAAGCAAAAAATAATAATTAAATCTGAATAAGAGCCAAAAGTGGTTTAATTATATCATAAAAAAATAAAGGCTTAAAATCTTAAATTATTTTTAACAAACATTTAAAATCGAAAATAAGAAAAAAAGAAAGGAGAGTTAACTAAGAGAAAAATACAATATCCAAAACACTAGCAAATTAAAACAACTCTCTCTTAACCAATATAAAGGAAATATAGAAACTTTAAAAAATAAAAACCATTGCTGACAAAAAATTTCAATTCCAACCAAACATCTTTATTACGATACCTGCCAAACTCTAACATTAATCCAATTATTCTAGAAGTAAAAAAGTTGCAACAATGTCATGACAAATTTCATCAATCTTTCCAATGAAGATTTTAGAAAAATTGTATAACTATTTAAAAATTTTTAATATATTTAATATATAAGGACATATGTCTAAAAAAATAAACTTAGTTAATTATAAAAAAGAAGACTTCTCGAATTTTTCTGTTTTTCTAATACCAAAAAACAAAGTTAATAATTTAAAAAGAATCAAAGATACTTTTTCTATTAAAAATGAATTAGCAGAATATATTTATGATAACAAAGGTCCTGCTAGAATAAATCTAGATTTCGACAATCAAGAATTTATAGGAATATTTTGGGCTTTAAAAAATAAAAGTAACAAAGAAAAACCCTTATCTATAATTTTTCAAAAAAAAAGACTGCTTATTTTTTACCCGGAAGAATTGTTTTTTATATTTAAAAAACTACAAATGGTTAAAATAAAGGAACAAAGTAGTTTTTTTGTTTCTATAATCTCTCAAATAATAAATGAATATATTGATAGACTTACTAAATTATCTGATAGAATTTCTCATATACACGTTTCTTTAAAAGGAAAAATAGAGAAAAAAAATCTACAAAATTTAACTATAATTAACCAAGAAATAATTCGATTAAGATTTAATATATCTGAAAACAATGGAGCTTTTTCAGAACTTGAAACAGTATTCAAAACTTTAAAATGGTTTAGTATAAAATCAACTTTAAGAGAAAAAATACGTAAATTAAATCTAATGCGACAAAGGGAAACAAATATGGCAAATTTATTAGCAACAAATGCACAACAGCTTAGTGATACCTATGATCGCACCATTAATAATAATTTAAACTCAATAATGAGGTTTTTAACTGTTTGGTCTCTTATATTTGCTATTCCCCCAATTATTAGCGGTTTCTATGGTATGAACATATTTTTACCTTTAGCAAAAAATCCTTTAGCATGGTTAATAATATTAATTTTAACTATCATCTTGATAATAGCATTTTGGGTTTATTTGCATAATCATAATTCAGCATAAATTAACTTTTTATTTAGTTTAATAATATTTTTATTTTAAATCCTTATCTAAAGAAATCCATTTATTAGAATTAATAATATCTCTTAAAAAAGCTGGGTTTTGTTTTAAATATTTTAAACGTTTTATTAATACATCCTTTAAGGCCAATAAATCTTGCCAATCAGCTTTTGTTTGATATTTTTTGTTTTGAATAATTTTATTATATTTTTGTATAAATAAAGAAATTATTTTTTGGTCATTAGCTTCTTTAGAATCGTTATTAAGTACAGAAAAACAAAGCCCAAGGATATCACCATATTTTCCAATTAAATAATGTTCCCCCATAAAATCATTAGGGTTTTTCCTTGCATTTAAAATAGGTGTATTACGTTTATTAGTTAATAAAATAATTGAAAGATTTTCTTGGAAATCAATAAACGAAATAGTACCTGTCCACCCCGTATGTCCAATAGCGCCTATATCTGATAAATTAGAAAATACCCCGAAATTATGATTTTTTGATCTTCTCCTCCAACCTAAGCTAAAGGAAGGATCAATCAAACTCGGTTCAATAAATTTATCTAAAGTATCTTCGTCAAAAACTTTTATATTATCATATCCTCCGTGGTTAAGAATTACCTGACTTAATTTTGCTAAATCAGAAGCATTACTAAATAAACCCGCGTGGCCGCTAACACCATTCATTACATAAAAAGCCTTTTCATCATGAACTTCTCCTTGAAGTCTATAATGCCGTACATTTTTAAAAGAAACAGTATTATCACGAGTATTACCGTTTAATTCCGTAGCTGTAATTTGTTTTTTTAAAAACTTTTTTTTTAAAGGATTAAAAGTAATATTTTTCAAATTAAGTGGACGATAAATATTATTTTCTACAAAATAATCTAACTTTTGTCCGGTAATTTTTTCTATAACTAATCCTAAAAGCATAAAATTTATATCTGAATATATTGGTCTTGTTCCGGGTTTATATTTTAGGGGTGTAGCAATAATTTTTTTTAAAATATTTGAACGCTGCTGTGTATATAATTGTTCAACTTTATTTTTAGTTCGAAAACTATTTTGAGATTTAATATTATAATATTTTACATCTGATGGAAAACCACTTACATGCTGTAACAAGTATTTAATTGTAATTTTGCTTTTGCCTTTAATTTTGTCTTCAGGTTTATCTTTAAAATTTGGGAAAAATTTATTAACTTTTTCATCCAACTTTATTTTTTTTTCTGAGACAAGTTTTAACAAAGCAAAATTAGTTGCAAATATTTTTGTATTGCTAGCTAAATCATATAAGGTTTCGTTATTTACTTTTTTCCCAGTACTTAAACTTTCATTTTTTTTTGTATAATTATTTAATAAACCATAAGAACTTTTTTTTATAATCTTTCCATTATGGGCTATGACTAGTTGGGCAGAAGGAAAATGATGCCTGATTTCAGAGTTAATTATTTGATCTAAAAGCTTAAGAGAATCATTTTTATATTTTTTTATTTTCTTAGTAAAATCAATTAATTTAGGATAAGGAACCTTAATTAATAAAAAATATTTTTTATTAAAAGCATTCACTTGTAAAATATTCTTACCATTTTTTATAAATGAATTAATTTGTAATTTATTCCAATAATCTTTCTTAATACCCTTTAAAGGTAACCTTTGACCATTAATAAATATTTTATTATTTTTTAAATCTTGGGTTTTAACCCAAATATACCCTTGATCTTTAAATGCCAAAAAACTCCTTACTTGATTATTTAATAAAATATCATTACAATTATTTTTTTTCGTTTTTGGATATTTTAAATTAAGTTGAAATTGCCCTTGAAGTTTTATAATAGAAGTAATTATCATAACGTTATTATATATTCCATTTAAAAAAAATATCAAAAGACAAATTTATCATGCATAATTTAATAGAAAATATTATCATTGACTATGATTTAATAAATATTTAATATTAAAATTTAGGATATAACTTTGTAAGATTTCAAATAAAGGTAAATAAGATGAACGCTAACGAAAACTATAGTATTGAAAAATTAGAAAAACAGCTAGAAGAAGATCAAACTAGATTAAAAGAAGAAAAAGAAAAATTAGCGAACCAAATTGGCCATTTTGTTATTAATAATTTTAAAATTAAATCTACAGAAGATTTCAATAAAGAAATTAAGCCCCTATTGACTAATATTTCTTCAAATAAAATAAATCAAGAAGAAAATACAAAACAAAGTGGAAATAATCAAGACAAAGAAAATTCTAATAATACAAAAGAAGAAAATACTAAAGAAAATTCAAATAGTAAATCACATAAACATAGCTTTTTCAAATCTAATAAAAACAATAATTCCCAAGATGAAAACGATGATGATAAATTAGTATTTCCGAGTTATAATGAAATACAAAATCAACAGAATAAAGGGAATAACAGTAAAAAAAAGGGACACAGGAATAATTTTCCATGGTAATGAAATAAGAGAACTTGCCTTTCAATAAAATTTTTATTTAATTTAAAAAGAATTATAAAAAAACATTTTTATCCAAAATGTGTTTAATAATTCTTTTTTCTTTAAACACCTTTTTAAACCAAAACTATATTTTTTTTTAAATTACTTTAAAATACTATATTAAATCAAAAGGAGAAAAATTTGCGACCAAAGATAGCCTTAACAGCTGATACGTTAGAAAAAGCAACTAATATCATAAATCAACGAAATGCTGCTTATGCTCCCCAACCAATAATTCAAGCCATCATTAAATCAGGTGGTATACCTTTAATTTTGCCTACTATTAACCCAAAATTTGTTTCAAATTATATAAATCTTTTTGATGGTGTTTGCTTTACAGGTGGAGTTGATATAGATCCAACTTTTTATGGAAAAGAGCCCCTAACAAAACTTGGTCCCACCTATAGAAAAAGAGATTCATTTGAAATTGAATTATTAAAACAATCAATAAGAGCAAAAAAGGCAATCCTTGGTATTTGCAGAGGTATGCAATTAATCAATGTTGGCTTAGGAGGAAGCTTATACCAAGATATCTCAGAAAATCCAACTTCTACTTTAAAACATATGCAAAAAGCCCCAGGAAATATCCCTTCACATCATATAAACATTGATAAGAATAGCAGGTTATTTAAATTAGTTGGTTCTAGAACATATGTCAATTCGAGGCACCACCAAGCTTTAAAAAATGTATCTCCATTTTTAAAAATCGTAGCAAAAGCAGACGATCAAACAATAGAAAGTGTTGAATCAATTAATAGCAACCAAATACTAGGGGTACAATGGCACCCAGAAAACATGTATAAACACTATAAAGATTCAAAAAATATATTTAAAGATTTTATAAATAGAAGCCAAAAAACAGATATAGCTTATAAAGAAAGTAAAAATATTATAAGCAGCAATTTTACAAGACATCCTCACTCTGAGCAATAGTTTTGCTTTCACTAAATGCTTTAAATTCATAATCTTAATTTTTAGTTTATTTTAAAATATTTTTTAACCAAATAGTTTCATTTTAAGTAAAAAGTTTAAGCTTAAGTTTTTAATAATTCTCTATTGAATTTTTTAATATTCAAAATAAAGTAGTTAGTCTGAATATTTTTAATATATTAAGGTAAAAAATCACTTTAACAAGTCTCTCCAATTTTAATTAAAAAATTGATAAAAATTTTTGTGCAATTTTATACACTATAAACTTTTTTAAATAAAATGTTTTTGACATTCTAAAAATTAACGCAAAAAAATATCAATATTAATTAAATCAATAATTTTAGTAGCTTTAAATAAACATTTAGATAAATAATTTCTCAAAATAAATACATAAATCTTAATATACTAAAAGTTAATACAGATTTTAAACATGATATCAGCTTTTTTAAGTAACAAGAAGACCCTCATCAAATTAATTTTTAAGCTTATTTAGAAATTCATTAAAATTATTATTTTTATACTTTAACGTCTATAATTCTTTACTAGTTTTATTTTAATAATTTTTTTCTTGATAATAAATGTCTGAAAAGTTTTCTACTTTATCTCTATATAAATTTTGCTAATATTTTTTTATAATTCAAAATTAAAATAAAGCTTTTTCTTTAGAAACCTAGTTGAAAAGTTTCAAAAAAGAATACTTTAAGGTAAAATAATATATACGAACATAAGTTCGTATATATTATTTTTCATAGATAATAAAAACAAATTAGAATTTTTATTTACAGGGAAAACACTAATGATGAAAAAAATAACTAATGCTAATTTTTTAATAAATATTTTAATTATTTTATTATTTGTAGCTGTTTTAACTGCTACAGATCCTCTTTCAATAATAACAGGTGATATTTTAATTTTCCTTTTAATCTTTAATAAAGATAACAAATTAAAGCAAATTAAAAAAAGTAAAAAAAGAAAATAACGTTCTTATAAATCCGATATCTAATTAATTAAAATTAATAATTGGTTTAATTAAATATGAATGCAACACGGCTAATAAAAATTAAAAATTTTTAATAAAAAAAATTAGAACAAAACTCCAAAAAGAAAAAGAAGTATAAACAAACCCTCTCAAACCAAAAAATATTAAAGTAATAAGCCTAACAAGAAACAAACAAATTAAACATTCCTTTTAAAAGCAATAAATAGCTTTCAGCTAAATAAAACATTGTAAAAATTGAGACAATAAAAAAAGAAAGGATAATAATATCCTTTAACAGATACTTCATATTCTCTTTTTCCTATGAGATTAACCTTTCTCTATTAAAATAAACTTTCTATTGTATCTGTACTAATTTTTATTTTACCAACTTGCTTGCTATCAATCTTTAAATCAGAAAAGCCTTGAACACTTTCTCCGTTTATTTCAGATTTTTTTCTAAAAAGAATAGAAACTATATTATTAGCAATTTTTTTTGTTTTATTAAAATCTTTAGATTTTACAGAATTTTCTAGCTCTCTTGCTTGTTTAAGCAAAACACTAACAGTTTTTAATGCATTCTCATTAACATTTTTTATCACTTTATTTTTAAGATCTTGGTCAAGTTTTTTCAATGAAGAATTTAAATTTTGAGATTCTTTTTTTAACCTATCAATATTCATAACAAAACCTTATTATTTTTTCCTAAATTAAAATTAAACTTTACATTTACTTATCTACTTAATAATTATAACAATATTTAAATTACTATAACCTATCAAACTAAGAAAATATTTTTATCTACTGCCCCTTTTTCAAATGAATTTAAAACAAATTCAACCATATTTTTAATAAATGCAAAATAAAAACTGACAATTTAATTTTCAAAAAACAAATTGTCAATTTTTCAATTACCTTCCTACTTTATCTTATAGGACATGCACCATTATCACAATCGCTCTGATCGACTATTTCTGCTCCCTTTACATCAAGGTTATTGTTTTGTTCAGCAAATACTTGTGCAACGTTATCATGAATTTTTTGTACATAATTATTATATTTCTCTTGAGATATCGGCTCTTTTGGCATTTGTTTGAACCCACTTCCTATATAAGGAAGAAGTGACGTTGATTTAGTAATAAACCTATACTGTTTCATTAAGGGAGCAATTTGATCTCCTTCTTTTTTAGGCTGGAAAGTTACCGTACAACTAACTGCGTTATCTGACCAATAAGTTTGCAAAAATGCTTGAGTAGCAAATTGCTCGCCAATTGAAACAGTACCCGCAGACGCAAATTCTTTATCATCTGCATGAGGAGCTCTTTGAGGGAATTCAACAACCATTGTATGTTTAGTATAAAGGTCAGGTTCAATATGATAACCACAAGCCCTTAATGCTGGAATTAGAGGATCCGAATCTTGAAAACGAATTCTTTGAATCATATAACCAGCGTAGCGAAAATGCATTCCCTCAGAAACTCCAGCTAGTTTAGCTACAGTTCCTGATGGTTTAACAGTAGTATGTTTAATAGATGGATTACAATGTAATTCTTTTGCATAATTTTTATCAGTTTTTACAACTAAATTATAAAAACTGTCTACAGCCTTAGCAACACGTTTATCAAAAACTGGTTTCTTAATAGTTTCACCTGTTTGAGGATCAATTGCTTTTTTATACCCTAAAACAACTCGATTACCAAATTCATTTAAAATCCAGTCTTGAATTCCGGACATTGAGATCCCAATTCGCCTATTATTTTCAATAACCTTACGAGAAATTTCCCAATCATAATTACTGAAAGTAACTCTTTTAGAAAAACGAGTAGCTAACCTAAAAGCTTCTTTGATATCGTAATTTTGTATCTTAGAAACATAGGGGAAAACATCAAACAAATTACAAGGCTCACCATTGGCAAGAGAAATCTCTCCACAAGGATTAGTACCTTCAACTTCAGGATCAATATTTTTCTGGTAGCCATCGATACCTCTTCCATAATTTTTTGATAGATCTAAGTTAACTATCCCGGGTTCACCATTATGAAGAATAGAATCAGCAACAGGTTTATAATCTATAAATTTTGTATCAACAGCAACACTATTATTAGAAGCCCATCGATGATCAGCGAGTTGTTTTTGGTCTTGTTTCATAGTAATAAAATCATGATCATTAGCTGATCCTAATGCCAATTCAGCAGAACGCCTAACATTACCGGCAATTACCGTTTTTCCAATAAAATTACAAATATCAGTACAATCCACAGCCGTTAAATGATTATTTACATGATCATTTAAAAGCTTATTAATATCAAGTAACATATCAATTAAAGGCATAGGTCCAGAAGCAGTTCCTCCAAAACCTCTAATTTTAGCTCCCTTTGGCCTAATATTACTCATATCAAGTACTAAATTTTGTTTATTATTAGGATTTGTTTGTTTAAAATGAAGATCGATTAAATGTGCGTTAGCAGTTACCCAACCTTCACGAGAATCAGGTAATTTATAATAAACAGAATTATTTAAAGAATGAGATTTAAGGTAGCTATCCTTATCAATGGCACCAGCTTCTAATGACTCGTCATAAGAAGCACTTTCTTTATTAATAATAACTGTTAAATTAACTTTATTATCTACCAGAGGAATTTTTTGAATATTATTTGTAGTTACAGAAAAACCAACACCTCCACCCTTCATTAATTGATCAAAAGCAAAAGAAAAAGGCATGGAAACCGCATCTTGCTGAGGGGTTAAATAAGGAGGGACAATATCACTATTCCCATAAGGTTGAGGATGGATAGAAATAAACCAACAATTATTTAAAGCATCACCATGATGAGCTTGATAATCAGTCCCAGAAATCCATAAATTTCTACCAGAAGGAGTAGCTGAAAGGCTATAAATTAAACGAAATAACTGTTTGGCTTCTTTTGTTAATTGAGTAATGACATAGGGATCAACATTTTTTTGATGAAGACGTGGATCCAGATTAATGTTTCCTTCGACTACTCGTTTAACTGTTTCATCCCAATTTTCAGTTCTTTCTTTATTAGGAAGCCAGCGAGCATAGGTTCGTTTATAAGTGACCCAACCAAGTCTTCCCCAATGAGGAGTTATTTCTTTTTTAGTCTTTTCTATAAAAGTGTCAGAAAGTGAGATTTTCGCAAGTTTTGTAGCTTGCATAATTATTCCTCCTTTTTCATATCCAGATTCTATTTATTCTTTCTATACCGTTGATATTATCCCTAATAAAGAACTTTTATATACAAAAACAAATAGTTTATTAGGACAATTACTCATTATGATACTCCATCCATAACTAGATTCAAATCAAAAAAATCATTAAATTTTATCTCAATCCGTGGTATAGGAGACAAAATAAGAAATAAAAAAAATTTAAATTTTTTTATTGCCATTTAATTATATTTTTTAAAAAAATAATAACGTTAAACAACAAAAATATAAATAACATTTTAATATTTAGAGGAACTAAAAAAATCTCTATAAAATGATTCCACTCAACCTAAAAATTCTTGTAAGCTTTTAATTTTGTCAAATCAGGTTTTAAAAAATTAAATTTATCAAAACCATCTCTTTTAAAAGTTTTCATTAAAAGATGGTCATATTTTCTAAAAGAAACTATTGGTAATTGATAACCAAAACTTCCGTTTTGGTTAAAACGATTTACTACCAAATCAATAATTTCTCTAATTATAATAGTCATAGCCATAAATTTATACGTAAGTTTAAAACGCTTATTAAAATATTCATCTGGCATCTTAAAAGTATTTTCTTTTTCTTCTAACGTTGGATCAAGTTCAAATAGCATCATTAAAGAAGGTAGCATTAACTCTCTTTTATTATCTTTCCCGTAAAAAATTGGGGTAATTTTACTTGCTACCCAAACTTGATTAAAAATAAAAGGTTTAATTATTTTATAGTAAATTTGATCTAACAGCCAACTCACAAATTCAGGATATTGGTTTCTATACTTAAAAGGGAATTCCTTGATAAAATCAAAATTAAAAACCATACTTAGATAAGCTGCTTTATTTTGTTTAATATCTATACTATGTTTTTTACCATCATCCTTATAAATAATATTAGATAATCTGCCAGCTTCTTTTAGCCTCTTATTTTTAAGAGAAGTCAAAGTAATTTCTTTATATAATTTATTATACTGATCCTGACTAAAAATATTGTAAGGAATAAAAGCGTTGGTTAAAACTTGGTTTTTATTATTTTTATACTTTTTTAAAAGTTTATTATCTATTTTTTTCCATGCAATCTCTAATCCCATATAATTTATTGCCTATTTAAAAAAACTGTTATTTACTTCTAAAAGTTTATAACCTTTATATATTTTATATTTATTTAATAGATTATTAATATAACAAAATATAAATTTTTAGTAATATTTTTTATATTTATTACTAATGATATATTAATTAACTAATTTTTAGTTAATTTTAGTACAAAAAAACACGTTTTTTCTTTCATATTTAAAACAAATACACGAAAAAACTGCCTACAAAATGTTATTAAATAAACTAATAAAAATTTAATTATAAAAGCAAGGCTCTTATCTTATAATTATGTTAATTAGGTCTTTTTCATCAATATTCTTTCCAAAATTAACTTTAAACCCTGTCTGCTGCTCGTATTCATCAATAATTTCTGGAGATTCAGAAAGAATTTCATCACTAGTAGTATTTCCCTTAACAGTTTGATATCCACCAAGGGTTTTTATCTGATATTGGTAAACAAAATTTTCTTTTTTTAAAAAACTTATTTTCTTTGTTTTTTGGTTTGCTAGTCCCTTAAAAACCTGTTCATTAAATTCATTTACTAAAAGTTGTTTACGACTAAACTTAGCCATTAACTCATTTTCTTTTTGTAAAGAAATAGCTTCTTTAAGATTATCTTTAGTGATAAAATTTTTAAAATTTAAGCGAAAAACATTAATTTTGCCAGTTTTAGGATCCTCTTTAAAAATTGGTCTGCCAAAACGAACGGCAGCTAAACTATTTTTTGTCCCAATTTTAGCTTGCCCATAAAGGCCTTTAGCTTGCTTAGATATATTTTTAGAAAAACCTTTAAAATTTTTTGTAAAATCTTCTAATGCCATAATCTTTTCCTTAACCTAACTAAATAGAATCTATAATTTATTATACTTTATATTATTTTTAAAATTAATCCTATTAAATATTTTCCCAAACTTATATATATTTTACAAAAAATATAACCAATAGATAGATTTTTAGGATATATTTATTATTCATCATCTAATAAAATTAAACTACGGTTTAATATTTACAAAATAAAAGATTAAAATAATAAATAAAATATTATAGGCTAAAACCAAGCTTTAATTAATCTTAACAACCCATTTAAGAACAGGAAATATAAACAAATGTTATATAAAGCTTTCTATCAATCTCCTCTGGGAAAAATACTCCTTCTAGGTAATAAAGAGAATTTAATAGGTCTTTGGTTTGAAAAACAAAAATTTTTTGGAGCAAATTTCAGCCTAAAAAGAATTATTAAAAAAAACACACCAGAACTTCAAAAAACTAAAATTTGGCTAGATAAATATTTTTCTGGTAAAAAGGTTGATACTAAAAATATTAATCTAAATCCTCAAACAACCCCTTTTAGAAAAAAAGTTTTTTCAATTCTAGAAAAAATTCCCTATGGTCATCAAACAACTTATAAAGAAATCGCAAAAAAATTATCCCCCAAAAAAGGAAAAAATAAACTTTATCCTCGAGCCATCGGGGGCGCCGTTGCTCATAACCCTATATCAATTTTCATCCCTTGTCATAGAGTAATTAGCACAAAAGGAGACCTTACTGGATATGCAGGAGGAATAAAAAGGAAAAAAAAATTAATGGAATTAGAAAATATTTCTTAGAAAATAATTGCCACACCAAAAAATGTCTTAAGAAACTATTTATATTTGCGGCGCCAACTTTTAAAGTAATGAAAAATATCACTAATAAATATAATTATTATTATCATAATTGATAAAATGTAACAAATTGTTCCTACTTTTCGAATAAAAGAATTTGTTTGTGAGCTTTGTAACAATATTGAAGAACTAATTATTAATGCCCCTAAAATAATACCTACTGTTAAACGCACAATAATTTTTTCAATTCGATCTAAAATCTTATCATGATAACGTAAATTAAAGTTAATGGACCCATGACCACTCGTAAACATCTCTAACTGATTAATAAGTTCTAAGGGAACACGTGGAAACTTTTTAATCGCTTGGAACAAAGAAAGGGCTTGATTCACAAACGAATTTTTCCATTCTCTATTTTCTATTAGATATTGTCGAGTAAAAAATTGAGCAACACTAAGCATAGAAAGTTTAGGATCAAGTATTTGAACAATTCCTTCAAGTGTACTCAACCCTTTAAAAAGAAGAGTAACTTGTCCAGGTATTTCTACATTATTGCGTCTACAAATAGCAATCATTTGATAAATCATTTTGGGAAAATCGGTTTGTCCAAAACTAGCCTGATAATATTTAGATAAAAAATCATCCAATTCAGAAAAAAAAAGTTCTTGATCCGTTTTTTCACTATAAGAAGAAATAGACAACATTTCTTGTTCTACTGACCTTGTGTCCTGAGCTGCAATTGCAATAAGAATATTAGCCAATTTATTACTTAAATCTGAAGAAATTTTACCCATTATACCAAAATCAAGAAAAACTAGCCGATAAGATGGCATTCTTCGTTTTAATATCTTTTTCCTACTCCTAGATTTATCTTGTTTTTTAAACTCACTAACATTTGTAAGTAAAATATTCCCAGGATGAAGATCGCCATGAAAAAACCCATCTTGGAAAACTTGTTTAAAAAAATTTTTTATTAAAAGTCTGGCAATATATTTACGCTTTATTTTTATAAAATCTGGTTGTTCTTCTTTACCCTGAATTTGAGTTAGAAAACTTCTAATACTTTTCCCTGGCATTGACTGGTTTACCAGTACTCTAGAAGCAGAATATTTTTTATAAATTTTAGGGACTCTAATAATACTAGAATGATCATTTAACTGGTAAAATCTTTCTCCATTAGAAATTTCTTCCTGTGTATTCAATTCTGTAAGTAAAGCTTGTTTAATTTGTTGGAGACTATCCTGTAAATCTAATACGTTAGAACCAGGAATAAATCGAAACCATTTTACCATTTCCCCAAAAAGAGAAAGATCAGATTTAACTTTTTTTTCAATTCCAGGATGTTGTACTTTAACAACAACTGATTGACCATTTTTTAGAACAGCGTGGTGAACCTGACCCATTGATGCTGACGCAAAAGGTTGTTTATCAAAAGACTTATATACATCATTTATTTTTCTTTTTGTTTCATTTTCAATGATTTTTTTAACTTTGTTAAAACTATCTGGAGGCGTATTATCTTGTAACTGACTAAAAGCTTTAATAAAATTAGAGGGAACCAAATCTGGACGAGTTGCAAAAAATTGTCCAATTTTAATAAAGGTGGGGCCTAATTTTTCAAAAGCCTTACATATTTCTTCGGGATTTTGAAAATGCCTTAGATTAGACAAAACATGATAATTACGAAAAGTTTTTATAATATAAAAAATTCTTTGACGGCTTTGTTTGTTTGCTATTAAAAATGGTCTTTTTGAAATCATTAAACTATCCTTATTATTTATAATAAAACAATTTCAAATTTTAAATTCATTAATTAATCAATCAAAATATTTTTTTATTTTCAATTTTTTAAAAATATTTTATTAAAATGACTGATAATATAAATGTAAGTAAAAAGAAGTGATTAGAAAATAAGGAGTTATAATGACACATATTTCATTTGATAGTTCAAAGTTAACTAAATTTGTTCATAAAAACGAACTAAGTGAAATCCAACCTTTAGTTACAGCTGCTAATGATGAACTGCGAAAAGGCAAGGGCGCTGGAAGCGAAATGCGCGATTGGATTAATTTACCAGAAAACTTTGATAAAGATGAATTTACAAAAATAAAAAAAGCTGCTAAAAAAATACAATCAGAATCTAAAGTATTTGTAGTTATCGGGATTGGTGGTTCTTATTTGGGCGCTAAAATGGCGGTTGATTTTCTTAATGATACCTTTTTTAATTATTTACCAGATAATCAACGTAAATATCCTCAGGTATTCTTTGCAGGAAATTCAATAAGCCCTACCTACGTTTATGACCTAATTCATTTAATAGGCGATAGAGACTTTTCTATTAATGTTATATCAAAATCTGGGACCACAACTGAACCTTCTATTGCTTTTCGAATATTTAAAAAGAAATTAATCGAAAAATATGGAGAAAAAGAAGCTAATAATAGAATTTATATTACAACTGATAAAAAAAATGGTGCACTTAGAAAAGAAGTTAATGCAAAAAAATATGAGTCCTTTATTATTCCAGATGGAATAGGAGGAAGGTTTACGGTTTTAACTCCAGTAGGTTTATTACCTATTGCAGTTTCTGGCGCTAATATTGATAATCTTATGAAAGGGGCTGATGATGCTTCAAAAGAATACACAAATGCAGATGTAAATAAAAATGATGCTTATCGTTATGCAGCTTTAAGAAATATTTTATATCGGAAGGGATATGCTACTGAGCTTCTAGAAAACTATGAACCAAATATGAAATATTTCGCTGAATGGTGGAAACAATTAATGGGTGAGTCAGAAGGAAAAGATCAAAAAAGTATCTATCCTTCTTCAGCTAACTTTTCTACTGATTTACACTCTTTAGGACAATATATTCAAGAAGGAAGAAGAACCTTAATGGAAACTGTTGTTAAAATTGACCACCCTAATCATAACGTTGAAGTTCCTAAAGAAGCAGGTAATTTAGATGGTTTTAAATATTTAGAAGGGAACACCATGGATTTTGTTAATACAAAGGCTTTTCAAGCTGTTGTTTTAGCTCATACTGATGGTGGAGTCCCGAACATGAGTATTCATATTCCAGACCAAAGTCCCTATACTCTTGGCTATTTAATTTACTTTTTTGAAATTGCGGTTTCTATTTCAGGTTACCTTAATGGCGTAAATCCTTTCAATCAGCCAGGAGTTGAAGCTTATAAACAAAATATGTTTGCTTTATTAGGAAGGCCTGGGTTCGAGAAATTAAAAAACAAATTAGAAGAAAAATTATAACCTAATTTTTAAAGATAAATAAATTGAGTATTTTTTATATCTTTACTTTTAATTTTTAATGAAAAAAATTAATAAGAAATCCTGTAATGAAAATCTTGGATGAATATCATAATAAAATCAAATTAGCCCCTTATAGTTAATTAATTATTGTTATCTTCTGAATACAATAATATATTAAAAATAATAAAGTCTAAAAAGCATCGTTAATTTTAACGATGCTTTTTTATTATTTCAAATGAAAGCTTTATTTTTAATCTTTCACTTGTTTAATAGTATCTATAATAGATCCGTCCCTATATTCAATTAAAGCCACAACTTTATCAGTAAAAGTCAAAGATTTTGGTTTACCTACCCGACGTTGAGCTAACTGTTGGAGCTGTTGGATAGTATAAAGAGGAATATTTGGCAAGTGATGAAATATTTGAAGCAAATCTTTTCGCTTAGGATTGATTGCAATACCATACTCAGTAACAACGACATCAACAGAATCACCCGGGGTAATTACCGTATTAACTTTAGGAACCACAGTAGCAATTCTACCTCTAGTTAACGGAGCACAAATAATAGTTAATTTAGCAGAAGAAGCATCTTGATGGCCTCCAATAGCTCCACGGATAATACCGTTAGACCCAGTCATCACATTAACATTAAAATCCGTATCGATTTCTAAAGCACTCAAAATAGAAACATCTAATTGATTAACTAAAGCCCCTTTATTATATGGATCAGCATACCAAGAAGCATTAGTTTCTTGTTGATTAGGATTATTTTGCATAGCTTGAGCTGAAGCTTTATCAAAATCTTGAGCTGCCATTATTTTACCAATAAGTCCCTCATTTAGTAAATCGGTAATTGGTTTAGTGACTCCTCCTACAGTATAAGAAGCTTTAATTTTGTTCTTTAACATAGCAGAACGTAAGTAACGAGTTACCGCTAAAGCTGCTCCACCAGTTCCAGTTTGAAAAGAAAAATTATTTTTAAAATAAGGCGAATTAGTTATTACATCACTAACGGTTTTAGCAATTTTTAACTCTTTAGGATCCTTAGTAAATCTAGTAGCCCCTGATCCAATTTTATTAGGGTCCCCTACTTGGTCAACTTTAATTACATAATCTACTTGGGTTTGTTGAATAGAAGCCGGTAAGTTAGGAAAAGGTACAATATTATCAGTTAATAAAATTACTCTATTAGCATATTGGGCATCCATTAAAGCGTAACCCAAAGAACCACAAACAGCATTCCCATAAATCCCATTGGCATTACCTAAAGGATCAGAATTGGGAACACCTAAAAAAGCTACATCAATTTTTATTTTTCCTTCTTCAATAGCTCGGGCTCGTCCTCCATGAGAACGAAAAATTACTGGAGATTTTAAACCGCCATGAGAAATAAAATCACCAGCAGAACCCCTCATTCCAGAACTAGTGATATGCGTAATTGTTCCAGATTTAATGGCTTTTATTAAAATATCATTCATTACTCCAGTTAATGAAGAAGAAGCCAAGGTTAAATCTTTAATACCTAAATCTAGAATAACTTTCATAACTTTATTAAAAATATAATCCCCATTTCGAAAATGGTGATGAAAAGAAATTGTCATCCCGTTTTTGACGATTTTAGGTACAATTTCTTTAAGAGATTTTTTAACTTTATTATCTCCATTACAAACTTGAACCTTAGGAGCAATTCTTTGTATGCTTGGATTATCGATACTTGTAGTCTTAAAGGGCTTATAATCCAATTTTTTCATTAAACTACTTGGCAAATTACGACCAACATTATTTTTCAATGTAGTTACCCTCCTTATCTAATAAATTAGATGCTTTCGCTAATTTCATGATTCTCTGCGCCCTTAAAGCCACAGGCCGGTCAACCATTTGTCCATTCATAGATACAACCCCGGAACCATTACTGTGTGCTTCAGAAATAGCATCCATCGTATTTTGAGCATTTTGGACTTCAGCTTTACTAGGAGCATAAACTTTATTTACCATTGGAATTTGTCGGGGGTTAACTAATGATTTACCGTCAAAACCAAGTTCATGAATATGACGAGTTTCTTTATAAAATCCTTCAGTATCAGACATGTCAGTAAAAACTGTATCAAAAGCCGCAATATTGGCAGCTCTGGCTGCATGTAGTACCATATTCCTAGCAAATTCTAATTCTGCTCCATCCGGGTAACGATGAGTTTTCATATCAGTAGTATAATCTTCAGCCGAAAGAGCAATCCCAATCATACGTTTAGAAGCAGCAGCTATTTGAGGGGCATTTAAAACCCCTTTAGCACTTTCAATAGCTGCCATCAAATGAGTAGACCCTGGCTTCCGACCAAATTTTTTTTCTGCAGTCAAAACATCATTCTCCAATTTTTTTATCATTTGAGCGGATTCAGTTTTAGGCAATCTAATCACATCAATACCAGCTTTAACCATAGCTAAAACATCATTTCTATAATAAGTTGTATCTAACCCATTAATTCGAACTACTAATTCTGCTTTCCCGTAATCTTGAGTTTTTAAAGCTTCATAAACTAAATTTCGAGCAGCATCTTTTTCTGTTATGGACACAGCATCTTCTAAATCAAACATAATTGAATCAGCTCCATAAATCCCAGCATCTTGAAGCATAGCAGGATTATTTCCTGGAACAAACATCATGGTACGCCGTAAACGTTCTTCTTGAGCCATATTAAAGTACCCCCCAAACTGGTTCTCCAGTGGTCCCCGTAGCTCGCTGAGCTGCGGTAATAGTTCTAGCTTTAATAACACAATCCAAAGCTCCCTTATCCACAGCTTTAACGTCAACATTTTTAATTTTCATATTTTTTAAAGTAGATATAATAACAGATTTTATTTGATCTCCAAATTCTTTTTGCACATCTGATTGTAAATTAATTTGTATCCCATTGTTACTTTGGGACAAAGTAATTTGGATGTCAGAAGATTCTAAAGTCCCAGCAACAGCAGCTTTTTCAATTTTCATTCTTTTCCCCCTTTTTTAACATCTGATAACTCAATCATAAGATCACCATTTTGTATAGCTTCTCCTTCAGAAACATTAATTTTAGAAATAATTCCACCTTTCGGGGCTTGTACAGTAGTTTCCATTTTCATCGCTTCAGTAACAATTAAAGAGTCGCCTTTTTTTACTTTTTGTCCCTCTTTAACTAAGACTTTAACTACCGATCCATTAATAGTAGCTCCCAATTGATTTATATCAGAAGGGTCTGCCTTTTTCTTACTAGAAGAAGCAGCCTGAGATAATTGTTTAACAGTACTATCTTGGATTATAATTTTTTGGTCTTGCCCATTAATATTAAAATATAAAACACGGTTATTATTGGAATCTATATTGCCAATATCTTCTAATTTAATAACCAAGTTTTTTCCCTCATCTAAAGAAATATTAACTGTTTCCCCTATTCTAATACCTTGAAAAAAGGTAGGAGTGTCTAAAATAGAGACATCACCATATTTTTTATAACGATTAAAATAATCTAAGAAAACTTTAGGGTAAATAGCATAACTTAAAAGCTCTTTAAAAGTTGGTTGTCTGCCAATTAAAGAAGCTAATTTCTCTTTTAGTTTATTAAAATCAATAGGTTTGGCCAATTGCCCTGGACGTACTGTTAAAGGCTTTTTATCTTTTAAGATGATTTTTTGTAACTTTTTAGGGAAACCGCCTGCAGGCTGTCCAATATTTCCAGCAAAAAAATTAATTACAGATTCAGGAAAATCAATCTCATCTCCTCGTTGATAAATATCCTTTGGCATAAGATCATTTTGTATCATAAATAATGTCATGTCACCAACAACTTTAGAACTAGGAGTAACTTTAATAATATCGCCAAACATTTGATTTACTTTAATATACATATCCTGAATCTGGTTCCATTTATCACCCAAACCTGAAGATTTAGCTTGTTGTTGAAGGTTTGAATATTGTCCACCTGGCATTTGTGCCTGATAAACAGTAGTTAAAGACCCCACTACACCATTAGAAAAATCTTGGTAGTAAGGCCTAATTGACTGCCAATAATCATTAATCTTTTCGGCATTAGAAATATTTATAGCAGGTTGCCGACTAGAATTAGATAAAGCATAATACAAAGAACCTAAAGCCGGCTGACTAGTTGTGCCAGAAAAAGAATTTGCAGCCACGTCTACAACATCAACTCCAGCTTTAACAGCTTGCACATAAGTAGCAATCCCATTTCCGGTAGTATCATGCATATGTAAATGAACAGGAATATCTAAAACATTTTTTAAAGTCGAGACTAACTTATAAGCACCTTCAGGTTTTAAAACTCCAGCCATATCTTTAATAGCAATAATATCGGCACCTATAGATTGGAGATCAAGAGCTAATTGCTTAAAATATTCTAATGTATATTTATGTTGATTAGGATTTAAAATATCCCCAGTATAACAAATAGTACCTTCAGCAATCTTCCCAGTATCTTTAACAGCTTGAATACTTTTCTCCATTTGAGGCAACCAATTCAAACTATCAAAAATTCGAAAAACATCAATGCCGTTTTTCGCTGATTCTTTAATAAATTCTTCAATTACATTATCAGAATAATTTTTATACCCAACAGCATTACTTCCTCGAAATAACATCTGAAATAAAGTTCTAGGCATAGCTTTTCTTAATTTTTTTAAACGTTCCCAAGGATCTTCATTTAAAAAACGATAAGCTACATCGAATGTAGCACCGCCCCACATTTCATAAGAGAACAATTGTGGAAGAGCTTTTTGAGAGTTTTTAGCAACTGCTAACATATCTTTAGTACGCATTCGAGTAGCAAATAAACTTTGGTGGGCGTCACGCATAGTTGTATCTGTAAGTAATACCCTTTTTTGATTTAATAACCATGTCTTAAGTTTATTTACTCCATATTTATCCAAAACATCTTTTGCTGTAAAAATCTTATCAGGGAGTTCGCTAAAATGGTCAGGTTTACCAACTTTAGGATAATATTTATTTTTTTCTCTAGGAACACCGCTAAATCCATTAACGGTAACATCACCAATATATTGAAGTAACTTACTAGTCTTTTGTGCTGACTCAGGAAAATTAAACAATTCTGGATGTTTCTCTACAAAATGTGTATCAGCACGTCCTTGTTGAAAAATTGATTGAGAAATTACGTTTAATAAAAATGGAATGTTAGTTTTAACTCCACGAATTTTAAATTCATTTAAAGCCCGTAACATTTTTCGGGAAGTATTTTTAAAATTGTCGGCTTTTACAATTACTTTAGCCAAAAGAGAATCAAAATATGGGGTTACCTCTGATCCCACTGAAAGACTACCGGTATCTAGCCTTACACCATTTCCTCCAGGTAGATGACAAGCCATAACAGTTCCTGTATCTGGCATGAAATGGTTAGTTGGGTCCTCTGTAGTAATCCGGCATTGAATAGCACATCCATGATAAGTAATTTGTTTTTGTGATGGAAAACCAATATCTTTAAATAAATCTAACCCTTGGGCGATTTTGATCTGGGTTTGTACAATATCATATCCGGTAATTAATTCCGTTACCGTATGTTCAACTTGAAGTCTTGGATTTACTTCTAAGAAATAAAATTTATTATCTTCAACTAAAAATTCAATAGTAGCAGCATTTACATAATGCGCACTTCTAGCAATTTTAACGGCAGATTGACAAATTTGTTCTCGTAATTTTTTAGGTACCGCTATAGCAGGAGCAAATTCAATTATTTTTTGATTCCTTCTTTGGACAGAACAATCACGTTCAAATAAATGAATTATATTACCAAAATAATCACCTAAGATCTGAACTTCTACATGTTTAGGATGAGACAATAACTTTTCTAAATAAACTTCTGGGCTTCCAAAAGCTTTCTGGGCTTCAGATTGAGCAGTATTAAAAGCTTCTTTTAAATTACTAGCTTTTGATACAATCCGCATTCCACGGCCTCCGCCGCCCATAGCAGCCTTAATCATAATTGGAAAACCATATTTATTACCAAAAGCTATAGCTTTTTCTACAGAGCCAACTGGTTTATCAGTCCCAGGTATTGCTTGTACCCCAGCCTTTCTAGCTACTTTTTTTGCTGCAACCTTATCACCAAACATTTTCAAATGATTAACTTTAGGCCCAATAAAAATGATCCCTTCATCCTTACAACGCTGAGCAAATTGTGCATTTTCGGATAAAAATCCATAACCAGGATGAATAGCATCAGCACCATGAATTTTAGCAATTTTAATAATATTTTCAATATCTAAATATGCTGCAACAGGCTTATCTGAACTTTTTAACTGGTAAGCTTCATCAGCTTCAAAACGATGATCAGATAAATTATCTTCTTTAGCATAAATAGCAACCGTTTTTAAGCCTAATTCATGACATGCACGAATAATTCGTTTGGCTATTTCACCTCTATTTGCAATTAAGATTTTTTTCAAATTAATTATCCTGTCCTTTTATTTTTCGTAAAGCTTATTAATTTTCCTTAAACATAAAAAAATATTTTATAAATAAATTAATACTTCATTATAAAAACAATTTGACTATAACTCTATTTTAACAATATGTAAATAAAGCGCTTAACTTTTGCAAATTTAAAAAATTTTTTACTTTATATCTGTTTATATTAAAAAATTAGGTTTTAATTTTTATAAGACCCAAATTGTAAATTTATAAATTTATATAATATAATTTAAAATTGAAAGCTTAGTTAAATTTTATTAAAATTAGAAATTTAATATTTTAAAAATTTATCAAAAGAATTTTAACCATGAAAAAAAATATCACCCATGAAGAATTGCTAGTTCATATAGCTCAAGATTATTATTATAATCATCTTTCTATTTCAGAAGTAGCTCGTAAATACCAGACTAGTCGTTATTTAATTACTAAATATTTACAAAGAGCTTTAAAAAATAATGTCGTTACGATTCAAATTCATTCTCCTTATGCTCGCAATTTTCAATTAGAAACCAAATTCAAATATCTATTTAAAATCCCACATATTGCTATATTAAGGACAAATAACGAAACAAATTCAACTGAAACAAATATAGTTGAATATGCTTCTCAGCGTCTTCAATTATTAATTGACCAAAGCCATATTATAGGAGTAACCTGGGGAAACACTCTTCACGAAGTTATTGACCATTTCAATAACGAGCTACAAGAAGATTTAGTTTTTACTCAATTTATGGGTGAAAATATGAAATATAATTCCCAAGCGGGGACTACCCGTATGGTTGAAAACGCTGCCTCGCATTTTGAAGCTAAATATATTACCTTACCTGCTCCTTTATATATAGTAAACGATAAAATACGAAAACTTTTACCCCAAGAACCAGCTTTTAAACAAGTAATGTCAACAGCTTCCAAAATGGACCTAATTTTTTGTGGTATAGGAACAGTTTCCTCTATTGATTCCATTCCAACCTGGCATAAATTTAAGAAAAAAATTTTTCCGGGGGTAAAAACAGACCAGATTGCTGGAATGTTATTTGGCCGCCCTTACGATATAAATGGCAATTTTCTTTTACCAAAAAAAGATACTGTAATGGGTATTACTTTAAATCAAATACTATCTACTTCCCGGCGTTTTGGTGTCATTAAAAGTAAATTTAAGACCTACTCAGCCTTAGGAGCTTTACGAGGAAAATTATTAACAGATATAGTAATGGATGAAGGAATTGCTCAACGTATTCTAATGGCAAATAGCGAAATATAATTCTAGATAATTAGCTATAGATATGACCGTTTTATTTCATCGAAAAATTTACTTTTACAACTTCTCCACTATAAAGAGTTAAGAAATTGCCTTTACTATTAACAATTTTTAACCCTCCCTCATCAGTAATAGCTTTTGCTTTTCCAGAAATTATTTTATTGTTAATTTTTATTTGTACATTTTTTCCTAAAATAATAGATAACTTCCTATACTCTGGTAAAAAATTCCCTGTATAATAGGTAGAATACATCGAAAAGAAATTATCTATAAGTTCTACAGCTATCTTAAAACGATTTATTTTATTATCACCTTTAACAATAGCTGCCGTTTTCTTTCTAATTCTCTCAGGAAATGACCGGGTATTAATATCAAGGCCAATACCGATTAAAAGGCAAGCAGTTTTGCCAAAACGTAAATCCTCTGCAAGGATACCACCACATTTATAATTTCCAATATAAATATCATTAACCCATTTCAAACCAAAATGAATATTAGGAAAAAAGGAAGTTAAAGTTTTAACAACAGCTACGCCTGTTCCAGTTGTTAATAATCCTGTATTTAAAAGCTGCTCATTATCTAAAGGAATTAAAAAACTAATATAAATCCCACTATTTTTTGGAGAATAAAATTTTCTCCCAAATCTGCCATAACCATTAGTTTGTTGTTTAGTTAAAAAAACATAGGGGAATAAAATTTTATATTTTTGATGAACTCTTTTAGCGAAATTATTAGTGGAATCAACTACCCGAAAAAAATAAAATTTATATTCAGTCCTATTTTTTGAAATAAGTTTTTTCTTATAAATTAAATTATTAATATTTTTTCTCCTCATTCAGTTAGATTAATATTATTTTTAATAATTTATTCAAATCAGCTACAAAATAAAAATAATAAAATTAAAAAGCTTAGTAAACTCATCATTGATTAAAATTTAGAATACTCAACAACAATTTTGAAGTAAAAAACAAACCTTTTTCATTATAATAATGATTATTATTCCAATATCCAAAATTAAAATTAGATACTGAGATTAGATCACCCAAAATGAAACATAAATTCACTAATTATCAAGATTAAATTCTTAAATTTTTACGAATTCCAGAAAATTTATACTTTCGAGAGGATAAGCGCCTTAACTCAATAGTGTCATAGTGAGATTTACAATTAAATAATTTATTAAGAAAACAAGAATTATTAATATCAAAAGTTCCATCAAGAAAAACTTTTTTAGGGACTAACCATGTTTTTTATAATCATAAATATTATCCCCTGCTAATTACCATTTTGTACTAGATTAGATATAAAAAAATATTTTTCCGATTAGTAAGGACAAACAAATTATTTTAATTACATTATTATAAAAATAATTAGCTTTCTCGACTTAACCAAAAAAATATAATTTCAAAAAAATTTAATACATAATACAAACTAAATAATTTAGTTGTTTGTTTTTGTAAGATATCTAAAATAGCAAACGCCCAATATCTTTAAAACCATTTCTGGTTTAAAAATCCTTGTTTTTTAACTTCATTTAAAAAACAAACTGAGGAAAACAGAAGAATTAAAATTAAAGACTTAAAATTATAGGTAATTTTTCAGTTCCATTTTCAGTCATTATATAATGAATAAATGCAAAAGAGGAGATATTCCCTTGATAAAAACTTTAATTTATTGAAAATTTATTTCTTGTAACTAAATTTTCATTTATCCATTGTCTCCTGAACTTTTTTAAAACCATTAGAATAGTTAGCAATATCATTACTAATTAACTTTTCAAATTGATCAATAGTTAATTCCTTAGTTCGTTTACTACCACGAATACGAACCGAAACAGAATTACTGTTAATCTCTTTATTTCCAACTACAAGGATATATGGGACTCTCAAACGTACTTGAGCATCTCTAATAAGATAATTCATTTTTTCATCTCGATTATCGAAATTAACTCTTAAACCCCTTTTCATTAATTCTTGATGAAGCTTTTCCCCATAAGCTTTATGTTTATCATGATTAACCGGGATAATAACGGCTTGAACAGGAGCCAACCAAGTCGGAAAACGACCTTGATATTTTTCAATTAAAAAGGCAACAAAACGCTCCATTGTGCCCACAACACCACGATGAATCATAACAGGTCTATGGCTTTTATTATCTTTACCTGTATACCCTAAATCAAAACGTTCAGGTAGCAGAAAATCTAATTGAATAGTTGACATGGTTTCTTCGTTTCCCAAAGCTGTTTTAAACTGTACATCAAGTTTTGGGCCATAAAAAGCAGCTTCTCCGTTTGCTTCAAAATAATCCAATCCCATATCATCCATAGCTCCCTTTAAAGCTTTTTGGGCATGATCCCACATAGCATCATCATCAAAATATTTTGCTTTATTTTCTGTATCTCGGTAAGAAAGACGAAAACGATAATCTTTATCTGTAAAACCGAAATCAGCATAAACTTCTCTAATAAGCTTTAGAATTTTTTTAAATTCGGGTTCAACTTGTTCAGGAGAAACAAATGTATGTCCATCATTTAAAACCATTTCTCTAACTCGCGATAAACCGGTTAAAGCCCCTGATTTTTCCCATCGATGCATTTGACCAAATTCAGCAACTCTAAAAGGTAAATCACGATAAGAACGCGGTTTATGTTCATAAACCTCAATATGAGAGGGACAATTCATAGGGCGAAGCTCCAATTTTTCACCTTCAGAAGAAATCATTGGAGGAAACATATCATCACGATAGTGGTCCCAATGTCCCGAGCGCTTATAAATATCTAAGTTTGAAATTACAGGTGTATAAACATGCATATAACCATGCTGACGTTCTTTTTCTATTAAATAAGCCTCAATTGTCCTTCGAATTGCAGCTCCATTCGGCAGCCAAATAGGTAACCCAGCTCCAATTTCTTGGCTAATAAAAAATAGATCCATCTGCTTTCCAATTGTTCTATGGTCCCGCTGCCTTCGTTCTTCCAAAATATTTTTTTGTTTTAACAAACCACTATTTTTCCATTCTGAAATCCCATAGATCCTCTGCATCATCGGATTATCAGATTTACCACGCCAATAAGCACCAGCTACAGATGTTAAGGCAAAATGTTTTATCCAATTAGTTGAAGGTACTGTTTCATTAAACTTAAGATCAATATAATTTCCTATTTCAACTATAGAAATTTTCTGATTATCAGATTTGCCCTTAACTAAAGCAGTCTTATAAGGATCATCTCTAAAAATCTCTAAGGCTTTGTCTTTAGATATCAACCTAGTATTAATTACTAAATTAGCTTTTGATATCTTTTTCATCTCATTTTCAATTTTCGGAAATTCATCAACACTAACCTGTTTTTTAGCCTCAGTTAAATTATCAGTATCATAATAAAATCCATTAGTTGTTGATTCTGCTATCCCAAAATTAATTTTAGGATAAAAATGACGCAAAGCAGATGCTAACAGTAAAGAAGTAGAATAACGAAGAATAGAAAGAGAAATACCATCATCTTTTGTAATTAATTTAAAATGGCCTGAAACATTAATTGGTTTATTCAACCCAATATATTTTTTATCAATTTTAGCAATAAGGGCTTTTTTTGCTAATGAAATACTAATATTTTTAGCAATAATTAAAGGAGTAGTGCCTTCTTCAAAAACTTTATTGCTCCCATCCGGCATAATCAAATTAAATTTTGACATATTTCCTCAAAAAATAAAAAACGCCCTTCTTCCTGCTTCTACAGCAGTGAGGGGCGTTCAAGACGCTGTACCACCCAACTTCGCTAATGTAATATTAGCCTCTTTGGCATTTTATATTAACTATTTATTTAATCATTATTGAGTTAGTAAGTTTCGTATTCGCTAACCTTGGCTCTCAGCAAAAACCAATTCTCTTTAATTAGTTATTACGGCTTCTAGACTCATTATTTGTTAGTATAACGCGAATTAAAAAAATTTAATAGACTATTAAAAAGGTTTTTTATTTTTTAATTTTAATATATTTTTTAACAAATATATTTTAAAAATTAGTAATTAACAAAAATTTTTATTTTATAATTCAAAAAGATATTTCTAAAGTTTACCTAGATCTGATATTTAGGTTTTAATCAATATTTTTAATCCAAACTATGGACAAGAAGTAATTTATAATATTTCTTTTAATTCTTGATAAACAATAGGCAATTTTGTTATTCCATCTGTATCCAAAAAATGATCTCCTTTTGGCATTAAAATAAATTTTGCCCTTAAATGTCGCGCTAGAGTTTGCGTATAAGGATAAGGCACAATAACATCATCCATTGCAGAAATAACCGTTGCATTAGATATTTTTGGAAGCAATCGATGGTAATCAACCGGATGTTCGGTAAAAGAAGATAATTCAGCCAAAGTGAATACATCTTCATCAAAACCAGAAACCAAAATAAGCTTTACATGATAAAGATCATGTTGTTCTATAAAATGTAAGACTTGAATGCAACCTAAACTATGGCCAATTAAGGTAATGTTATTTTCTTTTTCTATTTCCTCATCACAAGCATGGTCCCACTCACTAGGCTTGGGTTGATAATAATGAGGTAAAGAAATCCTTTTAAAGGGTATTTTTAAATTATTAATAACTTTATTTTCTAACCAAGGGTACCAATCTGCATCTCGAGAAGAAGTACCATGAACAAGATAGATTTTTTTGCTTTTCATTTGTTTAACTTTCTTAATTTATAACCACTTATAATTTTTTACTATTTATATTACATCTCCTAAAAAATTAATTAAAAAGTATACCAACATAATAAATATAAATTTAATATTTTTTGAAAAATAATTATCTCCAATATCTTCTAAAACCTGCAAGTTCAGAAACAAATTTATCCTCTTTTAAACTAGCTATATCCACACTTGCTCCAGGAGTTCTTGATTCAATCATTTTTTCATTACCAATATACATTCCAACATGATGAACAAAACCTCTACCGTGTTTATAAGCAAAAAAAACTAAATCACCAGGGAGAACATTATTAAAAGAGACTACTTTTCCGCTTTTTATTTGATCCTGAGCATCTCGTGGTATATTTAAACCGAAAACACGATGTAAAGTATACATAAAGCCAGAGCAATCAAAACCAAAAGAACTAATACCGCCCCATAGATATCGTTTACCTAAAAATTGTAAACCTAATTGTACCATTCCTACTCCTAAATTTTTTTTACCGGTTGATAAAACCGTAGCTCCTTTTTTTATGTAACCATTACCTAATGGGGTTAAAACTTTTATATAATTATCATCAAATCCATTTTTAGGCAGAATTGTCCCTAAACTTAATTCTAAAATAGGAAATTTTTTCTTATTATATAAAAAAGCCTTTTTAGTAGTTACTATTACAAGAGGCAAATTAATTAACTTTCCTTCTATTTTATTCGATAATAAATTTTTTGGTATCCATCCGGGATAACCCTTAGGATCAACGCAATTTTTTTGATTTTTAACAAAAATTTTTGCCCATTTGCCTTCAAAATGATCAATAATTAATTCATCATTAAACAATGCTTGAGTATTAACTAAATCATCATCACAAAGTTGTATAGATTGTTTATCGTTGATCATTCTAACCCAAGACTTAGTTTTACCTTTTAAAGCAAGTTTATCTATACTTCTTGGAGAATCTTTAGTTTTCCAAATTGTTGCTACAGGAACTTGAATTCGTCTTTTTTCCATAATAGAAATGCTTCTCTCAATTTTTATAAGATAGATTAAATTATTAACATAATGAAATTTTAAATATATTCATATATGAATATATTTAAAATAATAATAAAATTAAAATATGAACATTAATATAATTTATACAAGTATAACTGGTAATAATGAAGAGATTGCAGATATTGTCAAAAATGAATTAAATAAAAAAAAATATCATCCCCTCGTTTCTCAAATTGACGACATAGAAATCGAAGACTTAAAAAAAAGTGATTTAATATTTGTAATTACTTATACATGGGATAACGGGACCATACCAGACGAAGCTTTAGATTTCTACGATGATTTAGATAAGATTGATTGGTCAAAAAAGAAAGTAATAGTTATTGGTTCTGGCGATAAATTTTATGGTGCTGATTTTGGAAAAGCAGTGGACACATTTAATAAAAAATTTAAAAAAATAGGGGCAAAAATGCCTGTAGAATCATTTAAAATTAATATTGAACCTAACAAAAAGGATACTCTTAAAATCAAAGATACTATTACAAAATTATTAAAAAACTAATTAAGTTTAACTATCGTCGCTCCGTCTCCAGCCTCGTTAGGATTAGCAAATTGATAACTTTTAACACGTCTATCAGAACGCAACATTTTAGTAACTCCTTTACGTAGAGCACCTGTTCCTTTACCATGAATAACTTCAATAGTAGATAAATTATTTAAAACAGCTTGATCAAGATAACGATCAAGATCATTCATAGCTTGTTCATATCTTTCCCCTCGTAAATCTATATGGCCAGAAATATTATTAGAAGAAGTTTTAATTATGCGGGGCTGTATGTTTACATTAACTAACTTTTTACGTTTTTGTAATTTTTCTTCTTGTTTTTGGGGAACTTTTTCTAAAATATTTTCTGGAACTTTCATTTTTAAAATTCCTAATTGGACTTCCCATTGATTATTAGAAATTTTCTCAATTAAAGTTCCTATTTGGTTATAGGTAGTTACTAATACATCATCGCCTACTCTAAAAGCCTTCTTTTTTCGAGCTTTTTTTAAGACTTTATTATTTTTTAAATTTCTTTTTTGCTTTAATTGATCAAATTTTCTAACAGTTTCTTGTAGCTCTTGTTCATTTTTTCCCTTTTTACCTATAGAACCTACCTTCAGTCTTTCTTTTCTTATATCATTAACTAAACTCTTTGATTTTCCTTTTGCTACAGAAACAATTTGGTTTGCCTTTTTTTTAGCTTTAGAAATTTGGTCTTCTTTTTCTTGAGATAAATTTGCAAGATTAGAATTTAATTTTTCTTTTTTATTTTTAACTTTTTCAATTTGTTCTGATAAATAATGCTGTTTTTCATTTAAATTTTGCCTCCGATGAACTAAATCTTTTATCATATCATTAACATTTTGTTCTTTATGGCTAAGATAATGAGAAGCATCTTGCAAAATTTTTTTATTTATACCTAATTTATCAGCAATTGTAAGACCATTTGATTGTCCTGGAATACCAAGTAATAGATGATAAGTAGGTTTCAAAGTATGGCTATCAAATTCCATACTAGCATTAAGGGCAAAATTACTATGATCAGCAAAAACTTTTAATTCAGGATAATGGGTGGTTATTATATTTAATATTCCCTTCTGAGAAAGAAAGTTAACAGTTGCCATAGCTAAAGCTGCTCCCTCTTTTGGGTCAGTTCCAGCTCCTATTTCATCAAGTAAAACTAAAGAATTTGAATTCGCTTTTTCAGTAATGCTTTTAATATTTTTTAAATGAGAAGAAAAGGTTGATAAAGATTGTTCAAGGCTTTGCTCATCCCCGATATCAGCAAATATATTATCAAAAACATGAATATAAGACCCTTCTTTTGCTGTGATAAAAAGCCCAGATTGAGCCATTATTTGTAATAACCCTACTGTTTCCATTAAAACGGTTTTTCCACCCGTATTAGGTCCTGTAATAATTAACGACGTAAATTTCTTACCCAATTTTATATCATTAGCCACAGACCCTTTACCTAGAATGGGGTGATAAGCTTTTTTTAGAGAAATTTGTTTTTCTTTATTAATAAAGGGCTTATTAGCATCCATTTTTCTTGCTAATTTGGCTTTTGCTTGAATAAGATCAAATTTTCCAACTAATTTATTATTTATTTTTAAACTTTTAAAATAAGGGAATAATTTATTTGTCTCTTTATATAAAATTGAGTTTATTTCATTTTTTTCTTCTCTTAAAAGTTTATGAATTGTCTCGTTCAAAGAAGTAACTTGCTTGGGCTCAATATACAAGGTTAATCCTGTCTGACTTTGATCATGAACAACACCACCAAAATGCTTTTTGAAATCAGCTTTAACTGGCAACACTAAAACACCATTACGGGTAGAAATAACTTTTTCAGAAAGATACTTATTTTCTGGTCCTTTAATATAAGAAGTTAAAATCGTCCTAATCTTTTTTTTAATTTCAGCTTCATTATTTCTCAATTTTTCTAATTTTTTCGAAGCACTATCTAATATTTTGCCACGATCATCAACAACTTTTTCTAATTGCGATAGAATCACAGAAAAATTTGTTAAATTTTGAGTAATGGATATAAGGTCTTTTAAATTATTAAACCAAGCTTCTTCTTTTAAATTTGCAAAAAAATTAATAATTAATTGACTTGAAACAATTAATTTTTTTAATGAAACTAATTCCGTAGCACTCAAGGAAGCTTTTATTTTTAGCCTTTTAAAAATATTGCTTAGATCAGTAACCCTCTTAATAGGGATTTCACCTTTATTTCGAAGAATTAATAAAGCTTCGTCCGTTTGCTCTAATAATATTTTAACTTTTTTTAAATTTACAGAAGGGGTTAATTTCACTAATTCTTTATTACCCATGGCAGTAAATAAAAAAATTTTAAGGGATTTTTTTATAACTGAAAATTCTAACGTTTTTAAGATTTTATTATTCATAATATTATGATAAAGATCTATTTACGTTTTCTTTTTCTCCTTTTTTTTGCTTTTCTTATTTTTTTTAAAGCTTTTTTCATAGCTACATCAGATGTTTTTGTGCTTACATTTGGTTTAAAACTACTTGAAAAGGGACTACTTTCATTAGAATTATTTTGTTGTGAAAAAAGGGGGTTGCCTTCTGGTGTTCCCTTATTGCCACCTTGTTGAAACATATTTCCAATACCAGCTGGTAGTTTGCCCTTCCCATTAGTAAATCTATGCATCATTTTTCGCATTTGTTTAAACTGCTTGATCATGCGGTTAACATCAACAATAGGCCGTCCAGATCCACTAGCAATCCTTCTTCTTCGTGAAGGATTCAATAAATCAGGGTCTTGTTTTTCTATAGGAGTCATAGAATAAACAATAGCTTCCATATGTGAAAAATCCTTAGGATCTAATTTGGCTTGGGATAAAGCTGGATTATTAGCCATTCCTGGAATCATTTTCATAATATTTTCTAGGGGCCCCATGTTTTGTATATGCTTTAACTGGTCCAAGAAATCATTAAAATCAAAAGTATTTTTCTGTAACTTTTTAAATTCTTCGGTAGCTTTTTTCTGATCAACATCTTTTTGTGTTTTTTCAATTAAAGAGAGGATATCACCCATTCCCAGAATCCTACTTGACATCCTATCGGGATGAAAAGTATCAATATCTGTTAACTTTTCTCCTTCTCCTACAAATTTAATAGGTTTCCTTGTAGCCTTACGAATAGATAAAGCTGCTCCCCCTCGAGTATCACCATCAAGCTTAGTTAAAACAACACCAGTTATATCTAAATCACGATTAAATCCTTCAGCCGTTTCAGTAGCATTTTGGCCTGTAGTAGCATCAACCGTTAAAAGAATTTCGTCAGGTCGAGCAATTTTCTTGATATTCTTTAATTCGTTCATTAAAACCGTATCAATTTGTAAACGTCCTGCAGTATCTAAAAAAACGTAATCATTTTTTTCTTTCTTTGCATATCTTAATCCATCTTTAACAATCTTTTTTGGATCAACATGAATACCTTCATCAAAAACATCAACTTTTAACTGCTTACCAAGGGTCTTTAATTGGTCAATAGCAGCAGGCCGATAAACGTCTGCTGCAACTAAAAGAGGACGGGCTTTTTTATCTTCTTTTAATTTATTCGCTAATTTGGCAACTGTAGTAGTTTTTCCTGCTCCTTGGAGCCCAACCATCATAACAACTGTAGGGATTTTAGTGGATATATTAAGTGGAACAGATTTTTCCCCCATTGTTTTAGTTAACTCATCATTAACAATTTTAATGATTTGTTCAGAAGGATTTAAACCTTCTAATACTTTTGCTCCTAAAGCTTTTTGACGAACCTGTTTGATAAAATCTTTTGCAATCTTTAAATTAACATCAGCTTCTAACAAAGCTAAACGAATTTGATGCAAAGTTTCATCAAGGTCATTCTCTGAAACTTTCCCTTTTCTGGATAAATTTTTCATCGCGGTTTGAATACGAGATGTTAGATTTTCAAATGCCATTTATTCCTCTTCTAAATTAATTAATTTTTTTATCAATTTTTTATTAGGCTTAATTATTAATTGATCTTCAATTTTTCTTCTTTGAAGATAATTTTCTCTTAAATGAAGCTTTTCCTCAAATTTATTTAACCTTCTAAGAGCATATTTTATCCTATTAGAAACTGCTTGCCGACTAATTTTTTTGTTTTCAGCAATTTCAGAAATACTAAAATCATCTACTAAAAAAAGATAAAGATATTTATACTCCTTTTTAGACAACAAAGAATCATAAAAACCAAATAACTCTGTATTAATTTGTTTTGTAATTAAATTCAACTATATTAAATCCTTAAATAATCCGTAAACAAAATCATCAGCATTAAAATGCTCTAAATCACCAACTTTTTCTCCTAAGCCAACCCATTTTACAGGCAAATGAAATTCCTCACGGATAGCTAAAACAATCCCTCCACGAGCAGTTCCATCAAGTTTTGTTAAGATGATTCCTGTAACCCCAGTAGTTTTTTTAAACATTCTAGTTTGTTGAAGAGCATTTTGACCAGTTGTTGCATCTAAAACCAATAAAGTTTCTTGAGGTGCGGAAGGAAGATAACGGGTAATAACCTTTCTCATCTTTTTTAATTCCTGCATAAGATTTTGATTAGTTTGTTGCCTACCTGCTGTATCAACAAGCAAAATATCATAATGATAATTTACTGCTCTTTTTACAGCATCAAAAACTACTGAAGCAGGGTCTGAATTAGCTTGGCCTTTAACAATATCAATTCCATCATTTTGTGCCCATTTATCCAATTGTTCGATAGCACCAGCTCTAAAAGTATCGCCAGCAGCTAAAAGGACCTTTTCCCCTTTATCTTTATATAATTTAGCCATTTTCCCAATAGTTGTTGTCTTACCTACACCATTAACACCAACAAATAGAAAAATAGAAGGATCGTCTTTGTCAGCAAAATGCATATTATTATCTTCTTTATTTCCCGATTGATCATATATATCAATTAATTTTCCAATAATAATATCTTGAACATCTTTTTTACTTCTGGCGTTTTTTAATCTTACTTCATTTTGGAGATCATTAGAAATTTTTAAAGCAACATCAAATCCAACATCAGCAGTTATCAAGGTTTCTTCCAGACGATCAAAAAAACTTTCATCAACAGCCCTAAAATTGGCCATTAACATTTTAAACTTATTAGAAAAATTAGATCTACTCTTAGTTAAACCCTTTTCGTAACTTTGAGTAACCTTATCTTTACCAACTACATTAGAATCTACAGGTTTTTCTTTATCTTTTGTACTATTTAAGTTTTTTTGACTTTTTTCTACCGAAGACGTCTTATCTTCTTGATCCTTATCTTCAGGTAAGGGGGAAAAAGCTTTCTTGACTTTACTTAAAAAATTTTTTTTACCCTTTTCTTTTCTTTTTTTTCTACGTAAACGATCTAATAAACTCATTAAATTATCTCCAATTTTGGGTTAAGCATATAAAAACACCTAAAAACCCAAATAAAGTTTATTTTATTTATTTTTTGTTTTAAAAAGCCAAAAAGAACAATTTATTTGAGTATGTTAAAGTAAGCATTTTTCGCAGCTTTCTTTTCAGCTAACTTTATTGAATGACCTGAACCCTTACCAATTGAATTACCATTAAAAAATACTCGAACATGAAAATCTGTTTCTTGAGGTTCAGATGAATCTTTATTTTCAACTTTATATTCAATATTAACTGAACCATCTCTTTGCAAAAGCTCCTGAAGCTTAGATTTATAATCAATAAATTCCTCAAAAAAACCCTCATTAACTGCTGGAAAAATTGTTTTATTTAAAAAACTATCAACTGCTTGTAAATTTTTATCCTTATATAAAGCGCCAATAAAAGATTCCCAAATATCTTCTAAAAGGCTTCCACGGTTTCTTGCCCCAGCCAGTTCTTCTCCCTTTCCAAGACGAACATAGCGATCAAAATGAGCTAAACGAGAAAAATGAGAAAAAGATTTGCTTTGTACCATTGCAATCCGCATTTCAGTAAGTTGTCCTTCTTCCCAATTAGGAAAACGACTAAAAAGATAGTCGGCAACTGCAAGCTGCATTACAGAATCCCCTAAAAATTCTAATCGTTGGTAATCATACCCTCCTTCTTCAGAATGTTCATTTAAATAATTTCCTGTAGTAAAGGCTTCTAGTAATAATTTTTTATTATTAAATACAATACCAAAATCTTTGTTTATACCCTTTTGTATATTTTTTATCGAATACATGATTATTTTTTTATAACAAAATTCAAAAATTTTAAAATTACTGAATATATATTATATTAATTAGTTTTCTGTGTAATTTGATTATAAATATAATTAACTGCGGACTGAAAAGTATCTAATTTATTAGCATCTTCATCGGGAATTTCTATATTATATTTATCCTCAATTTCCATAATTAACTCGACAAAATCTATCGAATCAGCATCTAAATCCTTTATAAAATTTAAATTAGGGGTTATTTTATCTTGCGGTAATTCAAAACGTTTAGAAATTTCTTCAGCCATTTGTTTTGATATTTCACTTTTTTTCATTATTTTTGTCTCCTTTAATAAATTCATTAGGGTTTCTTTTAATATATTCTCTTATTTTACCAATTAAATTATTTTCAAGAATTTTCTTTATTTGTTCTACCGTATTTGAAACGGCTAAAGCCTTTGCAGATCCATGCGTTTTAACCACCGGAGCATTTAAACCAGCTATTAAAGCTCCTCCATATTTATTATAATTCAGAATATTAGAAAAATTTTTTATAGCAGGCTTAACCAATAAAGCCCCAACTTTTGTAAAAACCCCACTATTTGATAATGTTTCTTTTAATCCAGAAAATAACGACAGAGCAGTGCCCTCAATTGCTTTTAAAGCTGTATTACCAGAAAAACCATCTGATACTACAACATCAGTTTTTCCTTCCAAAAGATACCTGCTTTCAATATTACCTGTAAAATTCAAAAGCTCACTTTTTTTTAATAACTGATGTGCTTTAATATGAGTCTTATCTCCTTTATCTTCTTCAATACCATTATTTAATAACTTAATTTCAGGATTATTCCTATTAAGAATATTTTTCGCATAAAAGTTTCCAATTACTCCAAATTGGTAAAGATAACTTGGTTTTACTTCTGCATTAGCTCCAACATCCATAAGAACCCAATCTCGATTACGTTTCTTAACAGAAGGTAAAGTGGTTAGCAAGCCTGGTCTTTGAATACCTTTTAAACGGCCTATTATAAAAATTCCACATACTAATAAAGCTCCTGTATTACCAGCAGAAAATAAAGCATCAGACTCACCATTTTTTACAGAATTTGCAGCCCTTACCAACGAAGAATCCTTTTTTTTACGTATAGCACGTACAGGTTCTTCGCCCATTTCAATGGTTTCTGTTGTATTAATGATTTTTAAGTTTTTTTTGCTTCTACCGCCAATGATACTCAAAATTTGTTTCTGGTCTCCATAACAATTAAAAAATAAATTATTATATTTATCTCGAGCTAATAAAATACCATTAATAATTTCTTTGGGAGCATAATCGCCACCCATCATATCGACCGCTAAAATATGTTTTTTTACCATTTAAAAACCTAAACTCTTATAAAAATTTAATCTTAGTTTTAAAAATATTTTTAAAACTAATAATTTTTATTCCATCTTACTTTAATTAAGGTGGAATTTCATTCAACTGAAATCAAATAAGGATAAACAGGCTGATCACCTTCATGAACCTCAGTTTCTAAATTATGATCCATTTTAGTAATTGACTTAGCTAATTTTTGTGCATTTTTCCTGTTAGAATCACTACCAAAAATAATAGTAACAATCTCTGAATCTTTATCTAACATATTTTCAACACAACTAAGAGCAACATCTCTTACTTTTTTTCCACTAGAAGTAATCTTACCATCTAAAAGAGCCATAAATTCCCCTTTTTTTATTTTAAAATTGTTAATTTTTGTATCTCTTGTAGCAGTAGTTATCTCAGCAGATTTAACAGTATCAAGTTGATCACTCATATTATCTATATTTTCTTTTAAACCAACTTCTGGATTAAAGCCAAGCAAAGAAGTTAATCCTTGCTGAATAGTTTTAGTCTTTACAACTCCTACGGGAATCTTAGCCATTTTGGAAGCTTGAGCAGCTGCCATAAAAATATTAGAATTATTTGGTAAAATAATCGCTCTTTTGGTTTTTCTAGATGAAATAGCATTAAGAAAATCTCTTGTAGACGGATTCATAGTTTGACCACCAGGTAAAATATAAGACACACCCATTGATTTAAAAAGTTTCCCTAACCCTTTGCCGTTTGCAACAGCAATAACGGCCATATTAGACGATTCATTAACATTTTCAGAATTTTGTCTGTTAACCTTATCGATAACAGCCTGTTGTTGATCTCTCATATTATCAATTTTCACAGTTTTGATTGAACCGTACTGGGTAGCTTTTGTTAAAACAGCCCCAGGATTTTCTGTATGGACGTGGGTTTTTACAACACCATTATCGGCAATTATTAAAAGGGAATCACCAAGTTTCTTTAAATATGCAGAATAATCATTATAATTCCATTTTTTGCTCTGAGTCGTGCCTTTATTTAATTCCAATAAAATTGTTGTACAGTAAGTATATTTTATATCATTTGGATCCACAGCAACCTGGGCATCAAACTCATTAGTTTTTTCATTAAATTCTGCCATATCTGGTAAATTCTGAAATTCATCTTTAATTTTTTTGCCTGATAAAATTTCATACCAAGCTTTAAATATTAAGACTAATCCTTGTCCTCCAGAATCCACAACACCCACTTTTTTTAAAACCGGTAATAAATCTGGGGTCTTTTTTAAAGTTTTGCTGCTTTCATACCATGTAGCCCTTAGAATACTAATAATATCCTGAGTATCCTTAACTTTTTTGTCTGCAGCTTCAGCTGCTTTTCTAATAACAGTCAAAATGGTTCCTTCTGTAGGTTCCATTACTGATTTGTAAGCAGATTCAGCACCCGCTTTTAAAGCACCTGAAAACTGTCTTGCATTTAGAGTTTTAAAATTTGATATATAATTAGTAAATCCATGCATAATCTGAGAAAGAATAACTCCAGAATTACCGCGTGCCCCCATAAGTAAACCTTGAGAAAAAGCTTGAGCAAGAGAACCAATTGAAGTGTCAGTAGAATTACGCTCGTACTGGGCGCCAGACTGCATAGTTAAAGTCATATTTGTACCAGTATCTCCATCAGGAACCGGAAATACATTTAATTTATTTATATACTCTGCATTCTTTTTTAAAATTTGAGCAGACGCGTTTATCATCTTTCCAAACTGAATATTCGTAATAAATTCCATTTACTCTTCCTAAGCCTTAACTCCATCAATAATTACATTTATTTGTTTTATTTGTACTCCTAAATTTTTATTTAAGTTGTATTCAACTTGTTTTTGTACAGATTTAGAAACTTCTGACAATTTAACACCATATTTTGCAATTATATGTACATCAATTGAAAGTTGATTTACTTTCTGAGTTACAAAAATACCTTTACTGTAATTTTTTCGCAAAACCTTATTAAAACCATCTTTGAGACTCTTTGAAGCCATACCCAAAACTCCAAAAGATTTTGCAACAGCTGTACTAACAATTATAGATATTACACGATCATTGACTTCAACTAAACCGCTATTAGTTTTTATCTTTAAGGCCATAGTCCCTCAATATATTATTTTTAAATACTAAAAAATATAAAATAAATTTTAAATAAATGATTTTTATATTTAAATTTTTAAATATAAAAGCGGACATAAAAAAACCGCTATTATTAAAAAAGCGGCCAATTTATACTCTTTCAATAGAACCGCTTTTCAAGCCTGCACGAAGAGTACGAGCGGTAAGATAAACAGTTTTAGGAGCACTACCATTAATTTTAACAGTAACTTTTTGTAAATTTGGTTTCCATGAGCGCCGTGTAGCATTTAAAGCATGTGAACGCCGATTACCAAAACGTGTTCTTGCTCCTGTGATAACATCTTTTGCCATATAACCTAGTACCTCCTAAAGACAACTAATTAATATTAACTAATTTTAGAACTAAAAGCAAATTTTTATTAGTTAAAATATTTATACAAACTTTTTTAAATATTAAACTAAATTGATAGAAAAAAAATTTAATGATAAAATAACAAAGATTAGCGGATGTGGCGGAATTGGTAGACGCGCAGGATTTAGGATCCTGTGAGGTAACTCGTGCAGGTTCGACCCCTGTCATCCGCATAAGTTTTATAAATTAAATAATTATATTATATAAAAAAATATTAACCGGTTTATAAAAACAAACTTTTGAAAATTTAAATTCGTTTGAAATAAATTATAAAAGCATAGTTATCGAAGTTAATTCTAATTGCACATTTTATTTTTAATTTTACAAATTTTTCTAATTATAAATGTACTTACTTTAAATTATCAAAAAACGATTTATTTTAGATTTTAACCAAAATAATCAAACTTTAGTTTTAACCTATTTTATATATTTACAGTTTAATCTAAATATAATTTCAATTGTTACTTGCCTAAAAATTTGTTAAACTAAACAACGTTTGAAATAAAAAGCCGACTTAGCTCAGTTGGCTAGAGCACTTCACTAGTAATGAAGGGGTCGGAGGTTCGAATCCTCTAGTCGGCATAAAATAATATATTTTAATTTCTTAAAAGTTTTAATAAAAAATAAAAAAAATTTTAAAAAATCCTACTTAAAACAGATTATCAATAACCCTTTTAAGTTAAAAAAATATATAATTTATAATTACACTCAAAACAAAAATTAACCCTGCTAAATAATTAAATCTTAAAAACTCTTAATAAATCAAATCCATGATTATATAATACAAGAAGCTTATAAAGAAAAAATATTAGATAAGGTTTTATTAAAAACTATTTTTTATTTTATCATTTCCAAAATATGGACGAAGGGCTACTGGAACAATAACTAGTTCCACCTGATTGTGGTAATTTTCAAAAATAACTACAATTATTCTTCTTGCAGCTAGACTGTATCCATTTAATATACGGGTATAAATTAATTCTTCGTTCTTATTACGATAGCGTATATGTTCCTTCCAAGCTTAAAAACCTTTGCTATTAAGTTAGACCAAAAAGCCTAATAAGATTAACAATTTAAAATTCCTATTTGTTTTAACCTTTCATCAATTTTTCTAATGACCCTTTGAGAAGCTATTTTAGAATATACAAAATCATTTATATTACCATTAATTTGAATTTTGGGACTTTCTTTATACTTGTGGTACCAAACTTCATAACGATTTGTTAATTTTTTATAATATTCAAAAAGTTCTGGATGAATATCTATCTGCTCATAAGGTCTGCCCCTTTTTTTAATATGCCTTAACATATTAGAAAAAGAAACATGAATATAAATCAATAAATCAGGATTCTTTTTAGGCATACTCCCATGTTTTTCCATCATATTATGAAATAGAGAATTATATAATTTATATTCAGTTTGAGTAGCTCTACCTAAATCAACATTCAATTTAAAAAGCAATTGATCTTCATAAATTGAACGGTCAATTATATTTAATCTATTTTTTTGAGCTTCCTTTATATTGACTAAACGTTTATTTAAAAAGTAAATCTGTAGTAAAAAAGCATATCTTCTTGGATCCTTATAAAAAAGAGGCAAAATAGGATTATTATTGACACTTTCCAAGATAGCATTACTATAAAAATGATTTGCTAATATTTTAGTTAAACTGGTTTTACCCGCCCCAACAGTACCAGACAAAACAATCATAAATTTATCTCCTGTTTTTTAGAATTCTTTATTATATTTAATGTGATTATTTTATAAAGTTAAATATAACTATGAGAAAAAATAGGTACTTTTCTTATTTTCCTCGCATATTTATAGTAAATTTCTTCAGTAGTTAAAAACCAAGCAAAACCAAATAATAAAGCACTAATTACATCGATAACAGTACCGTACCTTAAAAAAATAACAGAAAAACAAACCAAAATCATCAATAAAATTAAAATAAAAATACTTTTATTTTTTCTTGATTTAGCTTTTTCCCCAAAAGCTTGAATAAAAAATACAAAAAGAAATTGAATAATAATAAAAGAAATTAAAACCCTAAGACTAGGAAAATTCCACCGCAAACCTTCTAGTTGTCCATTTTTCATTACTAAAGAAAGCGACCAATTAAAAAACCAATCTAATAAACTAGCAAAAAAGATGGTAAAAAAAAGCCAGCAGGCAGAAATTTTATAATTAATTTTCCAAAGTATAACAATAAATAAAAAAGTTATTATATACAAAATAATAGGTTTACAAATAAAACCGATTAAAGGAAAAATAAACTTAAAAAATGAACCATAACTATATAAAAATACCTGTGTAAAAATTTCATCAAAATTAATCAGGGTAATAAAAGAAGAAAGCAATAAAAAGTAAATAACAAAAAAAAGAATAAAAGATATTCCTATAAGAAATTTTCTTATTTTATCATAATCTACTATCATATATTACATAAAACATCTTAAAACACCTTAACAAATTATTTAAAAATTAATTTCTAAAAAATTGAATAAAAAATAAAAAATTAGATAAAATGTATTAAGTATATGGATAATCAAAACAGAAATTCTCATAGAAGTTACAGAAAACCAAAAACAAAAAAACACTTGGTGAGAAGAACCACAATCATAATTATATTATTAATTCTAATCATCGCAGGTTTTTTTATTCAAAGAAAATATTCTGAGATTAAACAGTCTGTAAATAAAAACACTTTTTTTGAAAAAAATGGAGGGGATAGTAAAAAAGTTGACGGGACACTAAAGGCTAATAAACCCTTTACAATTTTATTGATGGGGACTGACACTGGGTCTTTAGGCCGAAATTGGGTAGGAAGAACTGATTCATTAATATTAGCAACAGTTAATCCAAAAAAACATACTACATCTCTAACGTCCATTCCAAGAGATTCAATGATCTCTATTATCGGACAAAAAAATTCTTTTCCTCAGAAAATTAATGCTGCTTATGAATACCCAAACGACAATAAGGGACATCCAGAAACTACAATGAAAACCGTAAGTCGATGGTTAAACGTTCCAATAAATTTTTATGCTCTCGTAAATATGAGAGCTCTTGAAAAAATTGTTAATGGAGTTGGGGGTGTAAGTGTAAAATCTCCCCTTTCCTTTAAATTTTCTTCTGATACAGCACACGCATATGGCAATAACCTTTATAGTTTTAATAAGGGGTCAACTACTTATAAATATTATAAGGACGGGCAAAACTTAACTAAAACTTCAAACAAAATGGATGGCGCTGCTGCACTAGCTTTCGCAAGGATGCGATATGAAGACCCTTCAGGAGATTATGGAAGAACTTTAAGACAAAGATTAATTTTAGAAGCAGTGTCAAAAAAATCGAATAGTTTGGTATTTCATATTCTTCGAAGTCGTAAACTTCTAAATTCAATTACAAAACAAGCGAAAACAGATCTTAGTTTTAATGATATTCTAACACTAGCTTCCCATTATCGTCGTTCAGTGAAAAACATAGAATCTGATCATTTACAAGGCTCTTCAGATAATTCCTATGGAGCTTCTTATCAAGTTATATCCCAAGGTGAAAAACAGAAAACAACCAATAAAATCAGAAAATTACTAAATCTAAAAAATGCATCTACTGGGCCCAAATTTGCTGGAACTACTTCTAAAACTACTTCAAATTCTAACTATCCAACAACAAGCTCACCAAATCAACCAACATCTAATACCGCTAGTACCACGTCTAATACCACTGGTACCAATGGAACATATGGATCTACACAAATTCCATATTCGGGATCTAATGGTTATTAAATAATTCATAATTCAACTTACAAGATAAAATTATATTAAAAACGATCTTATATTTTAACAACTTGGAGTTTAAAATGTTTCCGTGGTTCACAATTTATTTTAATATAAATATTTAGCTACCAATTTATTTAAGTATTCAATTTAAAATCTTAAAACCACAAATAATTAATTTTTTATAAAAAAATACACTGAAAAAATCAGTGTATTTTTTAAACTGCTCTTTTATATTCCCTCGGCCTAATTTTCTCCATGATTTAATTTATAAATTAAATTTTCTATATGATCACCATACTCAATAGAATGATCCCTTTTAAAAGTCAACTTAGGAATTTTATAAATATGCATATTATTTGCAATCTCATGTCTAAATAAACCATTTGCAGATTTAAAACCATTCCCAACACGTTGATCATAATCTGAATTTCTAGAATGAATTGACCAGTAAACTTTTGCCATAGAAAAATCAGAAGTCATATCAACGCCTGTAATTACAGCTTCTTTTAAACGGGGGTCAGAAACTTTTTTAACTAAAGATCTACTAATAATTTTTTGTATAGTTGTCTCTACACGTAACAAATGAGGGGATTTAAAATTCTTAGCCATTATTTTTTACCTCCTCCATAATATAAGCTTCAATTATGTCTCCAACTTTTTCATCATTATAATTTTTAATTGTTAAACCAAGTTCAGAACCCTTTTTCTCTTCATTCACATCATCTTTACCGTGCTTCAGGGATCCGATAGCACCTTTGTGTACTACAACACCATCACGGATTAAACGAATTTTTGCATCTCTTTTAATTTGGCCTTCTGTGACTAAACATCCTGCAATCGTGCCAACTTTAGAAAAATGAAATAAACGTTGAACTTCAACTGATCCAATAACTTTTTCTTTGTAAGTTGGTTCTAACTTTCCCTTCATTGCAGCTTTAATTTCGTTAATAGCATCATAAATAACATTGTAAAGACGAATATCAACATTTTTCTGTTGCGCTTCTTTTTTAGTGCTACCAGTCGGTCGAACATTAAAGCCAATAATTATAGCATCGGAAGCCTCGGCTAAGTTAATATCAGATTCATTAATAGCTCCAACAGCAGAATGAATAATATCAACCCTAACACCCTTAATTTTAATTTTTCTTAAAGCGTCATCTAAAGCTTCAACAGATCCTTGAACATCAGCTTTAATAATTAAAGAAACCTTTTTCATTTTATTTTTAGCCATTGTTGAAAATAAATTATTCAAGGTAACGGCTGATTTATGGTTTCTTTGTTCTTCCATTGCTTTTTTAGCACGAAGTTCTCCTGACTCTCTAGCTTCTTTCTCTGTTTTCATTACCACAAAATGATCACCAGCTTGAGGAACACTGTTTATACCTGTAATTTCCACTGGTTGAGCAGGAACAGCCTTTTTAATATTTTTTTCCTCTGCTGTTGACATCGTCCGTACTCTACCAAAAGTATTACCCACAACTAAAGGATCACCTTTATGAAGTGTCCCTTGTTGTATCAAAACAGTTGCTACCGGTCCTCTACCCTTATCAAGTCTAGCTTCAACAACTGAACCACGTGCCTTAACTTTCGGATCAGCTTTCAGTTCCATAACATCGGCTTGAAGAAGGATCATTTCTAAAAGTTTATCAACATTTTTACCGCTCTTTGCAGAAATTGGGACTTCAATTGTATCTCCACCATTATCTTCAGGCACTAAGCCATATTTCATTAATTCATTTTTAATGTTATTAACATTAACACCTGGTATATCAATTTTATTAATTGCTACAATAATTGGTGTTTTAGCTGCTTTAGCATGATTAATAGCTTCTACTGTTTGTGGCATAACACCGTCATCAGCAGCAACAACTAGCACTATAACATCAGTAATATTAGCTCCTCTAGCTCGCATTTCGGTAAAAGCAGCGTGCCCAGGAGTATCCAAAAAAGTAATTAAGCGATCTTTCAAACGGGCTTGGTAAGCACCAATATGTTGGGTAATACCACCTGCTTCTCCAGCGGTTACGTGTGTATGCCGAAGATAATCTAAAAGAGTTGTTTTACCGTGGTCTACATGGCCCATAATAGTAACAATAGGTGGTCTTGAGACAAGATCTTCTTTCTTAATATCACTAGAATTTTTATCAAAAAATTTATCTATATCAGATACATCAACTTCTTTTTTCTGTTTAGACTTTATGCCATAATCTTCAGCTAAAAGTTCAATCGCATCAGAATCAAGGCTTTGGTTCTGATTAACAACTACTCCGAGTAAAAATAACTTTTTTAAAATTTCTGCAGTATCACGATGAATAATTTTAGAAATATCTTGTACATTCATCCCAGAACGATATTCCAAAACCTTTGGAAGCGGCTGTTTTTTTCGAGCAGTAAAATGCTTTTTATTAGAAGAAGCAGCTATTTTCTGAGCTTTTTTTGAACCCTTAGGACCTGATTTTCTTCTTTTCCCACGAACTGGGCCTGTTACAAAATTATTTTGGCCACGACGTCGAGTATTATTTCTTGCTGAATTATTGCCTGAAGTTAAAGCACCACCAAAGAGCCCACTTCCATTATGGGAAGCATTATGAAAGCGGTGAAGAGCATTCCTATTTTCTGACTGAACTTTAGAAACAGGTTGACCATTTCTTTGGTTTTCACCCTTATTATTATGATAACGATTATTTAAACCCTTATGAAATTTATTCCTATTTGCAAAATTGCCTGTTGGCTTATTGTGACTATAACGATTATAACGTCTATGAAAATTTCTTGGATTTCTTCTAATTCTTCTAACTATAGGTTTTTTTTGTTGATTTGGCGTTTCTGAAGGTGCGCTTGCTGAACCCGCGTTAATTGGACGACGGGTTTTAGGCATTGGCCTCCCCGTTGTATGTCTTACTGATTTATTATTTTTTAGATTTCTATTTTTGCGAAAATAATTTTTTGTGTTTGTTTTCTTTCTTTGCACATTATTTGAAGAATTATTAGAATTCTTTTCTTTCGGAACATTAGAATTAGAAGCGGATGTAGATTGCTTTTTTATATGCCGAACTAAAATTCTACGTTTCTTTTTTTCTTCTACCATAAATAAATAAAGTCCTCTTTAATATTATTTTTAATTTCTTATCCTTATTTAATTTACTAAATAATGTTTTTTTATTAACAGACATTATTTTAATAAAACAAAATTGGTAATCAGTAGCCTGAAATCAGATTAATTTAAATAACTAAGAATTTTTAGTTTTAATGATCCTCTCATGGCTAAAAAGTTCTTTTCTTGCTTGTTGATGCCCAATAAACTCAATTAGGTGATCATAAAATTTTTCTGAAATATTTTGTCCAAAAATCGAGTTTAAAATTTTATTTTCTTTTGCTTTCTTGGCTAATTTAATATTTAATCCAATATAAGCTCCATGACCATTCATTTTCCCACTAGGATCAATTAGAAAATCATTATCAGGCGTTTTAACAATACGAACTAATTCTTTTTTAGGAAACATACCGCCACTGACTACATCTTTACGCATTGGAACTTTTCTTTTTTTTTGTTGTCTTTTCTTTTTCTTTGCCATCAATAATTATTTTAATATAAATTAATTAGTCTTTTTATTTTTTTCTTTTCCTTCTTTTTCCTTAAGAACTTTTTTATAATCAATATTATTTAAAGCATTTGTAAATTCATTTTGATCTTCTTCTGTCTCAGGATTTGAAGTTTCATTATTATCAGTTTTTTTTGTTTCGTCTATATTTGCATTTGTATGAGAATCTTTTTGGTCATTTTCATCTTCAGATAAATTAGAAGGAGCATCATCATCTTTTACAGACTTGCTTTCTTCATCATTAGTTTGGTTATCATTAAGATAATCATTAGCATCTGAATATTCTACATCACTGTCTTTATCATCCGATTCTGGAACCTCTTCTTCATCTTGATCATCAGACTCTTCCAAAATAGCTTGAAGAGTTGGATCATTTTCAGCTTGAGTTTCAGATTTTATGTCAATTTTAAATTTGGTTAATTTAGCTGCCAGACGAACATTTTGACCATGCTTACCAATCGCTAAACTTAATTGATAATCAGGAACTATAACTGTAACTCCATTATCATCATCAGGACTAAAAATAACATCTACAACTTCAGAGGGATTTAAAGCATTAGCAATATACTGAGCTTCATCATCAACCCACTCCACAATATCCATATTTTCTCCACTTAATTCGTTAACCACAGCTTGAACACGGTCACCTCTTGGCCCAACTAATGTTCCAACAGGATCAATATCCGAATTTGTAGTTTTTACTGCTACTTTTGATCGATCACCTGGCTCACGAGCAATTGAGACAATCGCTACAACTCCGTCATAAACCTCTGGAACTTCTTGTTCAAATAACCTTTTAACTAATTCAGGACTTGTCCTCGAAACAAATATTTGAGGGCCTCTGGAAGAAGAATCCTCTACACGACTGATAAGAACTTTAATAGGGTCATCAATTTTATAATTTTCTCCAGGAATGCGATCTTTTTCTGCCATTGCTGCCTCTTGACCATCTGGCATTGTAACCCACAAAAATCGTTGATCCTGACGAGCTACTTTAGCAGTAACTATTTCATGTTCAAAACCTTCATAACGGGAATAAATGGCTTCTTTTTCTTTTTCTCGAATTACTTGGGTAGATTTATTTTTTCCAGATTGAGCAGCTAAACGACCAAATTTTTGTGGATTTACTTCAAATTTTATTTTATCGCCAACTTCATAAGCAGGATTAATTTTTCTAGCGTCCTTTAAGAAAATCTCTGAATATGGATCAATCATACTTCCATCAGCTATTACTTCCTTAATTTGAAGCAAACTAAATTCTTTTTTCTTAGGATCAATTTTTGTTTCAACATTTGTTTCACCATCAAAATTTTTCTTATACGCTGTTAAAAGAGTATTTTTTAATGACTCTACAGCATCTTCTTGACTGATTCCTTTTTCTGTTTCTAGACCTTTAAGAGCAGAAAAAAGCTCCTTTTTATAATTTTTTTCCATAGTTATCCTCCTCATCTAATGAAATTTTAGAAATATTAGAAAATAAAAAATATTTTTCCTTTTGAGCTTTTGACAAATCATATAAATAAAGCCTTGAATCGTTAAAACTCTTTAATATTCCTCTAAAATTTTTTAAACCATCGATTTTTTGATAAAATCTTAATTTTAACAATCGCCCTTTAGACCACTCCAACTGATCTTTATTAGATATATTCCGATTAACCCCCGGGGAAGATATATCTAGACTATATTTTTTTGGAAAAGGATCCGGCTTAATTTTATCAAGTTCTTCACTTATTAATGGGGTTATCTCAGAAATTTCCTTTAAAGTAATACTCCGATTGCCATTATAATCTAAACTGATAGACAAAATTGATCCTTTATTAGAAAAGGAAATATTCCACAACAACAGATTTTTTATTTTTAAAATAGGAATTAATTTTTCTTTTATGTTTTCAAGAGTCTCTTTGTTCATATTTAAAATTTATAAAACTTTTTTCATAAAAAATGAGTTGGTAAATTCCCAACTCATTTACAAATATAAATTAAGCTATAATTTATTATAACACATAAAACAATTTTTAATAGTTATAAAGATAAGTTATTTTAAAACCTCCTTTTGCCCCTTTGCTAATAACAGCTACTAAATTGCCAGAAGCATTAACAGAAATTTTTATTGGTATTTTTTCTCTAAAATAACGTGAAGTAATTTGAGACAAATAGGAAGAAAAAGCATTGATTTCAGAAGTAGAATAAAAATTTGTATTCACATTAATATTAAGACCTGATAAATTATTATTTACATAATGGGCTTGAGCCGTAGCTGAAGAAATATTGGGAAAATAACTTTCTACTTGATTTTCAAAATTCAAAAAAGCTGTATTATCTTGTCTTCCTAACTTAGAATTATCGCTTTCTATTTTTGGAAAAACAATATTCCTAATTTTTGGATTATTCCATTGGCCAATTTTAGTCCCAGAACGAGATAAATAATAAGCATAAGGATAGCCCCCCGTCAAATCATTATTAGAAGGAGCATTTGAATACATAACTAATAAAATTGGCAAATTTTTAGGAATTCGATTGTTTTGACGAAGTCTATTTAAAACTTTATTCGCTGCTGTCTTTCCTTCTGCCACCATTTGTTGTTTAGAAATTTTTTTTGTATAAGAAGGGCCGTCTTGGGTGCGATTATAATTATATTCTGTATTCATCGCAATCCCTATTGTTAAGCCTTTAAGGCTTACTTTATTATTACTTGTTTGTTTTACAAAATCATTTTCTTCTATAGATTGGATATAATTAGGAGAAGGATTTTTTGAATTATTAGGGCTTTTAGGGGGATTTAAACCACTTTGATTACTAGAAGAATACCTTCCAAGCCAATTAGATAACAAGCTAGACGAAAGATATTGGCCTTCTTGAAAAAGATACTTTTTTGGTGAAAAATATTTTTTCGATAAATCATTTAAAGAAGCTTCAAATGATTTTGCATTAAGGTCTGATTCAGTAGAAACAACTGTATTACGAGCTGAAGACTCTTTATATTTTCCATTGCTAATAATAGATTTATAATTACTATTACCTGGACTATTAATAACTTGAATAGATTTTTTCCTATTCTTATTATTAGAGGTAGTAGTTGAAGATTGCCTAAAATTAAAAAAATAAAATAGTAAACCAACTATAACTATTAAAATAATAAACAAAGTTATCAAAAATCGTTTGATCGTAAACCGAAACTTATTTCCCTGCATTATTTATTTTGTCCAATTTTTTTTCATTTATAATATTAATTCCCAAATTCTTTGCTCTATTAAATTTACTTCCGGGATCCTTACCTGCTATAACCAAATCAGTGTTTGAAGAAACAGAAGAAGAAACATTAGCTCCTTGTTTTTCGAGCCAATCTCGTAACTGGTTTCTAGTCCAATGAGCTAATTTACCGGTTAATACAATTTTTTTATGATCAAAATAATTAACCTTATGGGTTTCTTTTCCTGAATTATAATTAAAATTAACTCCTAGTTTATCTAATTGATTTATTAAATCAATTACTTCATGATTATTAAAGTATTTAACGATAATATCAGCAGCTACACCCCCCAAGCCATTTATATTAGAAATTTGTTCTTTGCTAGCCTTTTGAAGTGTTCGTAAATTTCCAAAGTGCCTTGCCAAAGTTTCTGCAGCTTTATATCCAACTTGGTCAATCCCTAAAGCTGTGAGCAATTTTTCTACAGAATTATCTTTCGATTTTTGAATAGCATTATAAAGATTTTTTGCAGAAAGGTCAGCAAATTTATCAAGTTGAGTTAACTGAGAAGTTTTCAAAAGATATAAATCAGAAATTTTTTTAATTAAGCCTTTATTTAAAAGTTGAGAAATTATTCTTGGACCTAGTCCGTCAATGTCCATAGCATCTCTAGATGCAAAATGAATTAAGCCTTCTTTTAATTGTGCTGGGCAATCAGGGTTAATACAACGCAGAGCTACTTCTCCCCTTACATGTACAAGCTTTGCATGACAAGAAGGACATTTGGTTGGTATACCATATCCTTTATTTGAGTCCTTTTCTCTTTTAGTTACTCTGCCAATTTCTGGAATAATATCACCAGCCTTATGCAAAGTTACCGTATCCTTAATTTTTACATCTTTCTTTTCTAAATAATCCGGATTATGTAGGCTAGCTTTTCTAACTGTTGTGCCAGCAAGTTTTATTGGATCCATAATGGCAGTAGGGGTTATTACTCCCGTTCTTCCAACTGTCCAAATAATACTACGTACAACTGTTAAAGCTTCTTCGGGTGGAAACTTATAAGCAATAGACCAACGAGGAAATTTTACTGTATTACCAAGTTTTTTTTCTATACTAAGATCATTAACTTTAGCAACTATACCATCTATTCCATAAGGAAGTTTTTTTCTGTTAGCTGTAAATTTTTGAACATAATTTTTAATGCCAGAAATATTTTTTATAACTATATTTTCTTTATTTACACTAAAACCCAATTCACGGAAACGTTGAAGTACACCAGACTGAGTGTTAACATTTAAAACATCATTTTGATCGGTATAATAAATAAAAGAAGAAAGTTTTCTCCTTTTAGTAATAGAAGGATCTAATTGTCTTAAACTACCAGCCGCCGCATTTCTTGGATTGGCAAAAACTGTTTTACCTTCTGCATCCCTTTTTTCATTCAAATCGGCAAAATCTTTTTTTGACATATAGATTTCACCACGAACAACTATCGTTAATTTTTCCTTTAATCTTTGAGGAATCTCACGAATATTTTTAACATTTGCGGTTATATCTTCTCCAACTTTCCCATCACCTCTAGTAGCCGCCTGAACCAATTTTCCATTTTCATATTTTAAAGAAACCGCTAGACCATCAATTTTTAATTCTAAATTATATGCCTGTTGTTTTCCAACGTTTTTAGTAACAGTAGTATCCCAATCATATAATTCTTTTAGCGAAAAAACATCACTTATAGAAAGCATTGGTGATGGATGAACTATTTTTTTTAAACCACTTGGATTATTTTCTACATCTCCACCCGCACCCACGTGTTGTGTAGGGGAATCGGGCATAACTAAAGACGGAAAAGTTTTTTCTAATGAAGTTAACCGAGCATAATAAGTATCATAGACATAATCTTCAACACTCGGATTATCATTTTGATAATATTCTCTGCCCCATTTATTTAATTTATCAGTTAAATTTTTAATTTCGTTTTGTGCTTTAGTAAAAGATAATTTTTTGATTGGTGAAAATTTAATTTTCGATTTCATTTTTTTACCTTCTTGATAGGAGCAAAAAGAGGCATTAAATCTTTAATACCTTTATTTGCAAAAGCCACTTTTAAAATTTTATCATTTCCTGATCCCTTAGTAGAAACGATCCTGCCAATGCCAAAAATCTTATGTTTTATTAAATCACCAGTACCCCAATTATCATTTTTTCTATTATCTTTTACTTTATCCTCTTTATTCCTATTTAAAAACTGCGACCTGCGGTAAGTTTTCGTTAAGGCACGTTTATTTTTTAGACTTTTTTCTTTAATAAATTTTAAAGAAGAATCTTTTTTTGAATATAAATTAGTATAGTCTATATCATTACTATCCTCATTTTCTTCTTTCAGCAGAGAATCTTTAATTTCATTTATAAAAATTGAAGGTTCATTACTTTGCATACGGCCATATAAAAGCCGAGAATAAGCATTAGAAAGAAACAATTCTTTTTTTGCTCTCGTTATCGCGACATAAGCCAAACGTCTTTCTTCCTCTAAACCATTTTTTTCCATCATAGAACGATAAGATGGAAAAATACCCTGTTCTAAACCTACAATGAAAACAATAGGGAACTCTAATCCCTTTGCAGCATGCACTGTCATTAAAGTAACTTGTCCTTTTTTTTCATCATAAGAATCTAGGTCATTAGATAAAGAAGTTTGGTTTAAAAAATCAATAAGTGGATTCCCGGTTTCAGAAATTTCAGGGTCATAATCTTCATCAAATTGTTTAGTTTGCGAAAGAAATTCATTAAGATTTTCTACTCTAGATTGGGACTCAGGATCTCCCTGTTTTTCATACTGTTTAAGTAATCCAGTTTTTAAAAAAATTTTTTTTACTAAATCAGTTATAGAAAAAGTTTCACTTTGTTGAGATAAAGTTTTAATCATATTAGCAAATTTAATAAATTTATTTTTCGTTGCTCTAGATAAACCAGAATTCCCATTAAACATATTAATTGCTCTCATTAAAGAAGTATCATTACCCCTAGCAACATTTCTTAACTTTTCTAATGATTTTAAACCAATAGAACGTTTTGGTTCATTAACTATCCTCTCAAAGGCCATATTATTATTTTGATTAACAATTAATTGAAGATAAGCAACTATATCTTGGATCTCTTTCCTATCAAAAAATTTAGTTCCCCCGACAACAGTGTAATTAAGATTATGCCTATTAAAAACTTGTTCAAAGATACGAGACTGAGCATTTGTTCGGAAAAGGATGGCAAAGTCATTTAGATTATGACCTTTTTTTATTTCCAACTGTATTTGTTGATAAACATAATTAGCTTCATCAGACTCAGATTGGGCTCGATAATAATGAACCAATTCTCCCGCCTTATTTTGTGTCCAAAGTTTCTTAGGTTTACGAAGAACGTTATTTTTAATAACTTGATTGGCTACTCTTAAAATATTTTTAGTAGAACGATAGTTTTGTTCTAACAAAATAGTTTTAGCAGAAGGAAAATCTTTTTTAAAATTAAGAATGTTATTTATATCAGCTCCTCTCCATCCATAAATACTTTGATCAGAATCACCAACTACTGCTAAATTATTAGAACCAGATCCAGAAAGAGCAAGTAATTTTATTAACACATATTGAGCACTATTTGTATCTTGATATTCATCAACATTTATATATCGAAATCTATGTTGATAAAAACCTAAAATATCTCTATTTTTAGAAAACAATCTAACAGTTTTCATAATTAGATCATCAAAATCCATTGATTGAGATTGATAAAGACGTTTTTCATAAAGCTTATAAGTTTCAGCAACTGCTTTATCAAAGGGATTATCTACTAAACCCAAAGCATCTTTTGGTGTCTGAAGGGAGCTTTTAAATGTAGATATAATAGATAAAATTGCTTTTGGGTTATATTGGTTAGTATCATAGTTTAGTTCATTAAGAATATGTTTAATTAAAGTTTTCTGTGCGGAAGAATCCAGAATAGAAAAGTTATGATCATAACCAATTTTATCAGCTTCCCGCCTTAAAATGCGTGCACATAGAGAATGGAAAGTAGATACCCATATAAATCTTGAGTTTTCTCCATCCAATAAAACTTGAATTCTTTCTTTCATTTCACGTGCAGCTTTATTAGTAAAAGTGATCGCCAAAATAGACCACGGGTCTACTCCCATGTTTTGAACTAAATAAGCGATTCTATGAGTTAAAACTCGAGTTTTTCCCGAACCAGCTCCTGCCATAATTAAAAGAGGGCCTTTAGTATTTAATACAGCTTCTTTTTGCTGATTATTTAAGCTTTTCAATAAATCTTTCACTTAAAACATTTTAACATCTAATTAATAAATATCACTTAATATTTAAAACATTAAATTAAGTGATTTTAAGCATTTAGCATTAAATTAAAAATTTTTTAAAACTTAAAAAAATTTTTCTGGCCCAACCCGGACTCGAACCGGGAGCTTAGACTTAGGAGGTCCGTGTTTTATCCAGTTAAACTATTGAGCCCAAAATAATTCTTAAAATAAAAAACTAAGTCTGGTTTATCAAAACTCTTAATAAAAATTAACCTAATTTTATTGAAAAATCCAAAAATAACAATAAAATTTTGTTAATTTATAATTTACTTCATTTATTCTCTATATACATTAATAAAATACCTAATAAAAGCCACAACCCAGTTAAGAAACTTGTAATTCTTTTCATAATAGCTTGAAAGCCACGCGATTTATGTGTTTGAAACAAATCGCTAGAACCACCTGATAATGCATTAAGAGCATCCTGTTGCTTGCTAGGTTGCATCATAATACAAATTATTAAAATAACACCAATAATTATTAATAAGCTTATAATTGTGTGCACCATACAAAGAAAGTATAACAAAAAACCTGTTAATTTAATAAAAATTATTAAAATAAAAACCCAGAATGTTAAAAAACAATCTAGGTCTAAAATATTAATTTTAATTTCTTATTCCAATTCCATTTGAGCTTAACCATACCCAATGAAATTAAAGCTTAGCAAAATGGAGTAAGGTTCTTACCATATTGCATGTAAAACCATTCTCATTATCGTACCAAGAAACAACTCTTACAAGTTGACTATTGCCTTTTCCAATGATCGCTGTTTGAGTTGGATCAAATACAGCTCCATGAGTATCATTAATGATATCGGAAGAAACAATCCCATCATCATTCCAACCAAAGCTTTTATTACCCTTGGTGTATTTTTCAAAGGCTTTGTTAACTTCATCAGCTGTAACATCCTTATCAAGGATCGCAGTTAATTCAGTTTCAGAACCATCAATAACAGCAACACGCTGAGCATGACCGGTCATTTTTCCATCAACTTCCGGAACTACCATTCCGATAGCTTTTGCAGCTCCAGAACTGTGCGGAATTGTATTCGCAGAAGCAGTACGGTTATTAGGCAATGTAGACGAATGAGGACCATCTAAAGTCATTTGAGTAGAAGTAAAAGCATGAATAGTCGTCATCAAACCACTTTTAACACCAAAATTATCCTGCAATACACGGGCTAAAGGTGCCAAAGACTGTGTAGTACAAGAACCAGCAGAAACAATTTTATCATCAGGTTTAAGGGTATTTTGATTAACTCCATAAACAACTGTAGGAACGTTACCTGCAGGAGCAGATACTAAAACACGTTGCGCACCAGCATCAATATGTACTTGTGCTTTTTCTTTAGAAGTATAGAAACCGGTGCATTCAAGTACAAATTGTACCCCATCGTTTTTTACCCACGGAAGATTGCTAGCGTCTTTTTCAGAATATATATGATAATTCTTACCATTAACAGTAAGAGTGGAAGTATCATTATCTGCAGAAACATCTGCATCTAAAGTTCCATGAGTTGTATCGTATTTTAAAAGATAAGCTAAAACAGAAGGTGTGGTTAAATCATTAATTGCTACAACTTCAATATCGGAAGCTTTTTCCTGAAGTTCCAAAATACGACGAAATGCTAAACGACCTATACGACCAAATCCATTAATACCAATTTTAACGGTCATAGAATTTATCTCCTCTTATTAATTTTTTAAATTTGGATTTAAGCTCCTTAAACAGTATAACACTCGACTTTTCATAAATTAATTAAGAAATTACTTTTTAAACTTAAAAACAGATTAAAATTCTTTTACAATAATTTTTATTAAATTATTAATATAATATTTTAGTTTTTGTATAATTAGTATGTCTGCGCGAGTAGTGTAATGGATTATCACGTAGGATTCCGGTTCCTGAGATAAGGGTTCGATTCCCTTCTTGCGCATATTTTATAAAATTTAAATATTTTTAGAATTATTTATTACTAATTACCAAGAAATAAATTAATTAATAATTTATTTAGTAAAAAGATTTAACACCATAATGAACGATAGCATCTTTGGCTAAAAAACTTTAAAATTAAAATCTTTATCGCTTGGGAAATGATTAAAGTTATATTTTGCTAATTTATTAAATTCAGTATCGCCATGAAAAAACCTAGTACCACCACCAGCAATCATAAGATTTACAGGGGTATTTCTAGTATCTTTCCCAAACAAAACAATAATCGCTGGTTTGTGTAAAGCTCTAAGAAAACCTAACTCAAAAGCACTTCCAGAATCTTCCCTATCCAAATCATAAAGAAAAACACCTGCATCAGAAGTGGTCATTGCCGAAATATCATTTTCATAAGTAGAGTCAATCCACACTTGACTGCCAAAAATGTCATTGTTAGGGTCTTCAACGTTTGCATCTTTATATTGAAAGTCAAATGGGAAATGTATAACCGAAACAGTTTTATTTTCACTCAGTAATTTTTTGGCTTTATTAATCCGTTTTTTTTGTTTGTCATTAAAAAAAGGAGAAGCCAAATAAATTTTGGTATCAGGTATTTTTTCTGAAGATTTATCTTTCATATATTTTGACTCCTTTTTGGATCCCAGCGGCTAAACCATTTACCATAAATTGCTGTTGCTAAATACATTAACTGTGAAACGAGCATAGCAAACGATGCCTGAGTATAACCCGCAGAATTAGCAGTAAACCAAAGAATTACTTGTACAATATCCTCTGCTAACCATAAACTATAAGTGTTAGAAAAATGTAAAGTACAAAATAAAGACGCTGTAGCACCAATACTTAACACTAAACTGTCCCAAAGTGGATTGGTATCTTTAAAAAATATATAAACACGATAGAATATAACCCACTCAATAATTAAAGCAATAACGGTTAAAAACCAACCTCGAGTATGTAAAGTTCTTAATTTTTCATTAAAGTTAACCCCCCATGTTCGCCAGGTAATTAAGAGGGGAGCATCAATTAAAACAAAGAAAATAAGCTGATCAAATACCGAAGCGTAATGGCCAGCTGACCAATTAACATAAATAAAGCCAATAACAGATAAACCACCTAAAAGGCCGTTAATTGCCCTCCCAGCACTCATAGCACAAGTACAAAGTAAACCTATTAAAGTAGTAATCAACGTAACAGTAGAAAGAGTGGTAATTTGGTTTTTTAAATAATTGTCTAATTGAAAACCAAAGCCAAAAAACCATATAACCCACAAATTAGCTGGGACACCCTTTAATTCACTTACAATCCACTGAAAATAATTTCCTTGAAATTCTTTTTTCTTATTTATAGTAGCAATATTATGTGCTGTCTGTGTATCATTCATCTTACCCTTATTTTTCTCCCTTGTTATTTTAAGCTGCTAACAATTTAATCAGGAAAAAAATTTAAAGTCAAGAAACAATTATCAACACAATTCTTAATATTCTTCTTTAACATAATTTCTTAAAAGAAGTGGTTTTAAATATTCTCCTGTATATGATCCCTTTGTTTTTGCTATTTTCTCTGGAGTTCCAGTAGCAATAACCTTTCCTCCAGCTGCTCCGCCTTCAGGCCCTAAATCAATAACCCAATCAGCGGTTTTAATTACGTTTAAATCATGTTCGATTACAAGCACTGTATTACCAGTATCAACTAAGCGATGAAGGACCCTTAATAAATGTTTTATATCATCTATATGAAGACCAATAGTTGGCTCATCCAAAATATAAAAATTTTTCCCTGATTGTAAGCGATGAAGTTCACTAGCCAATTTCATTCTTTGAGCTTCACCACCTGAAAGCGTAGTTGCAGACTGCCCAAGTTGAATATAACCTAAACCAACGTCTTGTATAGTTTTTAATTTTCTAAAAATCTTAGGTATATGAGAAAAAAACTTTATTGCCTCATCCACTGTCATGTTTAAAACATCTGAAATATTTTTCCCTTTATAAGTTACTTCAAGCGTTTCCGAATTATACCTTGTTCCATGACAAACTTCGCAAGTTACATAAACATCAGGCAAAAAGTTCATCTTAATCTTTATAATGCCATCCCCATGACAATTTTCACATCTTCCACCTTTTACGTTAAAAGAAAAACGCCCCTTAGTATAGCCACGTATTTTAGCCTGATTAGTTTTTGCAAATAAATTTCTAATATCATCAAACACACCTGTATAAGTAGCAGGATTAGAACGAGGGGTCCTCCCTATTGGTGATTGATCAATGTCAATTACTTTTTCAATATTTTTATAACCTTGAATTTTACTATAAGTACCAGCCTTCTCTGAATTATTATTAAGCTTTTGTTTAAGAGCTCTTTTAAGAATTGAATTAATAAGAGTTGATTTGCCAGATCCAGAAACACCTGTAATAGTAATAAATTTCCCTAAAGGAAAATTAACATCAATTTTTTTTAGGTTATGCTCTGAAGCTCCTATAAGTTTAATTGAATGACCATTCCCTCTTCTTCTTTTTTTAGGAACAGGAATATATTTTCTTCCAGATAAATATTGTCCCGTAATAGATTGTTTATTTTTTTCAATTTCTTCTGGGGTCCCAGCTGCTACAACTTGTCCTCCATTGTCACCGGCTCCAGGACCAAAATCTATTATGTAATCAGCAATTCTCATAGTGTGTTCGTCATGTTCTACAATAACTAAAGTATTTCCTAAATCTCTCATTTTTTTTAAAGAATTAAGAAGCTTATCTATATCCCTCCGATGCAAACCAATCGAAGGTTCATCCAAAACATACAAGACCCCTGAAAGATTGGAACCTATTTGAGTTGCTAAACGAATTCTCTGGCTTTCTCCACCTGAAAGTGTCCCAGCTGATCTACTTAAAGTTAAATAACCTAAACCCACTGAAATTAAAAATGATAATCGAGAAGAGATTTCTTTAACAATTGGTTCAGCAATTTCTTGATCATTTTTACCTAAATTTAAATTTTTAAAAAATTTAAATTCATCTCTAACTGAAATTTCGTTTACTTGTCCAATATTTTTATGATTAATTTTAACGGAAAGAGGGGCGGGTTTTAACCGATATCCATGACAGGCCGGACATTGAAATGAAGAGATATATTGGTTCATTATTTTTCTAGTAAATTCAGAAGCAGAATTTTTGAATCTTCTTTCAATGTTATTAAGTACGCCTTCAAAGGGAATTGAAACATCCCGTATCCCTCCAAATTCATTTTTATAATAAAAATGAAATTTTTTTCTTTTATTTCCATTTAAAATAAGCTTTCTTTGGCGCAAAGGGAGGTTTTTCCAAGGAATGTCCTGGTTTATGTTATTTTGTTTAGCAAATTGGGATAACATAATAGGATAATATTTAGAAGAAATCCCTCTCCAAGGAATAACTGCCCCCTGATGTAAACTCAGATTTTTATTAGGGACTACTAAATTAGGATCAACTTTTCTTAATACTCCTAATCCTTGACATAATTTACAAGCACCTAGGGGAGCATTAAAAGAAAAAAGACGAGGCTCTAAATGTCCCACCTGAAAATTTTTTAAAAGGCCAGGATAATGATCAGAATATTCTTCTCTTTTGCCATTCAATTCTTCAACGACAACATGTCCCTTAGTTATTTTAAGAGCATTTTCAACAGAACTAAATAAGCGTGAACGAACACCAGATTTCAAAATAATTCTATCAACAATTATTTCAATTGTATGTTTTTTTTCACGATCTAAATTAAAATTATTTTGTTCATCAAGATAAACATTTTTACCATCAATTCGTGCACGTATATAACCCAATTTAGGGGCCCTTTTCAAAACTCGTTCATGCGTCCCTTTTTTATCTTCTATTATTGGGGCAATTATTTGCAACCGGGCGCCAGATCTAAAATTCAAAATCCTTTTTATCATCTGATCAATTGAACTTAAAACTATTACATTACTATTTTTTATTTCAGGCCGCCCAATACGAGCGAAGAGAAGACGTAAATAATCATTAATTTCAGTTACTGTACCAACCGTTGATCGAGGATTATTATTAGTCGTTTTTTGATCAATCGAAATCGCTGGAGAAAGTCCTTCAATTGAATCTACATCAGGCTTTTCCATTTGCCCAAGAAATTGTCTTGCATAAGCAGATAAACTCTGTACGTATCTTCTTTGCCCTTCAGCATATAAAGTATCAAAAGCTAAGCTTGATTTTCCTGATCCAGATAAGCCAGTCAAAACTGTAAAGCTATTACGTGGTATATCTAAATCTATATCTTTTAAATTATGTGAACGTGCTCCACGAATAGAAATATATTTTTTTTCCATATTTAGCTATAATATTTTAATTATATTTAATAATATAAATCTAATTTTATTTTTAAAACCTAAAATTATTATAATTTAAGCTTCTTTTTTCATCTTTTCTTTAAATTGTATTATTAAATCCCGTAATTGAGCAGCTTCCTCAAATGCCATTTTACTAGCTGCTTCTTTCATTTCTTGCCTTAACTTTTTAATAGCTTCTTTTTGGTCCTTTTCAGACATATCAGTAAAAGCTACTTTTGTTAAATCAGAGGATTCTTTCTTTTGATTTTGCTTGTTTTTATGAGAGATGTGTATGGAATTAAAAATCGGCTTAATAATTGTTTTAGGAATAATGTTATGTTCTTTATTGTAAGATGTTTGGATCTTACGACGACGAGAAGTTTTATCAATAGCTTTTTGCATGTTATCTGTAATTTCATTGCCATACATAATAACATGACCATTTGAATTTCTAGATGCACGACCAATAGTTTGGATAAGTGAACGCTCATTACGTAAAAAACCATCTTTATCAGCATCTAAAATAGCAACCAAACTGACCTCAGGCACATCTAATCCTTCTCGTAATAAATTAATTCCTACTAAAACATCAAATTTTCCTAACCGAAGATCCCTTATTATTTCTGTCCGTTTCAAAGTTTTAATATCACTATGGAGATAACGAACTTTTATTCCATTTTCCTTAAGATAAGCAGTTAAATCTTCAGCCATTTTCTTAGTTAAAGTAGTCACAAAAACACGCTGTTTTCTTTTTACCCTTTTATTGATTTCTCCCAATAAATCATCAATTTGGCCCTTTATAGGCCTTACATCTATTGTAGGGTCTAACAAACCGGTAGGCCGAATTATCTGTTCCACAACATTTTTAGAACCTGCTCGAGATAATTCATAATCACCAGGAGTAGCAGACATATAAATTATTTGGTTAGTTCGCTTTTCAAATTCAGAAAGTTTTAAAGGACGATTATCTAAAGCGGAAGGAAGACGAAAACCATAATTTACTAAAGTTTGCTTCCTAGATTGATCCCCATTAAACATACCCTTTACCTGAGGCATAGTAACATGACTCTCATCAACAACCAAAAGATAATCTTTCGGAAAGAAATCCAATAATGTAAATGGCGGCTGGCCCCTTTTTCTACCATCTAACCAACGGGAATAATTTTCAATCCCATTAGTATATCCCATTTCTAAAAGCATTTCTATATCATATTCAGTTCTCTGTTTTATCCTTTCTGCTTCTAATAATTTTCCATGCTTTTTGAACTTATTTATTTGGAATTCCATCTCCTTATGAATACCATCAACAGCACTTTTAATTGTACTCTCATTGGTCATAAAAGGTGTCGTTGGAAAAATAGATATAAAATCATCATCATAAAGAACTTCCCCTGTTAAAGAATTGATTTCTGTAATCCGGTCAATTTCATCACCAAAAAATTCAATACGGATTGCTTTTTCATCTTCAGAAGCTGGAAAAATTTCAACAATATCTCCATGAACACGGAAGGTCCCACGAGAAAAATCAATATCATTACGAACATATTGCATATCAATTAGTTTGTGCATTAAATTATTACGACCAAATTCATTACCAACCCTTAAGTTAATAACGTGGCTTTTATATTCTTTTGGATCGCCTAAACCAAATATTGAAGAAACAGAAGATACAATAATAGTATCTTTTCTAGACAATACACTACTGGTAGCACTATTCCGAAGTTTATCTATTTCATCGTTTATGCTAGCATCCTTTTCTATATAAGTATCAGAAGAGGGCACATAGGCTTCTGGCTGATAATAATCATAATAAGAAACAAAATATTCTACGGCATTTTCCGGAAAAAAATTTTTCATTTCACTATACAATTGTCCAGCTAAGGTTTTATTATGCGATAAAATTAACGTCGGTTTATTTACAGCAGCAATTACATTAGAAATCGTAAATGTTTTTCCTGTCCCTGTAGCCCCTAATAGAACTTGTTCTTTAGTACTGTTATCAATCCCATTAATTAATCTCTTTATAGCACTTGGTTGATCCCCAGTAGGCTTATATTTACTATGTAATTTAAATTTATTAGGTAAACGTGTTTGTAAATTCATTTCTTTTTATTATCTCATTTATGGTCTTATTCGTTAAATTAAATTATTAATTTTTATTAAATATAAAAACCTATAATTAAAAATAAAATAGTTATAAGTTTGAAAAATTCCAGTAAGCGCTTTCTAAAATTACATTTCTATGATAAGTTTATCTATGTATATATTTAGAGGAGAAAAGAATGGTTAAAATTTATGAAAAATTAGAAAAAAACTTTAAAGAAAAATTTAATAAAGAAGCCCAATATAGGCTTTTTTCACCTGGCCGGATAAATTTAATTGGAGAACATACTGATTATAACGGTGGCCATGTTTTCCCAGCGGCTATCTCTTTAGGTACTTTTGGCGTAGCTTCATCTAGGAATGATCAAACTGTTAAATTGTTTTCTAATAATTTTACTAAGCAAGGGACATTAAGTTTCTCTCTTAGTCAACAAATTGTAAATAACAAAAAAGGGACATGGGATAATTATGTAAAAGGCGTTACTCTTGCTTTAAAAAAAGAAGGCTTTAAGATAAATCACGGTTTTGAATTACTAATTGAAGGAAACCTTCCGGGTGCTTCAGGATTATCTTCTTCAGCTTCATTGGAAATGTTAATTGGAGTTTTGCTGAATAAAATATTTAACTTGAAAGCTACTAAAATGCAGTTAGCTAAGGCGGGACAAACCGCTGAAAATGATTTCGTTGGAGTAAATTCAGGTATTATGGACCAATTTGCTGTGGGCTTCGGTCAGAAAAATAAGGCTATTTTTCTTGATACCCGAACTTCAAAATATGAGATAGTTCCGGCACAATTTAAAGATAATGTAATCTTAATTATGAATACAAATAAAAACAGAGCTTTAACAGGTTCAAAATATAATGAAAGAAGAAGCGAATGTGAGAAGGCATTAAAAAAATTACAAGCTAAACTTAATATTCAGTATTTATGTGATTTGAACGATAAACAGTTTGAAGAAAATAAAAACCTAATTAACGATAAAACGCTGATTAAAAGGGCTAAACATGTTGTCTATGAAAATCAAAGAGCAATCTTGGCAAAAAAAATACTTGCTCAAGGAGACCTAAAAAAATTCGGAGAATTATTAAATGCATCACATAAATCACTGAAAGAAGATTACGAAGTAACCGGATTAGAATTAGATACACTAGCTGAAACAACCCAAAAACAGGACGGCGCTTTAGGAGCACGAATGACCGGCGCTGGTTTTGGAGGATGTGCGATTGCTTTGGTTAATAAAAATAGCGTTGACCAAATTAAAAAAACTGTAGGTGACGTATATTTAAAGAAAGTTGGCTATCCTGCTAGTTTTTATGTAGCAGAAATTAGTGATGGTGCAAAGGTGGTTGCTTAATCCATTTTTAGAGGAAAAATATGAAAAAAAATTTAGCAAAATTTTTTGCTCAACTAATTATAGAGAAAAATCCTAGTTTTAATGAATTCGATAGGCTTTATTTGATTAATCGAATTTATGCTCTTACAGGAGAAAAAAACCAATATATATCGACAGAAAATGTTTTAAATGATCCGTTAGCTATAAGGGATAAATTAATAAAAGTTGCTATAAAAAATCAAAAAATTAAAAATGATATTACAGGTAAAGATATCCTTGGATCACAATTAATGTCATTATCCGTTCCCTACCCCAGTAAAATTAATGAAACTTTTTGGCGTAAATATAAATTATCACCAAACACTGCTACTAATTATTTTTATAGATTATCTAAAGATAGTGATTATATTAAAACAAGAGCAATTGCTAAAAATATCGTATATAACACAAAAACTAAATACGGTGATATAGAAATAACTATTAATTTATCAAAACCCGAAAAAGATCCGAAAGCAATTGCTGCTGCAGGAAAAAATAAATCTACTTCCTACCCCCTTTGCCAATTATGTATGGAAAATGAGGGATATCTAGGCCACTTAGGCTACCCGGCTCGATCAGAACATAGAATAGTAAAATTTAACCTTAACGGTGAAGAATGGGGCTTCCAATACTCACCTTATGCCTATTTTAAAGAACACTGCATTTTTATGTCACTTATACATCGGCCTATGCATATTGATCGGCCTACATTTGATAACTTATTAAAGTTAGTCTCTATGTTTCCTGAATATACTGTAGGATCAAATGCCGATTTACCAATTGTCGGCGGATCAATGCTTAGCCATGACCACTATCAAGGAGGAAGACATGATTTCCCTATGGCTAAAGCTAAAATTGAAGAACCAATTACTTTAAATAAATATCCCCACCTTAAAGCTGGTATAGTAAATTGGCCTATGTCGGTAATTAGGCTCATTTCCCAAAATAAGAATAAACTTATCGATGCTTCGGTCTATATATTAGATTTATGGAAAAATTATTCTGATGAATCTGTCGATATTAGAGCTCAAACAAATGGAGAAAGGCATCACACTATAACCCCTATAGCTAGAAAAAGAAACGGTAATTTCGAGATGGATTTAGTCTTAAGAGATAATCAAACTTCGAAGAAATATCCTGATGGTATTTTTCATCCCCATAAAGATGTTCAACATATTAAAAAAGAAAATATTGGTTTAATAGAAGTTATGGGAAGAGCTATATTACCTGCCAGACTAAAAACGGAATTGAGAGAAGTAGAAAAGTTCATCCTCAATAAAGAAAATAACATTGCTGCTATTCATCTTCCTTGGGCAAAAGAAATAAAAAAACAGTTTACCGGTAATAACGAAGACGATGCAAGGAAATTTGTTCAAAAGAAAGCCGGACAAGTTTTTGCTGAATGCCTTGAATATGCAGGGGTTTTCAAACATGATGAAAAAGGCAGACAAGCTTTCCGAAAATTTATAAATAAACTTTAATTAAAAAAGGAAAACAAAATAATAAAAATGGTTGATTATAATAAAAAAATTATTGATAAATATAAGGGGAAAGACGTTATAGAATACTCCCTTATAAACAATAAAGGTACTAAAATAGCAGTTCTAAATTTTGCAGGGATCCTAAGTGAATTCTCAGTTATTGACAATAAAAAACGTGTGCAGCTCTTATTAAAACCAGAAAAATTTGAAGATTTTGTAAACAATTCGACCTACTTAAACCATGTAATAGCTAGAACAGGTGGGAGGATTAAAAATGCAACTTTTAAACTTAATGGAAAACAAATTAAATTAGCAGCAAATGAAAACGGAAACACCCTTCATGGGGGCCCTAATTCATTTGCAAAAAATTTTTTTGACGTTAAAGTTGATAAAAATAACTCTCAAATTATTTTAACGAAAAAATTATCGGAAAAAGATGATTCATATCCAGGGAGTCTAACTTTAAAAGTTGTGTATACATTAACAAAAAATAACGAAATAAAAATATCATTTAAAGGTACCCAAGAAGGAGAAGATGGAGTATTTAATCCTACCTTACATTCCTATTTCAATTTAGCAAATGATAATAAAACTGATATTACAGGACATAATCTGTGGGTTAATTCAGATAAACACCTAGAAGTAGACAATGAAAAAAATCCCACAGGAAAGTTCATTAATAATTCGGGGCCCTTTAATTTAAAAGAACATTCTAATTTAAATAATGTTCTTCATGAATTAGAAAAATCCACTAAAGAAAAGGGTTTCGATGATACTTTTATTGTTAACCATAAGGATCAAAATCCAATAGCAGTCCTTAAAGATAATAATAGTGGACGCCAAATTTCTGTCTATTCAAAAAGAAATGCTTTAGTAGTCTATAGTTCTGATGGTATGGAAAAAAACATTAAATTTAATCATGGGCTCTCTCATCCTTGGATAGCAATGGCTCTGGAGGCTCAAACAGCGCCCAACAGCGAAAATGTCCCAAATTTAGGAAATGTAACTATAAAAAAGGGCGAAACAAAAACTTATACCATCGAATATAAATATAATAAATCTTAAAATAAATTTATTTTTATATACTAAAAAAGGGTAGCTTATTAAGCTACTCTTTTTTTATTTACTCTTATAAAATCAAGCTAAATTTTGCTTAAATTCTTTTTCTAAATAAGTAAGACGCTTATGTGATTCATTTGCATCGGTTCCCTTCGCTCCAAAATATAATTTCAATTTTGGCTCTGTACCAGAAGGTCTTACAGCTATCCAAGAACCGTCTTTTAACCAATATTTAATAACATTAGCTTTTGGCAACTGAATTCTTTTAGTTCTGCCATTATCAAGGCTTTTTGACAGTTTAAGATCATTATCATCAATAGTAATAATATTTATATCACCAACTCTTTTTGGTCCTTTTTTTCTTAAATTCCCCATCAAGGAAGATATCTTTTTCTTTCCATTTTCACCTGGATACTCTTCAGAAACTTGCTGTTCTGTAAAATAGCCATATTTATTATATATTTCTTCAAGACCATCACCAATGGTCATGCCGCGATCCTTATAATACGCTGCTATTTCCGCCATCAAAGTTATAGCTTGAATTCCATCTTTGTCATGAACAAATGGTTTAATCAAAAAACCATAAGATTCTTCAAAACCAAATTCAAATTTATAATTCTTTTTTTTATCAAATTCAACGATTTTATCAGCGATATATTTAAATCCAGTCAAAACAGTAATTTGCTTAATATTAAAAGAATTAGCAATTAATTCAGGAAGATTTGATGAAACATTTGAAGTAATTATTGCCCCATTTTTAGGTAAAGTACCAGCCTGCTTTTGAAACGTCAAAATATATTTAACCATTAAAGAAGCAATTTGATTACCTGTTAAGTATTGATACCTACCATTATCATCTAAATAACCAACACCCATCCTATCAGAATCTGGATCAATAGCTAGTTCAATATCAGCTTTATATTTATCTGAGAGCTTAAAAACATTATGAAACTCTGGATTTGGATACTTTACCGTTGGAAATTTTCCATCTGGTTTCATTTGTTCCTTTACCCCATAAGCTTTATTAAAACCAGCTTGTTTTAAAGCTTTTAACCCAAGCTTGCCTCCTGCTCCATGAAGAGGAGTAAAACTTATAGATAATTTATCACTCCACCTTTTAATTAAACTGCGGTCAAAAGTTACAGTTTTAACTGCATCCAAATAGAGCTTATCGCTTTTTTCATTAATTTTTTTGATATTACTAGAAACTCTTTTGATATTAAAGATATCGTTAATATTTTGGCGTTCATGAACTATTTCTTGTGTTGGCTCTGGTGGAAGTTGGCCGCCATCTTCTCCATACAATTTATAACCATTATAATCTTTTGTATTATGGCTAGCAGTGATCATGATACCCGCATAAGCTTGAAGTCTCATAAGAGTAAAACTAAGTTCAGGAGTTGGATGCGGGCCTGAAAATAAATAAACATTAATATCATGGGCCCTTAAAATTTCTGCCGATACTTTTTCAAATAAGCTAGAGTTGATTCTGGAATCCCCAGAAATCACAACCCCTCTTTCTTTAATTTTTTTACCCTGATTATCTATATGCCGGGCAAGAGCCTCAGTAACTTGCCCAACTGTGAATATATTCATGCGATTAGTTCCAACTCCAAGTAAACCTCGCATGCCAGCGGTTCCAAAATTAAGATTAGTGTAAAATTCATCCTCTAATTGTTTTTTATTAGAATTTGATAACTCTTTTTTTAAATCGTTAGGAAGATCTGCATTCTTCCATACCTTTATTTCTTGCTCGATCTCTTTTTGTGTTCTCATACTTATATTGTATTATTTATTAAATAAAATAAAGCTAAATATAGCATCATGTACAAATTAATAACAATAAAATTTTTTTGCATTTTAACAAACTTGATATTATTACAGTTTAAAATTGTGTTTCTTAGATATTATTAAAGTAGTAATTGGTATAGTAAATACTACTCCAAAAATTGCAATTAAAAGATTTAAAAGAGCTGATACAACAAGCTTATCGTTAATTAGACGAAAAAAACTATAATGTAACCGCGTATAGAAAATCGCCAATGGAAGATTATCACCTAAAACACTAAAAAGTAAAGTGTTTACAGCTGTCCCAATAATTTGTGTGCCAATGATCGTCGCCTGTTTATAATAATTTTTTCTCAAAATTGTCGGTGAACTTTTTATTAGTTCATGTAAATCGGCAGAGATCGCCATACTTGATTCTGCTATAGCACCTAAACTAGCAATAACAGTTACTGCAAAAGCAATATTTTGAAAACTAATCCCAACGGTTAAAAATAATCCTTCAAGTTCTTCAGAAGATTCTACTTCAAATCCTTGTGCGTTAGAAAAAATGTTTAGTGGTAAAGCAACCAAAAACATAATTATATAAGTAAATACGCTAGATAAAAAAGCATTATTAGTAACTTGAGGATTATCAGAAGATGAATAAATAGAGACAGCCAAAATGATAAAGCTAATAACAGTTACACTTAAGTAAATATTAAAATGCCAATTAAGAAAAATTATCAAAAGAAAGATGGCAATTAAATTAATTATAAAACCAAAAAAAGCTTTAATACCTTGCTTTCCAGCTACTATTAAAAGAAGCAAAAATAAAACCAAGACTAAAATATAAAAAGTATTCATTTAATTCTCCTTGGCTTTGCTCGAGAAAGAAAAGCAGAAGAAATACCCGAAGTTATCGGAACTGTTAAAACTATACTTATAGCAGAAATAATCGTAGATATTAGGCCTAAAGCCATAGTAATTTCTATTGTATAAGACCATGTATTCCCGTTCCTTAAATAAACAAACATAATGGGAAAAGTATTTGCTATAAAAACCATAAAAAGGACATTTGTCAAAGAACCCACAATATTTTTTCCAGTTTCCATACCAAAATTAAAATAATTTATAAAATTTCTTTTTTTACCTTCTCTAAATATGCCTAACATTCCGGCTGCAATATCTGAAGCTTCATCCATAACAGCCCCTAAAGCGCCAATTAATAATTGAGAATAAAAAATTGGAATAGGAAATTGGGTAACAAAATCCATAAATTCAAAATGAATTCCTCTTTCTTTATTCATTATTATTATTAAAGATCCTAAAGAAACTCCCAGAATAGTAGAAATTATAGTAGAAAGAAAAACAATAAAAAATTGGACCCCTTTACCTAAAATTAAACGTAAAGTAATAAAAGTAAGGATAACTGATAATAAAGTGAAAATAACAACTGGATAAATTTTTTTTAAACTTGTATCAATAATAATTGCCAATAAAAAGAAAATAAAATTAAAAAAAAGGCTGCTAATAATTTTCAAACTTAATTTATCTGTAAAAAGTATTAGAATTATAAAAACTATTCCAGCTATAAAAACAAGTATTGTATCTCTTTTTTGGTCAACAATGGACCACCCATCTTTATAATTAAGTAAAAGATACTGTCTAGAATGATATCTCTGAGTTAAAGCTTGAGAAGTTAAATAATGATTTTTAATAGAGATTGTCTTCCCCTGATATTTGCCATTCAAAACTTTTATATGTAATCTTTGAATATTGGAATAATCATTATTATGATAATAATTTTTGGATTTTTTTTCAGAAAGCTTTTTTACATAATTTATTTTTCCTATAGGAACGTTTTTATAAGCAAATAAATAATCAAAATGAGTAAAAAGAATTGCCAAAAAAAATATTATTAATAACCAAAAACATTCATGTTTTTTTTTATTATCTATCCATTGCATCTTCATTTTATTTAAAAATAAACTATAGCACAATTGAGTTAAGATGATAATAATGATGGTTTTTATTTATTATCAGCTTATTCAAAAAAGAACTTTATTCTTAATAAAATAAAAAAATAAAAATATAGATAAAAGTTTTTATCCCAATATTTTTTAAAATAACCTTTTTTATAAAATTACTAATTACTTTAAGACTATATAATTTTTTAACTAGTCCATAATTTAATAATATATAAACAAAAATACAACTTATCTTTCAAAAATTTAAAAATATTTAATATGAAAAAATAAATTCCCCAATTATCAACACTATATTATTTATTTTTTTATATTAAATTAATTTATAAAGAATTCAATAAATTTAATACTTTAAAATATAATAAAAAAGAATTAAAGAAAAATGATTTTATTGTATTTACTATTTGGTTCCTCAAAAAAAAGGTATTTTTCCTTTAGTATATTAATATCTTCTTCCTTTAATTGAATATAATCTTTTAAATATTTTTTTAAATTACCTGAAAGTCCTTTTATAGTATCCAAAGCTTTGTTTAAATAATCAATATTTACAGTCCACATTGCTTTAATATTTTCTAATTCAGATTTACTTGCCCCCTGGGTTTTCATAAATCTAAGCCTTGTTTCCATAATATTTAAAGAAAGCCGGTTAGAAAGCAAATAATCATGCTTAATTTCTGTATAATTAATTCCTAAAAGGCCCATTAAAAGCATAGATGCAATACCTGTACGATCTTTTCCGGCAGTACAATGAAAAATCAAAGAATTCTTTTCATTAACTAAAGTTTTAAAAAAATTATAGTATGCTTTATTTGAAATCCCATCTTCAATTAAATGTTTATAGTTATCCAACATTTTAAAATAACCATAACTTTTCTTTTCATATGTCTGATTTAGTTGCCTATATTTAATACGGGAATTAGTTTGATCTACACTCATTGCAGGTATATTAATGTCAATACTACTATTTAACTTTTTATCAGGTTCATTATAAACTTCAGTAGTTGTCCTAAAATCTATAATTCGATCTATTTTCTTATTTTCCAAATAATTTACATCTTTTTTTGAAAGATTAGACATACTAGAAGCCCTGAATATCTTACCCCATCGAACTTTTTTACCTCGTTCAGCAGTATACCCCCCAATATCTCTAAAATTATAGCCTTTTGATATTTTTAATAGACGTCTTTTATCCATACACTTTATACTATACACTGACAAATAAACTTAAATTAACATCATAAATACCAAAATTAATAAAATTAAATCCTAACCAAAAACAAAAGTTCAATTTATTTTATAAAAATTCTCTTAATTTAGAACTACCAATAAGTTAAAACTAAAAAATAAGATTTAGGTTTGCTAATGTATTTTTAATATTTTTAACTGTCCAGTCCTTACCCATTACAGCAAGAATTTCAGGTAAATTAGGCCCTTGAACTTCATGAGTAGTGATTAAACGAAGAGGGTTCCATAAAGGGCGCCCTTTTATTCCAGTATTCTTTTGAATCTCTCTTATTATTTTCATAATTAAATCCGAAGAAAAATTATTTTTAGGGATCTTAAAAATTCTTTTTTCAAAAGCAGGAATTACTTCTTTGCTTTCTTTAGTATCAAGCCACTTTTTTTTATTATCATTGGATATTTTATGAAGTCTAAAAAATGGATATTTAGCTAAAGGAACAATCTCACTAGTAGCTTTGATTCCATCAACCCCGGCTACATTAATAATTTTAGTCAGCTGTTCAGTTTTCAATTTTGCTTCTTTTGAGCTCACCAAACCAGCCCTTTCTAATTCGCCTATCAGATTAGGCATTATTTCATTCTTTTCTAATCGCATCCATTTATTATTAATCCAAGCTAATTTCCTTGCATCAAATTTGGCATTCGCTTTAGTAAAACGTTTTTCATCAAAAATGTTAACAAATTGCTTGGGAGTAAAAATCTCTTTTTCTCCTACCGGAGACCACCCTAATAAACAAATAAAATTAAATATAGCTTGTGGGAGATAACCTAATTCTCGATATTGTTCAATAAACTGTAATGTATCTTCATCTCTCTTAGATAACTTTTTACCTGTTTCAGATTTAGTGATTAAAGCCATATGTCCAAATTTAGGAGGGCCCCAATTAAATGCATTATAAATCATTAACTGTTTAGGGGTATTGCTTACATGGTCATCCCCACGGAGAATGTGAGTAATATCCATTAAATGATCGTCGATTACAACTGCAAAATTATAAGTTGGCATGCCGTCAGCTTTTTGAATAATCCAATCTCCGCCTACTTCTTTTGAATTTATTTTTACTTTATCCTTGACCATATCATCCCATTCATAATTATGATTTTTAGGGACTCTAAAACGAACAACAGATTTTAATCCTTCAGACTGATATTTAGCTTGGGCTTTTTTAATTTCACTTGAACTCATACCAGAATATTCGTAAATATAATGAGGAGCTTTATGGGCCCTTTCTTGAGCTTCTCTTTCTTTTTTTAATGTTTCTTCAGTTTTATATGATCTATAAGCCTTCCCATTTTTAAGAAGCATATTAATGTATTTTTGATAAATTCCCTTTTTAACTCTTTCAGTTTGACGATAAGGAGAATAAAGAGAGTTTTGTTTATCTGGACCCTCATCCCAATCTATTCCTAGCCATTTTAAATTATCAAGTTGGCTCTGTTCGCCACCTTTAACATTTCTAACTAAATCAGTATCTTCAATCCTAATAATAAATTTGCCGTTATAATGACGAGCAAAAAGCCAATTAAAAATAGCGGTCCTTGCATTTCCAATATGTAAATGACCAGTTGGGCTTGGAGCATATCTAACACGAATTTTTTTACTCATAACAATAATAGTGTAATCTATTATGAATTAATTTGGGAAATTAAATTAAAAATAGCCCTAGCACGATGAGAGACTGAATTTTTTTCTGTTATCGATGCTTGAGCAAAAGTTTTTTTTAATTCATCTGAATAAAAAATAGGATCATAGCCAAAACCATCTTTACCTTCCGCTTTTAAAGTAATATGGCCTCTTGTTAAACCCTTAGAAAATATTTTTCTTTTTGAAGGGAAACCTAAAAGAACAATAGTTGTTGTAAAATGAGCCGTTCTTTTTTTAAAGGGAACACCTCGGAGTTCATTTAAAACTTTCATAATATTTTTTTTATCATTATGATTCCCAGCATAACGTGCTGAAAAAATACCAGGCCTCCCTTGTAAATAGTCTACAGAAAGGCCCGAATCTTCACCCATAACTATACTGTCAGGAAATGCTTGCAAAAGAGACTTAGCTTTTATAAAAGCATTTTCTAAGAAGCTGCTCCCGCTTTCAATAATTTTAGGCTTTTTACTTATTTCGTTTAAACTAATAATTTTATATTTATCTTTTAATAAAGACTTTATTTCATGAACTTTACCAGAATTTTTGGTTGCAAAAATAATTTTTCTCATATTAAATATTTTAACTTGCAATAATAATTAAAAGACTAAAAATTGCTTATTACAAAACCAATATAATAAGCAATTAGAACTATAAAAATATTATAAAATACTGAATCCCGTAAATCTATTTATTTTTAACTATAAATAATATTAATTTTATTCACACTACCAATAAATAGTTAAAAAATTTTTTAATAAAATAAGTTTAATCATTTAATTACTAAAATAATAAATTATAAGAGTATTTTAGATTTACTTAACAAAATTATTTTAAAATTTTCAATAAAAAGCTTTATTTAAAACCCCTTCAATTGTAGAAGATCCTATTATATTCAAATTTTTTAATATTCCTATATTATTAGTTAAATTATTCTTCGACACAAAAGCACGCTTAAACCCTAATTTATTAATTTCTTTTAATAAATCTTCAATTAAAGCTATTGAACGGATTTCTCCTCCCAAGCCAACTTCTCCTAGAAACACATCAGTAGTCTTAGTAGGCTTGCCATAATAAGAGCTTGCCACAGCCATAGCAATAGATAAATCCGCAGCTGGTCCTGTAATTTTAATTCCACCCGTTACTCTAACGTGGACATCTTGATTTTGTAATTTTAGTCCTGAATGTTTTTCTAAAACTGCTAATATTTGAGAAACTCTATTTCTATCAACACCAGCAACTACTCTTTGTGGATTACCAAAAATACTTGGAGCTACTAAAGCTTGTACTTCGACAAGTATTGGTCTACTTCCTTCTATACTAGCCGTTACTGCTGAGCCTGTGGCACCCTTAAGTCTTTCTCCTAAAAAAATCTTTGAAGGATTGGAAACCTCTTTTAAGCCTGTAGCAAACATTTCAAAAACACCTAATTCATTTGTCGAACCGAAACGATTCTTTATAGTTCTTAAAACCCTATATTTATTATTGGAATTGCCTTCAAAATAAAGAACCGTGTCAACCATATGTTCGAGAGTTTTGGGTCCTGCAATAAAACCGCCCTTCGTTATCTGACCAACTATAAAAATTGTTATCCCATTATTTTTTGCTAACTGCATTAAATCAGCAGTAATTTCTCTTACTTGGGCTACAGAACCGATCGGAGATTCTAATTCTGCTTTCTGCATGGTTTGAATGGAATCTATAACCAAATATTTAGGATTAATTTTATTAATAACAAACTTAATATTAGATATATCTGTTTCTGTATAAATTAATAAATCTTTAGCTTTAGACCCTAAACGATCCGCTCTTAGTTTAATTTGACTTGAAGACTCTTCACCCGATACATATAAAACTTTATTTTTCTTTTTTGCTAGCTGATTAGAAATTTGCAACATTAACGTTGATTTTCCAATCCCAGGATCTCCCCCAATTAAGATCAAACTACCAGTTACAATTCCTCCCCCAAGAACTCTATTAAGTTCACTAATATTAGTCTTAGTTCTAGGGAGTTTTTCTTCAGATATTGTAGCAATACTTTGGGGAAAAGTTTTATGCTCTCCATTTTGAGCACCACGTTCATAAATATTATTATTAGGAGAAGCTTTTTCTTCTATTAAAGAATTCCATTGGCCACAATTAGGACATTTTCCTAAATATCTAAAGCTAATGTAACCACAATTAGAACATACAAATCTAGTTTTTATTTTTTTCAAAATTATTTACCTGTTGAACCAAAACCACCAATTCGAATATCATTACTATTATCGTCATCAGAAAGTAAAAAGGGGGTAAAAATCGCTTGGGCAATTCTATCACCTTTTTTTATAAATACTTTTTTCATAAAAAGAGATCTTATTTGTACAAAAATTTCACCCTCATTACCAGAATTATTATAATAATCTGAATCTATAATTCCTACTGAATTAGGTAAAACAATCCCTCTCTTATAAGGCCCAGAAGAACGGCTAAACAAATAAAGAACTTCATTTTTCTGCATATAAGCTTTTAAGCCTGTTGAAACTAATTTAATCGATCCATCACTAGGAATTACTATATCTTCTGCAGCTTTAATATCATATCCTGCTGAATTAGCAGTACTACGATGAGGAATTTCTATCCCTTTATTTTTAAATTTTTTAACTATCTCAAAACCACGTTTTTTCTTCATAAACACTAATATAAATTAATTAATTTTTTAATTATGTATCAAAAATTATAACAAAATAATTTTAAAAAGATTATATAAATAAAATAATATATAGAAAGTTCTTTCAGTTATTTCAACATATGTTCCCCTTTTTTCATATGTCTTTCATAAGTCTTTTCCATACTTTCTATATGATCATTTAAATAATGCATTTGTTTTGCTGTTCCAGAATGAATATTTCTCCATTGATCAGAAGTATAACTATTCATTTTTTTAAATTTATTTTTTGTCAAGATTAAATTTTTCCTTTCCTTTAAAATCCATAAATTTATTAAAAACACATTCCCATTTTTAATTATAAATTTTCTAAAATATTTTCAAATATTATTAAAATAAAATTTAGATCAAAATATAAAATCCAATTTATTATTTATTAAATCCACCAAATTATTAAACAATATTAGAAACTCTAAATTATAAAAATTTAAAAACAATTTTATTTGTTACTAAAAAAAGTAATATAAACAGATATTATATATTATTTATTTCTCTTAAAATTTATTTAAAATTTTTCCCTTTTAAACTCCAAAAATTACTTGGTAGCATTTTTATTTGATAAATCAATATCTACTTCAGCATCTTGTGTTCCTGAAGCAAATTCAAAGGAACCAGAAGCATGATAAACGTCACCCTTTCTAGTCCCCACAAAATACACCTGAACATCGGTTACATCTGCATCATAAGATTCAGCTGCAGAAATAAACTCACCATTAATTGCTGAAATCCAAAGCAGCATATTAACCTTTTTATATTTAAAATGAGAAGATATTGATTGTAAAGATTGCTTCATTAAAGTTTGATCATCCATTTTTTTCCTCCAAAAAATTTTACATTTTTAAATTATTTTAAGTTTTAAAAAATTATTTATTTTCAATAAATTAATGTAAGATATTTTTTGATAAAATATTAAATTTCTTACCAAATTCATATAAAATAGGCCTGCCATTAGGTACCTCAAGCGAAATAAAATTTGAATCAGAAATTTTATCAAGATATTTTATAATAACCCTAATAGAAGAACCGTGAGCCACTATGAGTACATTTTTATTATTTTTTAAACTTTCACATATTTCATCATTCCATAACGGTTTAATTCTTAACCAAGACATTTTAGCAGACTCCCCTAACGGTTCTGAAATACCAAATTTATCATAACGCCAATCTTTATCAGGCCGTTTCAATAATGGCGGGACTTTTTCATAACTCCGGCGCCAAAGATGAACCTGCTTTTTACCGATTTTTTCTGCAACTTTAGATTTATTAAGGCCTCTTAAAGCTCCATAGTGTCTTTCGTTTAAACGCCAATTTTTAATTAATGGTACCCAAGCTTGGCCAATTTTTTCTTGAATTATATAACTTGTTAAAATCGATCTTTGAAGAAAAGAAGTATAAACAATATCAAAATCAATTTCAGATCTTTTTATTATTTCTCCTGCCTCAAGAGCTTGCTGAATACCCTTTTTAGTAAGAGGGGAATCAGACCAACCAGTAAAAACGTTATTTTTATTAGCTTTAGATTCACCGTGTCTAATTAAAACAAGTTTACTCATATTATTATAATAGTTAAATTCTAAAATATATTTTTCTTTGCTACATAAATGATGATAATTTAATTATTTTAAATAACAATCCCTCAATACTAAAATTTCCTTTTAAATTTATTCTTATCTAACCATTTTATTTTTTTTCTTAACCTTCTTTATTTATTTTATTATTTTGAAAATTTTTTAAGTTAATTTGATATTGAATTTTTAAAAATTTATGGAGAAATTTTACCTTTAAAAAATAATATTACTATTGACCTTTGGTTGACTTTTTGACCAATACTGACTATTATAGAGTTGTAAGGTAAATAGGAGGTATTAAGATATGGCAAACAATTTAATGAACAGAAATGAAGATTTCAATGACATGAGAGATTTAATGGGCAACTTTGTAGATAATTTCTTTACACCAAGAAACAATTCATGGTTCAATTTACGCCGTACACCATCTATGAAAAGCGATTTAACAGAAGATAATAAAAACTATTATCTTCAAGTAGAATTACCAGGTTTAGATAAGAAAAATATTAAAATCAATTATGACAATAAAAATGGCATATTAAATATTTCTGGAAAGACTAATACTAGCTCTCAAGAAAAAGATAAGAAAAAGAATATTATTAAAAGTGAACGCAAGTCAGGAAGCTATGAAAGAAGCTACAGTATACCATCAGTAAAAGAAAATGGTATTATTGCAAAATATGATAAAGGTATCTTAAGTCTAACTTTACCAAAAACAACAGAAAGTAAGAATCACCAAATTGAAATACAATAAAGTAATTTCTTAATTTCGTTACATAAGAAACAGGTTATAGGCCTGTTTTTTTTTATTTAACGAAAAAATTCTAAATTAAGAAAGATAAGTAATAATAAAAACCTAAATAAAATTAATTTAAAAAATGAAAATCAGCTTTTGTACTGATAGATATAATAAGTAAAGAAACGTTACAATTTTTAAAAAAGTTCAAATAATTATTCAGATCCAAATAATATTGTAAAAAACAAATTTTATATAACAATACAAAATAAAGTTTATTTTTAATTAAAAAATAAAAGGGGCTAAATTGTCCTTAATTTAACCAAATCAATAAATTATCTTCTAAAACATAAAAAATATTTATTTTAGAAAAAGCAACGTTCCTATTCATAACATTAAGATTAGGTAAAATTCTTTAGGTCTTTTCCCACAAAAACAAATTATATTCTAAAAATTTAAAACTAAAATTAAAGTAAAAATAATATATGCTAATTGCTAATTTAATATTTACTTAAAAAATTAAATTATTTTTTTAAAATAAAAAATTATTAATCTGCCTGAAAATATAAGAAGGCTGATCCCTTAAAGAAACATGTGTTGCATTCGGAATAATTTTTAAGTTAGCATTTGGCATTTTTTTTGTAGTTTCCTTAGCTTTTTTTGGAGAAATAAAATCGTTATCACCAATAACTAATAAAGTTCTGGTTTTAACCTTATATAAATCCGCCATTATATTCCATCCTGAAATGCTTCCTTCAGTCCTAAAGGGGTTTTTGCCTAACATATAGTTAGCAACTTGGGTGTTAGTAGTTTCAACATAATGCTTTGTATAACTATGAGAAAAAAAATTAAAATATTTTTTGTAAAATTTCCCTATTATTTCTTTATACAGCTTATCTTGAAAATTATTTTTATTAGCTTGATAAACCAAGTAATTTGTTCTTTTTTGGCCCATAAAATCTCTTACTTTATAATAAAACCCCTCATCAAAATCAGATATTTTACCTGACATCCCGATTATTATCAGTTCAGAGACCCTTTTTGGATATTTAAGAGCATATTCAAAAGCAATAATGCCTCCCCAAGAATATCCTAATAAGGCCATCCTTTTGTATCCCAAGAAATGTCGTACCTCTTCTAATTCGTGAACAAAATAATTAATATTTAAATATTTTTGAGCCAAACTGTCTTTTTTAAAATCAGGCTGATCAGAATAAAAAGATCCTAATTGGTCATAATAAGTTATTTCAATATGTGAAAGATAAGAATGAAGTATTTCAAAAGACTCATGCGTATCACCTGGTCCCCCATGAACAGAAATTAACTTATTTTTTTCCCCTATATTTTCTGTCCTTGACCATAAATGATAACCATTCTTTAAAGTTAATATCCGGTTTCTATTCATTAATTTCAGTATAACAAGAACCAAAAATAGAAAAATAGATAATTTTAACTTTTTATTTTAATCTTAAAAAATAATTAAGTAATTTTATATCCTAATTAAACCGCTTTTAACAAAAAATGCCGACTGACGGGTTCGAACCGTCGACCCTCGGTTTACGATACCGATGCTCTACCAACTGAGCTAAGTCGGCAAAAATACTTTCGCCCTTTTAAACTCCGACTGTCGGGCTCGAACCGACGACAACCTGATTAACAGTCAGGCGCTCTACCAACTGAGCTAAGTCGGAATAACATAAACAACTCTTCTATCATAAAGTAACTTTTAATCCAGGTCAAGTTAAGCTCTAAAATGAATATTACACTTTAAAAAATTTAAACAATAAGAAAAATATAATAAAAAATTATGGTCTCATAGTTGGGAAAAGAAGTACATCCCTTATAGAAGACTGGTTAGTTAAAAGCATGATCAAACGATCAATTCCAATGCCAAGACCACCTGTTGGAGGCATACCATGTTCTAATGCCTCAATAAAATCTTCATCTATTGATTCAGCTTCTTCATTACCCTGTTTACGTTCATTAGCTTGTTTTATAAAACGTTTTCTTTGATCAATCGGATTGTTTAACTCTGTAAAAGCATTAGCATATTCATTTCCAGCTATGTATAATTCAAAGCGTTGAACAAAATTAGGATTATTTTCTTCCCTTTTTGCCAAGGGGCTTACTTCAATAGGAAAATGATAAACAAAAGTTGGTTCAATTAAATCTTTTTCAACAAATTCACTAAAAAATTCATTTATGATATGGCCAACTCCCCAAAAATTTTCATATTTTATATGAAATTTATCAGCTAATTTCCTAGCATGATCTAAACTTATTTTCTGATCAAAATCTATGCCAGTTTTTTCTTTAATTAAACTAGTTAAAGATTTTCTTAAAAAAGGCTTTGCGATATTTATTTCATAATTACCATATTTAATAATTTTCCCTTGATTAATGGAATTAGATGCTGCTCTAATAATATTTTCTGTTTCTTTCATCACATCTGATAGATCCCAATAAGCAGCATAAGATTCCAAAGTAGTAAATTCCGGATTATGTTCGGAATCCATCCCCTCATTTCTAAATATACGACCTATTTCATATACTCTTTCCATTCCGCCAACAATAAGCCTCTTTAAATAGAGTTCAGTAGCAATCCTCAAATACATATCGATGTTTAAAGCATTATGATGGGTTATAAAAGGCCTAGCCGCTGCGCCACCAGCTGAAGTTTGTAAAATAGGAGTCTCTACTTCTATAAAATGATTTGAATCCATGTAATCCCTAATTGCTTTAATAATTTTAGACCTTTTAATAAAAACTTCAAAAGACTGAGGATTAGAAATCAAGTCTAAATAACGTTTACGATATCTCGTATCTACATCAGTTAAACCATGATATTTATCTGGTAAGGGACGCAAAGCTTTTGTGAGCCAAGTAATTTTATTAACAAAAATAGTGGTTTCCCCTGCATCAGTTTTCATTAAAAATCCAGAAAAACCTAATATATCTCCAAGGTCTGCCCTTCTAATTAAACGATAATTATTCCCCAATTTATCTCTTTTAGCATAAATTTGGATAGTCCCTGAAGCATCTTTAATATCTGCAAAAATAATTTTGCCAGCACCACGCTTAGCTACTATTCTTCCTGCAACAGTGACTTGTTTGTGGATCCTTTCTAAATGTTCGTTTGTTAAATCATCAGCAAACTTATGGATATCTTTAGCATATGCATTCCTTACAAAACGATGACCAAAAGGATCAATACCTAAATCTTCTTTTAAAGACTTCATCTTTTGAATTCGTGCACGCATTTGATCATTAATTTTATTTTTTTCCTTCTTAACCATAGGATTATTTACAAATTACCTCTTTCAAATTTTATAATTAATGTTATTTTCTTTTCCTTTTAGACAATAAAATATCTTTAAGTTCTTCCTCAGAAAAATAATATGCTTTTTCAGTATACCTTTCTGTAACTTCAGCTCCATGATCTTCATTTATCATATCCATTATATCTTTATCTGGAAGTTTTTTTAAAGCTTGCGCATACCATTTTTTTGGAAGGTTAGGGGCCAAACCTACCTCTTTGTTTTCGTTAATATTTATTTTTTCTTTTCCAAAAACTTTCTTCAAAATTTGTTTTACAGTCATCCCTTTAGAAAGCATTAAAGCAATATTAGGCAACCTTTTTATATGCTGTTCTAATAAGTTTAATTCTAATTCACTAGCACCAGGTAATGGTTGTAACATAAAACCACCTGCACTATCAACTCTACCCCTTGGATTAACTAAAACACGTGCATTAATATAACTAGGTATCTGTTCCGATTGTACTAAATAATAATTAAAATCTCGATCAATTCTTCCCTTAACGAGAGGGACTTCGCCAACATACGGCCTAAGCTCATCTTGGAGTTTAGTAACACTAATGAATCCATCTGTACCTACCAAATCTGAATAATTTCTATTCAAAGTTCGGTTCGCAGATAATTTTGCTTTCGTATTTGTAACATATCCTCTTAATAAGGTAGGGGTATTGGTCTCAGTAACAATTTGTCCAATTTGTCCTCTGCCATTGATTTTAACATTCAGTTTATCCTTTCCCTTTAACAAAGATTTGCCCATTATGGCAGTACAAATTAAAGCCTCCCCTAAAATAATAGTTGCATCAGAACTAGTCTTATGAATATTTGCACTTTTTGTTACTAATTGCGTCATATTAGTAATATAGGCTCTAAAATGCCCGTTTCCTGTAATACATTCTGTAAGAAAATCCATATTTATATTATAAAAAAACACGATTAATAAAAACCGTGTTTTTCTCAATTTATTAAATTATTTATAAAGATCTCAAATAAATATTTTTTTATAAATTATTTACTATGATCGTCATCATTTTTTGAGGGCTTATTAGATTGATCCTGGTTATTATCAGAACTATTATCCTTGTCTGAACTAGAAGTTAGGTTAGAAGTTGTGTCTTCTTCTTGCTGCTTCTTTTCAGCGGCTTCTTTAGTTTGTTCATAAGAAAGGGGTTTAGAAGACTCATTTTGTTGTTTATTGCCACCAGGAAGATGGCCAGTTTTATACAAAGACTTAATTTGGGCTTCATTTAACGTTTCATATTCTCGCAAAGCATTAGCGATCGCATGATGTTGCTTTGAATGTCCTGTTATAATATTAACTGCTCTCTGATATGCTTCATTAGTTAATCGATGGACTTCCTCATCAATCAATTCACTGGTCCGCTGAGAATATTCGGGATTGGGATTCACTTGTTCTTGCATAGTTGCATTAGCGTTCCCTTCTAATTGAACCATACCTAATTTTTTAGACATCCCAAATTCTGTAACCATTCTTCTAGCCAATTGAGTGGCCTGCTGAAAATCATTAGCTGCACCAGAACTAGCTTGATGATAAATAATCATTTCAGCAGCTCTACCACCCATGAGCCCAGCAAGTTGTTCCTTAGCATCCTTTTCTGTTAATAGAGAAGTTTCTTCTTTAGGCATCATTAATGCAAATCCGCCTGTCCTTCCCCGAGGAACAATTGTAACTTTTCGTACTACCCTTGCATCACTCATTACAAGACCAACAAGTGCATGACCAGCTTCATGGAAAGATACTCTTTCTCTTTCGGGGCCGGTAATTTTCTTATCTTTTTGAGCAGGACCAGCAATAATCCGGTCTTCAGCTTCGTCTAAATCAGCAGGTGTTATAGAGGATTTATTACCTCTTGCTGCCAAAAGTGCTGCTTCATTTAAAAGGTTCTCTAAATCGGAACCAACAAATCCTGGTGTTTGTTGTGCAATTACTTTTAAATTAACTTTTTGATTAAGAGGCTTATTCTTTGCATGAACACGTAAAATCGCTTCTCGGCCTCTAACATCTGGAGCTCCAACCATAATTTTTCTATCAAAACGACCGGACCTAGTTAAAGCTGGATCTAAAAGCTCAGCTCTGTTAGTAGAAGCAAGGACAATCACACCTTCATTACCGACAAATCCATCCATTTCTATTAAAATTTGATTAAGGGTTTGCTCTCTTTCATCATTACCTCCGCCCATTCCGGCGCCACGACGACGGCCAACAGCATCTATTTCATCAATAAAAATAATAGAAGGAGCAGCTTTTTTAGCATTCTCAAATAAACTGCGAACTCGGCTAGCTCCCACACCAACAAACATTTCAACAAAATCAGAACCAGAGATATTGAAGAAGGGGACTCTTGCTTCACCTGCAACAGCCTTTGCTAATAATGTTTTTCCGGTTCCTGGAGGGCCTTCTAAAAGAACTCCTTTTGGAATATGAGCTCCTAAACGTGTAAATTTTTTAGGGTCTTTTAAAAATTCAACAACTTCAACAAGTTCTTGTTTTTCAGCTTCTACACCAGCAACGTCAGAAAAACGAACTTTATTTTTTTTAGGGTCAGATGGCTTAGTTTTAGATTGGCCAAAATTCATAAGGCCACCACCTCTACCAGCTCCTTTGCCTCCACGTTGACTACCAATTAACATCCAATATAATAAACCAAATAAAATTAAGGTTGGAATAGTAGCGGACAAAATTGAAGACCAAAAATTAGAAGGCGCCGGACGCGAATTAACACTGATATTATTTCGGTTTGCAAGCTGCGTCACTTGTTTTACACTTGAATCGTTATTTAATAAATGTGTAGTAAAACGTGTACGGGACGTTTGGTAACCTGATATTAATGGAATACCAGAATTATTCCCATTCGTTTTTTGAGCCTTTTTATAATTCCCTGTAACAGTATAAATCCCACCATTACTATCCGGTCTAATTGTCATATTTTTAATTTTTTTCTGCTTCAATTGTTTTATAAGGGTAGTAGTAGAAATATTTTTCTGGTTATTATTACCACGCCCAAAAAAACTATAAATTAAAAAAATCACAGCCAATATAATTAAAGCATATGATATGGAATTACGGAAAAAACCATGATTTTTATTTTGCATATAAATCCTCGCTTAAAACGTTAACACAATATTTTACCACTAATTAACAACAAATATGAAAAAATTATTTAAGAATATATTTTAGGGTTAACAACTCCGACAAAGGGTAGATTACGCCAAATTTCTTTATAGTCAAGCCCATATCCGGCGACAAATTCATCTCCTATTTCAAAACCTATATAATCTGCATGAACATTTATTTTTCGTCCTGATTCTTTGTTAAGCATAGTCGCTGTAGAAACTGTTTTAACTCCTCGCTTTTTTAACAATTTCTGTAAAAAATTTAAAGATAATCCTGTATCAACTATATCCTCAACCAAAATGACATCTCTATTTTTCACCTTTGTTGTTAAATCAGTTTCTAAAGTAATTGAATTAGTTGAAACAATACCGCCTTGATAACTTGATATATTTATGAAATCTATTTCAATATCAATCGAAATATTTCTAAACAAATTGCTCGCCCACATCATTGCGCCTTTTAAAACGACCACCATTAACGGTTTCTTATCATAATAATCATGATCAATTTGCCGACCAATACGTTTAGCTGACCCCTCAATATCTTTATAATTAAATAATATCTTTTTAAAACGCGAATCTACACCTGTACTCATCTTTATTTAAACTAATATTAACACTAAAAAAGCGAAATATGCCTCATTAAATTAAATTATTTTAGATTTTTTTATTCTTATTTTTAAAGAAAACTTCATCCTTTTTTTTTACTAAAAAATGTTTTTTTGCTAACCTTATCTCCCCATAAGGCTTTTTTTTATTATTTAATAATTTTTTAAATTGTTCAAGCTGTGACCTTTTTATTGGAAAACTAGAATCCAAATGATTAATCCAAATTTTCAGCATTTCTATAAGTTGATCATTTTTTAAATCGTTTATTTGCCTAGCAAATCCAGCAATATTACTAACTGCATTATTATTAATTTTTTTTAAACAAGGCAAAACTATTTTTCTAATTTTGTTTCGGCTTGTATAATTAATGTCCTTATTAGTAGAATCTTCTATCCATTTAAGATGATTCATTTTAGCATAAACATAGAATCTCTTTTTAGGAATATTAAGCAGAGGACGAACAACTTTTATATTAGAATTATTAGAAATTTTTCGTGACCAAGGAATCGAAGAAATTGCACTCCAATCTTCTCCTCTAATGATTTTTAATAAAACCGTTTCTGCTTGATCATTAGCATGTTGGGCCAAAAGAACTCTTGAAGCGCCTATTTTTTCACAGACACTTTTATAAAATTTATATCTAAAATCTCTAGCTGCCCCTTCTAAACCTGATTTAGGGTGAAACTTTTTTTCCCAAATTATATGAAAAATTCTTATACCTCTAGGTTTAAATTGTTTATTAATTATTTCTTTTTCTTTATAAGAACCCTTTCTAAGTTGATGATCTACATGAGCTAAATAAACATGTTCTTGAGGATTTTCAAAATAATTTAAAGTAAGTTCTGCTAGCGTAGTTGAATCTACACCACCAGAAATAGCAACCACAACTTTATTTGCACCAGAAAAAAGGTTTTTAGATTGTACATTCAATTCAAATTGTCTTTTTAAATTCTTCATCTAATAAAATAAAAACTACTATTTAAACTTAAAAATAATTTCATTTGATTTAGAATATTGGTATTTATTACGAAGAATTCCCTTTAAACTTGATGGGTTTTTTAAATTTTTTAAATCCTTATGTAATTTTTTATTCTTAGTTTTCTCTTGAACTAATTTTTCATTCGTTGAAGAAAGATCAGAATTAGCATTAGAAAATTTAATTCCAGAACTAATAAGGCTCACAAAAAAGAAAATAAATAAAAAGGCCGCAACGATTCCCATTATAATTCTTCGATGAGAAATTTTTAAACGATAATTCTCATATATATCGTTTTTACTCTTTGTTTGCTTTATCTTATTAAGGTAAAGTCTCTTCGGGTGGTTAGCTATATCTTTCATTTTCCTGTGTTTATTATAAGCCTTACTTACCATTACATAATTAAATATCTCATAATTTTTAATAAAAATTTACCTTTTTATAAAAAAATTAAAAAAATTAGTATTTTTTTAAAATTTACAAAAAAATGAATTTATTCCCTGTTTTTGGAAGAAAGAACTTTATATAAATCACGAGAATCGTTTTTTTTAACAATCTCAGGAGTCGAAATAATTTTTACTGTAAGAATGTTTCTACCAAATTTTAATACTAAAATATCTCCTACCGATACAAAACTAGCAACTTTAGCTACTTTTCCATTAATGAAAGCCCTTTTATTTTTAATAAACTCTTTAGCCATACTCCGGCGTTTAATTAGTCGACTTAATTTTAAATATTTATCTATACGCATTTTTAATCTCCTGATATATTTTATTTAAAAAACTAATAATCTTTAACAATTGCTTTGTTTGACTTTCTTTATTAGAAGAATTAGGCAAAAAAGTTATCTTGATATTTCCTTTAATAGCATTAATGTGTGCCTTATAATTAATAAAACGTAAAATTTTAAAGATAGTTTCTCCACCAATTATGGTATTTAATTTTTTACTAAATAAAATCACTATCGTTCTATCTTTAAAATGAAGATTGACAACATTAGCTTTATCACAAACATTTTTTAACCTTACTAAAGTAAAAAGATTTTTGACTTGATAAGGTATAGAACCAAAACGATCAATCAATTCTTGTTTAATTTCTTCAAATTGTTTTTTACTTTGTGATTTTCTAATACGCTGATATATCTCTATTTTTAATGAGTTTTCATTAATATAATTATTAGGTATCCAAGCTTCCATATTCGTTACAAGTTCAGCGTTTGTTTTAGGCAAAATTTTTTTGTTTTTCTTCTTAGCTTTTATAGCATCTTGAAGCATTTTTTGATATAAACCATATCCAACAGAATTGATGAAACCATGCTGTTTTTTTCCTAACAGATCACCAGCACCACGTATTGACAAATCTTCCATAGCTAATTTAAAACCAGACCCCAATTCAGTAAAATCTCTAATTACTTCTAAACGTTTTTCTGCCTCTTGAGTCGGCTGAAGATTTCCAGGGTAAGTAAAATAAGCGTAAGCAAGCCTACTAGAACGCCCTATTCTCCCACGCAACTGATATAATTGTGAAATACCGAAATTTTCGGCATCCTCTACTACTAGAGTATTAACATTCGGCATATCAATTCCATTCTCAATAATAGTTGTCGTCACTAAAACATTATAATTGCCGTTAATAAACTTCACTAAAACATTTTCAAGTTGAATTTTATTCATTCGACCATTAATAGAAACTACATTTGCTTGTGGGACAAATTTTTTTATTTTATTTGCCACTCTATCTATATCTTGAATACGATTATGTAAGAAAAATACTTGGCCACCTCTAAATAACTCTTTATTAATAGCTTCAGAAATAACCGACCAATTTTCTTCAATAACATAAGTTTGGATCGGAAAACGGTTTGCAGGGGGAGTTTCTAACACTGATAAATCTCTAGCACCTACTAAAGCCATATTTAGAGTCCTGGGTATAGGGGTAGCAGTTAATGTTAATACATCAATATTAGCTTTTAACTTTTTTATACGTTCCTTATGTTTAACGCCAAAACGTTGTTCTTCATCGATTATTAATAATCCTAAATCATTAAATTTAACATCTTCGGAAAGTAACCGATGAGTACCTATAATCATATCAATTTCATGTAATTTTAATTGCTTAATAATATGCTTATTTTTAGCAACAGAATTAAACCTTGAAAGTATGCCAATTTTAATGGAAGGGAAATTTGAAAAACGTTCTAAAGCAGTTTGATAATGTTGACGAGCTAAAATAGTAGTAGGCGTAAGAAAAGCAACTTGCTTCTTATCATGAATAGCTTTAAAAGCAGCTCGAAAAGACACTTCTGTTTTGCCAAAACCTACGTCACCAACTAAAATACGGTCCATAGGTTTATTCGTTTCCATATCTTTTTTTATTTCTTTAATAGAACGAAGCTGATCAGGTGTTTCTGGATAAGGAAAATCACTATCAAACTTTCTTTGGCTATCATCATCAAGAGAAAAAGAAAATCCTCGCTCACTTTCTCTTTCGGCATAAATTTTAATTAAATCATCTGCAATATCCTCAACTTTTGCTGCAACATGTCTTTTAGTTTTAATCCATTCTGAAGAATTAAGAGAATCTATTTTAGGAGAGCCTTCTCCTGACCCTACGTATTTTTGGATTAAATCTAAATGTGTTACCGGAACAAAAATTTTAGCGTTTTGTGCATAATCAATTAATATATAATCTTGTTTCCCACCATTTATATTAAGAGTTCTTAAGCCTTCATACTTTCCAATCCCATGATTAACATGAACAACATAATCTCCCTTTTTTAATTCAGAATAATGAGAAATCCTTTCAGCATTTGAAAACGTTCGATACCTTGGTTTAATTTCGTGGACCCTAGCAAATAACTCTGTTTCTGTTATAACGATTAATTTTTCGGTCGGCATCTCAAAACCATGTAAAAGACTTCCTTTTTGAATTTGAGTTGAGCCAACTATAATATGGTTACTAATACCAAGATTAATACCATAATCTCTTAATCTTTTTTGAAGAGAAAGAACTCTTTTTTTTTCTGAAGCCATTAATAAAATAGTAAAATTTCGTTCATGAAAAGATTTTAATTCATTTTTTAAAAACGGTATTTTCCCAAAATATTTTTGTACCGGCCTAGTTATTAAATTAATCTCAAAATTAAATTTAATTCCTGACAAAGATCTTTTTAAATTACTTAAATAGAGACATCTATTTTTTAAACTTACATTTTTGGTTTTAGAAGAAGGTTGATGAAATTTCTTAATTATATCTACAACGTTTAAATAAGGATGCAGATTAGGAAGACTTTCAAAATTATCTAATTTAACTTTTAACCATTGCTTATTTCTTTTTTTCTGTATTTTCCGTTGGTCATTTATCCTTGCAAAATCATCTACCAAAATTAAATCATCTTTGTTTATATATTCAAATAAAGAATGCTTAAAAAAATATTGTGAAAAGGGCAATAAGTCTTGGTTAAAAGACATTTTTTCCTGACTATTTTTCAATAAAGGAACAAAAAATTGTGATATTTTTTTCTTATTAGCGCCCCTTAACTTTAAACGATATTTTTTAAAATCTACTGAAATTTTTTTTAAAGATGAGGAAAAACTCTTTTCTGAAATAACCGAATCCGAAACTGAAAAAATTTTAATATTTTTTATTTCTTTTATAGACCTTTGAGAATCAATTTTAAATAATCTTATTGCTTCGAGTTGATCATCAAAAAAATCTAATCGAATAGGAAAACTATGATTTATTGGGTAAACATCTAAAATTTCTCCCCGTAAGGAAAAATCACCAGGAGACGCAGTAAGGGGCTTTTTTTGATAACCAAGTTCAACTAACTTTTTAATTAACTTCTCTCGTGGGTAAGTTTTTCCTTTCTGAAAAAATATAGTTTCTTTTTTAAAAATTTGAGGGTCTAGATAACGACGCTTAAGGGATGCTAGGGGGATAATTAAAATACCAGGTTTATCTGTTTGCATATAATGCAAAGCGCGGACTCTACTAAAAGAAAAATTTTTTGAAGAAATTGCAGTTTCAGTAGCAAGTGAGTCCTCTGAATGCATTTGAAAAATATATTTTTTATTTATTGATAATTGCAAATTTGTTTTTAATTGATTTGCTCTAAAATCATTATCTGTTAGTAAAATAATTTTTTGTTTATTATTCTTAACTTTTAAAAATTCAAAAAGAGCAGCAACTAGAAGTGCCTTAGGTGTATCACCAAGACCATAAATAAGCCCCGAAGAGCCAATTGGAGATTGTTTTTCAATTATTTTTTTAAAGAAAGCAGATTTTTTTATAAATTCTGTAATATCCTGCATAAGATTAGTATTTAATTATTATAATAATTTGTAATTTTATTAAAGGGTTTTCCTTCCGCAAAATCTATAATTGCCAAAACAGCTTTATTAATTTGCCCTTCAACCAGTTCAAACTGTTCTTTAGTGAAATCACCAAGAACATGATTAATAACCGATTGTGGATTATGGGGAGGACGTCCAATACCAATTCTGATTCTAATAAAATCATCAGTTTTTAGAGAATGTATTATCGATTTTAAACCATTATGGCCACCTGAAGAACCAGATTTTTTAATCCGAATCTTACCATAATCTCTATCTATATCATCACATATTACAATTAAATTTTTTAAGTTAACATTGTAATATTCAAGGATACTTTTTATAGAAATTCCTGAATCATTCATCATAGTAGTTGGTTTAATAAAAATAACGTTTTCTCCTTGTATTTTTGTACTTGTTAATAAAGAATGTAAATTTTTTTTTAATTTGAAATGGCAACCAAAATGAATTGCCAATTTATTAACGACCATAAAACCTACGTTATGCCTATTATTTATAAACTTATGACCAACATTTCCAAGCCCAACTATAATCTTCATATTTATTTAACTTTAACAATTAATTTTATTACTGACTACTAAGTAATCATTTTCTATTAACACTAAAAATATATAAATCTAATTTTTATTAAAAAATAATAATTTATTTAGATGATTCTAATTTTAAAATTCTTTTTTATTTCTACACATTATTCATATTACTTTTACTAATATTGATCAAGGAAAAATTTATTTATAACTTTGCTTTTCTTATTTAATTAAGTTCTAATTCATTTAAACCAAAAATATACTACATCATCATACATATTATAAATTTATATTTATAAAATGCCACCCTAGTCAACAACCACGGATTAAAACCTATGACTTGTGGATTCTAATATCGAGGAAATGCATAGATCTCCACAATTTGCTTAGATAAACTGGCTTCTAGATATATTTCTATATCCCCGAAGTAGCAGTAGTTACTAAAGCCGATATGCCACTAAGTTGCTAAAAGGATTTGTTTGTTAGACAACTAATGTCTGAGATAATCCTTTAGCTAAAATGTTTTTAGCAGTATTCCAGTCTCGAATGTGTTTGGTATGACATTTAGGACAAACCCATT
>CAKQDH010000004.1 GCA_934229385.1 uncultured Oenococcus sp.
CAAGCCGATTTCTTCTTCCAACCTGGTTTTGATCGTCAATGGAATATCTTAAACTTGTCGGCCCAACATGCTTTAGGAGAATCTAAGTTTCAAAACTAAAAATTAAAGTCAAACAAAAACAGCCTTAATTTAGGGCTGTTTTTTTATAAAAACATTTCTTTATTTTTATTTCTTAAATTAAATTTCGAAGAAACCTCTTAAAAAGTTAAATTAAATATATAATTATTTATCATCACCAAATAAGTTCTTAAAACTAAAATTCTTATCGCTGTCATCTGAAACAGCTTTATCAGATTGCCTTTGAAATAGCTTTTCATTAGATGAACTATCTGATGGATCCTCTTGATTTTCACGGGGCTGATTATTGGATTGTTTCCCAGTATTTTTGGAACTATTTCCTTTATCTATTTTTTGCTCATTTTTGTCTGATTCATCTTCATTAATATTGGCTTTACTTTTATTTTTTTGTTCTCCGTCACCCACTTCTTGTTTATCTTCATTTTCTCTACTAGAAACACTAACATCTTGGCTTCTAGGCTCATTTTTCAATGCAGGCAATATGGTCTGATCAAATCTATCAGCTGAATTTATATCAAATTCTTGTACAATTTTTTTGCCAACATATAAATATAAATTTTTAAGAGTTTTCTGATAATTTTCTTTTGCCTTCTGAAGTTCTCTTTGGGCTTCTTCAACATCTATATTTGAACTCATAATTTTATATTCCTTTTACCTGATAATCTATTATTATGAATTAATTTTTAAAATTCATAATTATTATACTTTACTATTAATAATTTTAAATTAAATTATACAATTAAGAATTTAAAAATCCGATCTTAATCTTAAACAAAGAAAAAATATATTCTATAAAAATTCCTAGTTTAATCACAAAAAATTCTATTTTTTAATTTTAACCTAATGTTTACCTAACCTACTTTACATTGGCATATTCATCTTTTCATAAGATTGCATTCCACCAAGCCAAAGTTTATTGAGACTAACATTACGTTCTTTGGCAAATGCCTTTAGGAGAGTCTTATGATCCATAAGTTTATATTTCTTATTAGGGTTATTGGGATCAATTACTTTTAGTTGTTCCATCATCCCACCATCTTCGTGTTCAAGGATATGGCAATGATACATAAATATTCCCGGTACTTTATACTGAACTCTTATAAAAACATGTTCCCCAGGATCTACCCCAATAGTATCTTTTAATCCGGTCTCATTTGGATAGGGCTTATTACCAGATCGTGAAATAACTCTAAAAGATGTGCCGTGCATATGAAAAGGGTGGTCCATATTACTTTTAATATTATGAATTTCCCAAATTTGGGGCTCATTCAAATTTATTTTATAATCAATACGACTCATATTAAATTTTTTATTGTCCATCATTACGGATTCGTCCATTCCAGACATATAAACTTGATGAATAGGTAAACTAGAGTCAATTTTAATAGGAGAGAGATCCAATAAATGATCTGGTAATTTAGTATTATCTGGTTGAAATTTATGAACTTTAAATTTAACAATAGGAGTCTTATCTGAAAATAAAATAACTTCATCACCAGGTCTATAGTCTTTAAAATCAACAATTATTTCATGACGTTCAGCACATGTAATCATCAAATGGGTAAATTTAACAGGTTTAGTTAAAAGACTATCATCAGAAGCAATCTCTGTAAATTGTAGATCATTACTAAAATGAAGGCGCCATTCACGTCTATTAGAGCCGTTAAGTATTCTTAAACGAAGTTTCTGCGTAGTAACATCAAAATAGGGATTAATAGTTCCATCGATTAAAGGAGTCTTTCCATATACACCATCAGGGTTATAATCAGCTTTATAATCTAATTGGTTATTTTGATGAAAGGTCCGATCCTGTAAAATCAAAGGAATATCATCAACTCCATAATTTCTTGGTAATGGAAGCTTAGCTTCTTCATCATCTAAAATAATTACTGGAGCTACTAAACCACGCCAAACTTGGGCAGCCGTTTCAGGACAAGGATGAGCATGTAACCAACACATAGAAGCAGGCTGATCAACCTTAAAAGAAATATCCTTACTTTTGCCTGGATATATAATTGCATGACAACCTCCATCTTCAATAGGGCCAGGAATATCTAAACCGTGCCAATGAAAACTCGTTACTTCGGGCAAATTATTTACTAAATGGGCATGTATTGTTTTGCCTCTCTTAAAAACGATTGTTTTACCCAAAAAATTAGAATTATATCCCCAAGTTTTTGTTTTTTTGCCTGGTAGAATTTGCGCTTCTCCTGTTTGTGCCTTAACTGTATAAAATATTTCATGAGGAGTTTCTTTATCTGGTTGTAATATTTCAGGAACCCTTAACGGCGATTGAGGGGCATCCGAATTCTCTAAAGGGATATAGCCTCCACCTTTAAGGTCAAAAATATGTTTATTAAAAAAATAATCTGTATATATTTTATCTTGACTCATTTATTTCTCCATAGACTTCATTAGATAAAAAAATTTTTTTATTAACCTACAAAATTTATGTTACACTTTCAATTTTAAAAAATAATGTTTTTGATAGCGCTAACAAAAAATTATTGTTTTTTAAGGTTAATTTTTATAAAAATTCTATAAGATGCTTTATTAATGTTTATATTTATTAACCTTATGATCAATAGTTAATATTTTACCCTTAGGCTGATAATTAATTTTTACATAGGTCATCACAGATTTAGCTCCAGCTTTAGCTGCCACTAAATTAACATTTTTCACAATATCCATTAATTGATCATAATCACCTTCAATTGTGGTTTCAAAAGCACTAACTTCATATTTCAGGTTTTTACTTTTGATATATTTTATAGCTGAATCTACTATTGATAAAACTTTTTTGGTATCGTCAGTCATTGGTAAAACTTGAATTGCTACACTTGCGTTCATAAAATTCCTTCTTTCTTTTCAAAATAATTTTATTAAATATTAGAAATAAACAAATAAGTTATTGATCAAAAAATAAACTTGGAAATGATTTTTTTAATATTTTTTCTGGCTTGTACTTGTTTATTTGTTCCATAGAAATAAATTTTATTTTATTTTTATTTAATAATTTTAATTGATAATTTTTTTCTGAATAAATTACTTGATAACGTATCCCCAATTGAATAGATTTAACCACTAATTTTTGTAGATTTTTCGGATATTTTTCAGTTTTTAAAAATTTATTCTCTTTAATTTTAAGCTTTTTTTTGTTAGACCAAGCAATTTTTAAACCAGAATTTATAAGACTTTGGTTTTTTATTTTTTTCTTCATCTTAGAAGCAGGGGTTAAAAAAGGATTTAATAATCTTTGATAAAAAAAATTTAAAATTTTTCTATATTTTTTTGGGAAATTTAGTTTATCTATCATTAAAGACAATTCCTTAAAAATTATTTTCCCTTCTTCAAATTTAAAAGTCCGTTTATCCGGATTTTCTAAAGCTACTTGGTTATTATCTTTAACAGCCTTTTCTAATCGTGCCTTAATATTAAATTTTTTAACGGGTTTAACAAAAAGATATAAAATAAATATTTTAAAAAAAATTAAAGTTTTATAATCAATTAAATTTATAGAAAAAGGGTCATTATCAAAAGAACGAAATTCTAAATAATTGATGCCTGTTTGTGGTAAATAATCAAGATTATTTAATTTTTGTAATCTTACAGCTCCATAAAATTCTTTAATTGAATATAGTTTATGCTCTTTTATCGCCTTATTAATAAGATTAATATAATTTTTTAATGAAACATAGCAGTTAGCTTCATTAATATCTTCTATTTTATTCTTATAACCATATTCGCTATTTCTTATACTCCGTACAGGATGCTTAAGTGACTGTGGCAAACGACTAAAAAAACCCCTTTCATTAATAGGACTAGCACCAAATAAATATGTAATAAACCACTGATTTAAAATAAAATTTTGTGTAATTTTAAAATATAAAGAATTTTGAAAAGAAATAATATTTGAAAAATATTTTTTGAAAGAAAGATATAATTCCTTTATTAAGTTGTTTTCCAAACTAAAATTGATATGAACACCAGCAATGGTTTGTTTAGCTACTCCATATTTTTTAGATAGATAAATTAAATATTGTTTGTAATGTGGCCTCCCAAAATGAGTGTAAATAAATTTCCTTTTGTTATGGTCCATAAAAGGGGGCATACTAAAAGGCCACAAAAATTCATTCTTCCTGAGGTTATTAGAAAGAATAGATTGGATAATTGTTAGCTGTTTTAAGAGATTTTCTTCTTTACTAAAATGATCTGTATTTACCTCTGTTTGGGTTTCAGAAAAATCAGACTGAATATATACATTATATATTCTTGATCCTAGTGTAGATGGATGAGGGTATTTACTTAAACTGCCCTTTTTATCAATTCTATGTTGTTCTACTTCAACACCCAAAGAAATATTATCTAAAAAATTATTTATCCCTAATTTTTTTATCTTGTTTAAAAGATCAAAATTAAATATTGTTCTTCACTCCTCTCTTTTTGTAAATTTAACCCCTTATAACTATTAAAACCCATAAATACAATACTAGAAATGTTTGTTAATAAAAAAAGAATACTTTTATATTTAATACAATATAAATATAAAACAAACAATTGCTATGATTTAAAAATAGATATTATAAAGTATCATTAAATCCACTTAAATTAGTTTACTAATAAAACCAAATAATAATATAAATTTGTTAATTATTTTTGGTAATAATATAAAGATATAAGATTATAAATTGTACAAAATTTACAATGCATCAGTCTATAAGACAAATATAATTTTTAATTTTAATTAAAAAATGAAACAGAAATTTCGTAAAAGAATTTTTAGGATAAATAACTAGTACATTACTAGAAAGAAGGCAAAGACATAAAGAAAGATAAAGGGTCTAAAGTATCACTTTGGAATCAAACTAAGAGTTTACCCCGACAGAAAGTAACTGTCTAATAAACTGTCCCCTTGGCGACTTGTTAGGGACGGTAAAGACTTTGATAACCCCTACTATTTCAGGGATATAGAAACATATCGAAAAACCAGTTTATCTAAGCAAATTATAGGGATCTATATATTTCCTTAATATTAAAATTCACAAGTCATAAGTTTTAACCTATAGTAATTAACTAAACCTATGGACGTTAAGAGATTTGAACTCTCGACCTCTGCCATGCGAAGGCAGCGCTCTCCCAACTGAGCTAAACGCCCTAGATAATATTTACTCATCTTTTCTAATTTTAGCTAAGAAATATTTCTTTTTGCCACGTTTAATAATTATAAACTTTCCTTCAAAATTTTCATCAGGATTTATAGTTGAATTAATTTCATTAATATGTTCACCATTAATTGATATAGCATTATTTTTAATATCTTCTCGAGCTCGACGACGAGATTTTTCTATTATTTTATCTTTTACCAATAAATCTAAAAGACTTATTTTTTCATTAGGAATTTCAAAAGAAGGGACATTAGAAAAAACTTGGCTTATTTGTTTAACATTCAATTTTTTTATTTTTCCTTTAAACAAAGCCTCTGAAATAGTTTCTGCTTCTTTTACTGCCTTTTTCCCATGTACAAATGTTGTAACCTCTTCAGCCAATTTTTTTTGTGCCTTACGAGCTGAAGGGTTGTTTTTTATTTCCTGTTCATACTTTTCTATAGTTTTTTTATCTAAAAAAGTAAATAATTTTAATAATTTAATAACTTCATTATCAGGTTGATTATAAAAAAATTGATAGAATTGATAAGGAGAAAACAGTTTTGGGTCTAACCAAATTGTTCCTCCAGCGGTTTTACCAAATTTCGTTCCATCAGGTTTTAATAATAATGGTGCTGTTAAACCATAAACCCTGGCCTTATCTCCATCAATTTTATGGATTAACTGAATTCCACTAGTTATATTTCCGTATTGATCACTTCCTCCAATTTGTAGCTGAACTTTTTTCTTTGTATACAAAGTATAAAAATCAATTGCTTGAATAATTTGATAAGTGAATTCTGTAAAACTAATACCAGATTTTAATCTAGAAGCTATAATATCCTTCCTCATCATTTCATTAACAGGGAAAAGTTTTCCAAAGTCTCTCAAAAAAGAAATTAAACTAAGTTTTGAAAGCCATTCATAATTATTAATAATCCCAAAACCATTTTTCCCAAATAGGCGAGAAAGTTGTTTTTTTATATGCTCTATATTATTTTTAAAAATTTCTTCAGGAATAAGCTTCCTCTCACTTTTTCTTCCAGAGGGATCACCTATCATTCCTGTTCCACCACCAATAACTATAATAGGGTGATTACCAGCTTTTTGAAACCTTTTCAAAATAGTTAATGGTATTAGATGGCCGATATGAATTGATTTTGCCGTTGGGTCAACACCTAAATAAAGGTTAATCTTTTTTTTCTTTAAAGTTTCTTTTAAACCCTTTAAATCTGTAGCCTGGTTTATAGAACCACGCCATTTTAAATCATCTATAACTTCCATAATCAAATAAGCTCACTTTAACATAAAATTAGGTTTTCTAAATAGAATCCATCCAAAAATAATCACTAACAAAATTATGATCTTGTAAAATTATTTATATAAATTTTTATAACTTTTTATATTATAAAATAACAATTAAACCGATAAATTCCCAAAGGTAGCCCCAATTAAATTTGCTACTTTTCTAGCATCTACTAAATCACTTCTGCCCACCTTGCCAGCAGAAAGATAAATTTTTTTATCTTCTAAAGCTTGTTCATCAAAAAAAATAGATACTTTTCCTTGCTTTTTATGCCATATCCCCACTGGATTATTGGCTCCATGAATATAACCAGTCATTTTTTGTAGCTTTTTTAAAGGCAACATTTCGGTTTTCTTATTTTTAGATAAAAAAGCTAGTTTCTTTTCATTTAAACGCTTAGTGATCGGCAAAACAGCAACAACTAATCCAGTTTCATTACCACTTGAAGCTAAGGTTTTATAAATTAAAGATTCCCTCGGAATAGAAGCCTGTTTTAGCATTTGCTTTTTATTATTAGACCCAGCATTAAGTATATCAATCTTAACTGGCGTAAAGGGTATATTATCTTTTTCTAACATTTTTTCAACTAATGTTTTCTTTAATTTATTTTTTTTTGACATATTTTAATTTTAAAACTCAACTTTAAAATATAAGCTAACTAAATATTTTAAAATACATGATGGCATTAAAAATTTAACATAAATTACTGTAATCATTAAATTGAGTATTTTTTATTTTTATATTTTAATAATAACCCAAAGATATTAATTTTATTGTTTAATTAAATTTATTAATAATTAAATGAAATATAGCATCTCATTTTTAAAAATTTATAATTATTAATATGGGAAAAGAAATTTATCTTACGGGGGACCGTCCAACAGGTAAAATGCATCTCGGACATTATGTCGGTTCTTTTAAAAACCGACTTGAAATGCAAAATTCAGGTAAATACAAGCCATTTGTAATGATTGCAGATACCCAGGCGTTTACTGATAATGCAAGAAACCCTAAAAAAATACAAAAAAGTCTTATCGAAGTAGCTCTAGATTATTTATCAGTAGGTATTGATCCTAAAAAGACAACTATTTTTGTTCAATCTCAAATAAAAAGCCTTTTTGAATTAACTTCTTATTTTATGAACCTAGTTTCAGTATCTAGATTAGGACGCAACCCAACTGTTAAAACAGAAATTCAACAAAAAAATTTTAACGAATCTGTTCCAGCTGGTTTTTTCGCTTATCCTGTCAGCCAGGCAGCGGATATAACGATTTTTAAGGCTAAAAAAGTACCTGTCGGCGATGATCAAGAACCAATGTTAGAACAAACTAGAGAATTAGTCCGCAGTTTTAATAAGGCTTATCATTCCCATATTCTTGTTGAACCTCAAGGAGTTTTCCCAAAAAAAGGTTTTGGAAGGATTTCCGGAACTGACGGCAATGCTAAAATGTCTAAATCATTAGGAAATGCTATTTATTTATCTGATGATCCAAAAACTGTTGAGAAAAAAGTAAAAAGTATGTATACCGATCCTCATCATGTCCATGTTGATCAGCCAGGTAATATTAAGGGAAACGTTGTTTTCACTTATTTAGATATCTTTGATCCAGATAAAAAAACGGTAAATGAGCTTAAAGCCCATTATAAAAATGGTGGTTTAGGAGACATTAAAATTAAAAATTATTTAATTGAAGTCTTAGAAAATTTCCTAAAACCTATAAGAGAAAGAAGGAAACAATTTTCTCAAGATATTCCTGGCGTTTTAAAAATGCTTAAAGATGGATCCGATAAAGCTAATGTTGTAGCTCAAAAAACTATCACGGAGGTCCGCCATGCAATAGGAATAGATTATTTTAAAAATTTATAATTATTTTTTATTTATTAAATCTAAACATAATAATTAAAAGTAAAGATTTCACATTAATAAAATAAAGAAGGATTAAAACTAATGGTTAGTGAAAAAATACAAAATTTATTTGATAATGCTAAAAAAATAGTTTTTATGACCGGAGCAGGGGTATCAACAGCTTCAGGAATTCCTGACTATAGAAGCAAAGGTGGGCTATACACAAATAGCAGCTTAGACCAACCGGAATATTTACTTAGTCATACTTGTTTTGAAACTGACCCTAAACGCCAGTATGATTTTATGAAAAGGGAAATGTATTTTCCTAATGCTAAACCCAATATTATTCATCAAAAAATGGCAGATTTTGCTAAAAGGGGTAAAGCACGAGTAATAACTCAAAATGTAGATGGCCTTCATACTAAACTTGATCCTACTACTATTGAATTTCACGGTTCTTTGTATCGGGTCTACGCTCCTAAAGATCATAAAAAGTCTCCTGTAAAAGAATATCTAAATTCCATGTATAGAAAATCAGATCATGCTATTTTAAGACCGGATATTACTTTCTATGAAGAAATGCCCCAACATGTTGAAGAAGCCATTAAAGTTGTTTCTCAAGCTGATATGGTCGTAGTTGTTGGCACAAGTTTTGTAGTTTACCCATTTGCAGGTTTAATAAATTATGCTAAACCTGATGTCCCAAAAATCTCCATTAATATGCAAAAAATAGGCGGTGGATCTAATATAAAACAAATTGTTGGCAATGCCGTTGATTTCTTTACGGATTTAAAAGTTAATTCAAAAATTAATTAGTATAAATAAGGACTTTTAAATTTTATATAAATTTTATTAACTTTTGGATTAGCTAAAATTTCTTTAGGAAAGAAAAAACGTTTATCAATAGATCTTTTATTATTAATCGCTGATACTAAAGGGCTTAACTGAGAAAGCTCTTTTTTTGTTCCATCAGGATAAATAAACATAATCCCTCCCTTATAAGATTTTGGAAAGTAGCTTTCATAAGGCAAATCGGTAGCGTCATCTTCCCCCGTATAATAATCCTTATTAAATCCAAATTTAGTAATTTCTGTTTTAAAAAAATCAAGATATTTTCTGGAATAATTATTCAAAATAATTGATTTAAACGGCTTTCGATCTAAGAACCCTTTAGAAAGAGAAGATAATATTTTATCATTGGCATGTTGCCAGATATTAATAGCCGTATTAAAAACAGAATCATCTAAACTGAGGTATTCATTTATCGAAAGCTTGTTTCCCTTATCAAAAAGAGGCTTAATCAAATCTAGGAAAAGTTTATTCTCTTTTTTTTGTTTATATATTTTCCTAGCTCTTTTCATTAAATTCTCTAAAAGAACCTGCATACCACGAGAAACTGGATGAAAATAAACTTGTGAATACATTTGATATCTTGAAATTACATAATCTTCTATAGAGTGTAAACCAGAAATATTAAAAGCAAAACCATCCTTTATAGGAATCATTAGTCTTAAAATTCTTTCAATATCATATCTCCCATATTCCGTTCCAGTATAATAAGCATCCCGGAGAAGATAATCCATTCTATCAGCATCTAACTGAGAACTTATCATCTGCACTATTCTTTTATTAGGATAAGTTTTTGCAATTACAGAAGCTACTTTTTTAGGAAAATCATTTGAAACTTCTTTTAAAATTTTATTTACCTCTGTATTCGGGTCCAAAATTATTTTTTGACTAAACTTTTCATGGTTTGTATTAAAAAGATGTTCAAATGTATGGGAATAAGCACCATGCCCAATATCATGTAATAAAGCTGATGCTTTAACTAAAAGGTCGTTTTTATCTGTTTTTTTTAAATTAAAAGAATTCTTTTTTAAAGCTTCCAACATGCGGCAAGAAATTTCATAAACACCTAACGAATGTTGAAATCTAGATTGTTCCCCCCCATGAAAAACAATATTAGCTACTCCTAAATGTTTAATTCTTCTTAAACGTTGCATTTCATGAGAATTTATCAATTTTAATATAATTGGATCATTAACATGAATTAACCCCAAAATAGGATCAAGAAAAGCTTTTTCTTTTTTTAATGATAATCTCATAATTAAATTTTATATCATTATTAAGGAAACGATATAATTTATAATTAAGTGATGGCTGAAGACGAAAAAGTACCAATTCATATAAGAATAAAGTCAAAAATTTTCCAGGGTGGAGAAGAACAAACTATAAACCAATCTTCTTCTGGGGAAATTATAAACAAAAAAAATAACACTTCAATTATAATTTACCAGTCAAAGGGAAAAGAAGTTTGGTTAAAAATTTCGCCTGACAGAAAAAAAGTTATTTATTCAGCTGATAAAAATCAAACTTATCTAATATATGACAGGAATACAGATTTCGTTAAATCTGAATATTTTACACCTTACGGAACTTTTTTAGTTTATATTAAAACACAAAAAATTGAATTTAAACAAAAAAAGAAACGAGGAAAAGTTCATTTAGTTTATAAAATTTTTCAACAAAATAAATCTATAGGAAATTTTGATTTATCCTTGATTTTCTCTCCGATGGTTAGTAAGCTAAATAAGATACATTAAAATATATCTAAAATAAAGGTGTTTTAATAAATGAGTCTAAAAAATTATACCAAAACACAAATTGATGAACTAAGTGATATTGAAATAGCTCGTTTAGTTCTTAATGATATACATAAAAGAACGTCTTTCTCAGATTTAACGGCAAAAATAGAAGAGATCCGTCAAACTAAATTTACCCAAAAAAAACTTCTCCAATTTTATACTGATTTAAATTCTAATGGTTCTTTTATAAGTATGGGGAAAAATCAATGGGCTTTGCGTTCTTGGTTTGCTATTGATTCTATTAATGAAACTATTCATGAAACCATGAGTAGAAAAAATAAGAAAAGAAAAAGACACGCTAAAAACACGAAAAAGAAAGTTGCTAAAACTTCCGAAAATGAAGACGAAGACGTTATAGATAGTGACGATGAAGACGTTATAGAAAGTGATGATGAAGACGAAAATTCATCTGATACAGATGAAAAAAATGATTCTTTAGATACTAAAAATTTGGGCTCCAATAATGGAGATAAAAGTTTAGATGTTCTCAAAGACAAAAATGATCTGGATGATTTAAGTGATGGTAATAAAGATTAACTTATCTTTATAAGAATATTATTTAATATAGAAAAATTCTAAAAAAGTTTTAAGCTTATTAACTAATATTTTAATTATAAAACAAGGTTAAAATTTTCATTGTTAAATAATAAAGGGTATTTATAAGCTTAACTATAATTATATTCTTGACATTATTTCATATAAATGTAGTGTAAAAAAGGGCACTCAAATAATTGAGCTTGACTCCTAACTTATTAATTTTTTAAGTCAGGAGTTTTTTTATGAATAATAAAAAAAATAAAAAATACATATTTATTACTGGCGGTGTAGTCAGTTCATTAGGTAAAGGCATTATTGCGGCTAGTTTAGGTAGCTTGCTAAAAGCTAGAGGATTAAATGTTGCTGTACAAAAATTTGATCCATATTTGAATCCAGATCCTGGCACAATGTCTCCTTATCAACATGGAGAAACGTTTGTCACAAATGATGGTATTGAAACCGATTTGGATTTAGGACATTATGAACGGTTTATGGACATCCAGACAAACAAATATTCTAATGTCACTTCTGGGAAAATCTATAAAGAAGTTATCGATCGAGAAAGAACAGGAAATTATTTAGGAAAAACCGTACAAGTTATTCCCCATGTTACTAACATGATCAAAGAAAAAATTATTCGGGGAATAAAAGCATCAAAAGCTGATATTATGATTACTGAAATTGGTGGAACTATAGGAGACATTGAATCAATGGCTTTTATTGAAGCCATCCGACAAATGAAAAAAGATGTTGGTAACGATAATACCTTTTATATTCACGTCTCTTTAGTTCCTTTTCTTCATGCGGCTGGCGAATTAAAAACTAAGCCTACTCAACATTCCGTACACGAACTAAGAGGAATGGGCATACAACCAGATATGATAGTTGTTAGAACGGAAAAGCCAATTACTAAAGAAATTAGAGATAAAATCTCGGAATTTACTGATGTTTTACCACAAGCAATTGTAGAATCCGTTAATTCAAATATTTTATACCAAATTCCTATAAGTTTATCTAGACAAAAAATGGATCAAGTTGTTTTAGATGGCTTAAAAATTCATCATCAACCAAAACCGGATCTTTCGGTATGGAAAAAACTTATTTTTAAAATAAATCATCTTTCTACAAAAATTAAAATTGGTCTAGTTGGTAAATATACTTCTTTACCAGATGCTTACATTTCAGTTCATGAATCTCTTAAGCACGCTGGTTATGCTGTAGGTGCCAAAATTGAAATTCACAGTCTAGAATCTGAAAATATCAACAAAGATAATGTACAAGATAAACTTAAAAATATGGATGGCCTAATCATTCCTGGAGGTTTTGGAAAAAGAGGCATAGAAGGAATGATTGTTTCTATTAAATACGCAAGAAAGCACAACCTTCCATTTTTAGGAATCTGTTTGGGTATGCAGATGGCTGCTGTAGAATTTGCCAGAAATGTCCTCAATTTAAAAGATAGTAATTCTTCTGAAATGGATCCTAATACAAAGAATCCAATAGTAGGATTAATGAATTCCCAAAAGAAGATTACAAAAAAAGGTGGGACCATGAGACTAGGCGCTTATAAGGCTAAAATAAAACCTGGAACAGAAACCGCAAAAGCTTATAAAAACAAAAATATTATTTCACGTCGTCATCGTCATCGTTATGAATTTAATAATTCTTATAGAAAAGCATTTAAAAATGCGGGTATGACTCTTGCAGGTACATCACCAGATAAATCTTTAGTTGAAATTATCGAATACTCTAAAAATGATTTTTTTATTGGTTGCCAATTCCATCCAGAATTTTCTAGCAGACCAGACAAACCCGAAGGTCTCTATTTAGATTTTATTAAACATGCTTTAAAAGTTTCTGAAAAAAAAGAAATAAACAATGAAAATATAAGATCGATGGAGTAAAATCAAATAAGTAATGGCTGAAATTTTAATTAATGGTGGCAAAAAAATTCGTGGAAATATAAATATTTGCGGAGCAAAAAATTCTACAGTGGCTTTGATTCCAGCTTCTATTTTAGCTTCTAACCCTGTTCGTTTTGATATGGTACCCGATATTTTGGATGTTTGTAACCTCCAAAATATTTTAAAATCTATGAATGTTCCTTCTTATTTTCATAACGGCTATTTAAAAATAGATCCTACACATATTGTAGAAGGTCCTTTACCGAAAAACGCTATTAAATCTTTACGAGCATCTTATTACTTTATGGGAGCTCTTCTAGGACGTTTTGGCAAAGCGATGGTTACTTTCCCTGGCGGAGATAACATAGGCCCACGTCCAATTGACCAACATATTAAGGGATTTAAGGCTCTTGGAGCAGAAATAAAAGAGAAAAATAATACTATTTATATTAAATCAGGACCAAAGGGGCTCCAAGGAACAGAAATCTTTTTTGATAAGGTGTCTGTAGGGGCAACGATAAATTTAATTTTAGCCTCTGTTAGGGCAAAGGGCTTGACAGTTTTGAAAAATGTTGCTCGAGAGCCTGAAATAGTTGATTTAACTACCTTTTTAAATAATATGGGAGCTAAAATTCGAGGAGCTGGAACCAATACTATTAGAATTTTTGGTGTGTCTACATTAAAATCCAATACTATCCATACCATTATTCCTGATAGAATTGAAGCTGGAACTTATATGACAATAGCTGCAGCTATTGGTGACGGCGTTACTATTAGAAATGTAATTCCAGAACATTTAGAGTCATTTACTTCAAAGCTAAATGAAATGGGAATCCATTTAAATATTTTTGAAGATAAAATTTACATACCAAAAGTTGAGAAAATAAAGCCCGTGACAATTACTACTGCTCCATATCCTGGTTTTGCTACTGATTTACAACAACCAGTTTCCCCTTTATTAATGAAAGCAAAAGGGTTTTCAACAATTATTGATCCGATTTACCCTCATAGAATGGCCCATATAAACGAATTAAGAAAAATGGGCGGAGATATTTCAGTTTTAAAAAGCGGAATAATTCAAATTAATTATTCCCCGCGTTTACACGCAAATCAAGTCAAAGCTTCTGAAATCCGGGGAGGAGCTTGTCTTCTTATTGCAGCTTTAATGGTGAAGGGGAAAACTACAATTACAAATGCTGATCATATTTTAAGAGGATACGAAAAAATCGGAAAAAAACTAATTAACGTTGGTGCTTCTATTAAAGTTTATAATCACAACGAAAACAAAGTAAGATCTTGAATTTTCATATGGAAATTGTTAATATGTTTAGGATTAAATTTTATTTATAAAAAATTCATCTTTTTTAAAATAATATAAGGAGAAAAATCGTAATGAAAGTAAAAATTCATCCAAATTATCGTAATGTTGTATTTGTTGATACAAGTACTGGCACGAAGTTTTTAGCAGGATCTACTGCAAAATCACAAGGCAAAACCGACTACAAAGGTAAGACTTATCCTTTAGTAAGAGTTGAAATTTCTTCTGCTTCTCACTCCTTTTATACTGGAAAACAAAAAGCAAATCAGGCAGATGGGCCGGTAGATAAATTTAATAAAAAATATGGATTTAAATAAATTTAATTAATATAATTAATTAATATAATATAGTTAAGACAAATTCTTTTAATTTCTAAAATTAAAAGGTAAATATAAAATAAAAAATGAATATTATTTTAATTAATTAAAACAGAACATACTCTGCCTTAATAAAAAAGTTGCTAATAGGCAACTTTTTTATTTTATTCTATCGTTACAAGTTTAATAATTAATAAAAATTATAAAAATTTTTTAAGCGTTTAAAATAAAACAATTTATAATATTAAAATGGTTATTTAAAAACTGTTACTATATGATGTAAATAATATAATTTCATAAAAAATTAAGGATGAAAATGCAAAAAAATCTAATTACTTCTTGTACCACAATTTTAATAGGAAAAAAGGCTAGTTATGACGGATCAACCATTGTTGCTAGAACTGAGGATAGCAGTTATGGGGAATTTAATCCAAAAAAATTTATTGTAATTAACCCGAAAGACCAGCCTAAAAATTATATTTCCAAAATTTCCCATCTAAAAATTAATCTTCCCGAAAATCCTTTACGATATACTTCTGTGCCTAACGCAATTAATAATGAGGGTATATGGGGAGAAGCAGGAATCAATTCCAATAATATATCAATGAGTGCTACTGAAACCATTACATCAAATGAAAGAGTACTCGGGGCTGATCCCATGGTGAAAACAGGTATTGGTGAAGAAGACTTCCTTACCATAGTTTTGCCTTATATTAAATCAGCTAAAGAAGGAGTTTTCCGTTTGGGTTCATTATTAGAAAAATACGGAACGTATGAAAAAAACGGTGTTGCTTTTTCAGACCAAAACGAAATTTGGTTTTTAGAAACTATTGGCGGTCATCATTGGTTAGCTAAACGAGTTCCTGATGAAACTTATGTTACTATGCCTAATCAATTAGGTATTCAAGAAGTAGATTTTGATGATTATAATAATTTTTTATATTCTAAAGATTTAAAAAATTTTATAAATAAATATCATTTAAATTTAACTTTTGATGGACATTTTAATAGCCGTTTATCATTTGGCTCTCATTCAGATAACGACCATCATTACAACACTCCACGAGCATGGTTTATTCAAAAATTCTTCAACCCTAACATAAAACAAAACCCCATGAGCGATAATATACCATTTTCAAGAAAACCATTTAGAAAAATAACTATTGAAGATGTTAAATATGTTTTATCTGGACACTACCAAGATACAGTTTATGACCCTTACGGAAAAGGGGATAAAACTGAAAAAAATATGTTTCGACCTATCGGGATTAACCGAACCGGAGAATTGTCTATTTTACAAATCCGTCCTTACCAGAATAAAAAAAATCAAGCTCTTCAGTGGCTTGCTTACGGGTCAGTGCCCTTTAATACTTTAATTCCTCTTTATACTAATGTTACTAATACTCCTGATTATATAAAAAATACCACTTCAAGAGTAACTACAGAAAATTATTACTGGGTAAATAGAATAATTGCTGCTTTAGCTGATTCACATTATCATGAGGTAATTGCTGACATTGAAGCTTACCAACAAAAAACACTAAGTTTAGGACACCAAAATATTATCTCAGCGGATAAAAATATTAAAAATAAACCTGAATCAAAAACCCATAATTTTTTAGAGAAGGTTAATCAAAATTTTTCTATAAAAATTAAAAAAGAAACTGAAAATCTTTTAGATAAAATTCTTTTCACTGTCTCCAATCTAATGACAAACAATTTTCATCGAAGTGATAATTAAAATATTGAACATAGATTTTTAGATTTAATTAATAAAATAATAATAAATTTCTATATCAAAAACTTATAAGCTTTTAATAATTAAGAACTAAAATAATAACTTATTTAGCTTTAAAAAATATTCGCAAATATTACATCATAAACAAAACAAAAGAATTTTCATTTTAAAGGGCATCAATTTAGAATTCGAAAAGGGCAAAATCATCGATTTTCTTGGTAAAACAAGAGAAAAACAACTCTATTAAATATTATGGGTGGCTAAATCATGGCTCTAACGGTGATGTTATATTAAATGATAATTGAACCAAAAATTTTTCTAAAAACAAAATGGATAAATCGTTGAAGAGTAATCTGTTTTTTTCAAGATTTCAATTTAATTAATTATTTAATTATCCTTGTAAATGTGTTAACAAGCCTAGGAATAACTACCTTTTCTAAAAAGGAAAAAGCGACATACATTTACTAGAGCAAGTAGGTTTACAAGAACATACAACTAAATACCATAGCCAACTTTCTAGAGGACAAAAACAGCACGTTGATATAGTCAAGGATTTGTTTTTAACCCAGTATTATTATTGCCGATCAACTACCGGAAAATTAGATAGAAAAAAATAAAGAAATTTTAAACATATTGTCTAATATTACAAAACAAGGCAGATTAATTATCAAGTGAATTAATTATTATCGATTTTTTGCCACTATATTAGCTTTAATTTTAGTTTTTATAGAAGAAATAAGGGAAGCATATCCTTTATAATCCTGTTAACTAAAGCAAATTTAATTGTTATTAGCTGACAAAATATTATATTAGCATTCTTAATTGTTTTAATTATTTCCTTTATAGTTGCTTTGTGCCCTTCTCATAGAGCTGCTAAATTAGATCCTATTAAAGTTTTGACTTTTAAATGAATATTATTTAATAATTAAATATAAATAATTTCAATTTCAACCAAAATATATATGTTATTTTAAATTTACATCTTTTATTTATAATGTGGTTGATGTTTATAATTAAACATGTTCAATTTCTTAATATTTGAAAGGTAGACTCATTTGTCATGTCAGAAAGAAAAAAATTCTATATAACTACACCAATTTACTATCCATCAGGTAAATTACAATTAGGTAATACCTATACTACTGTTTTAGCGGATGCAATAGCTCGTTTTCATCGTGCCTTAAATGAAGATGTATTTTTCTTAACTGGTACAGATGAACATGGCCAAAAAATCCAGCAAAAAGCTCAAGCTGCTAACAAAAATGAAATGCAATACCTTAACGAAATGGTAAGCGGGATAAAAAAACTGTGGAAATTAATGCATATTTCCTATAACAAATTTATTAGAACCACTGATAAAAGTCATGAAAAGGCTGTTCAAAAAATATTTAAAAAATTTATGGATGAAGGCAATATATATAAAGGCAAATATAATGGTTGGTATTCAGTTTCCGATGAAGAATATTTTACCGAATCACAACTAGCAGAAGTTTATAGAGATAAAAACGGTAAAGTCATTGGTGGAAAGGCTCCTTCTGGTCATGATGTACAGAGAGTACAAGAAGAAGCTTACTTTTTTAAAATGAGCAAATATGCTGATTGGTTGATAGATTATTATAATAAACATCCACAATTTATTGAACCGGCTAGTAGAAAAAAAGAAATGATCACTAATTTTATAAAACCAGGCCTAGAAGACTTAGCAGTTACAAGAACTAGAGTTAATTGGGGGATCCCAGTTTTAGGAGACGAGAAGCATGTTATCTATGTGTGGATTGACGCTCTTTCAAATTATCTAACTGCTCTTGGATATAATCCTGATAAGGGAGACTTTTCTCATCAGCCCGAATTATTTAGAAAATTTTGGCCTGCAAATCTTCAATTAGTAGGTAAAGAAATTGTTCGTTTTCATACAATTTATTGGCCTATTATGCTCCATGCTTTAAATTTGCCTCTACCCAAAGAAGTTTTAGGTCACGGTTGGCTAGTAATGAAAAACGGTAAAATGTCTAAATCAAAGGGAAATGTTATATACCCAGAAACTTTAGAAAAACGATATGGGTTAGATGCCGTTCGCTATTATTTATTAAAAAGCATGCCTTTTGGAAATGATGGCGTTTTTTCACCAGAAGATTTTGTGAATCGAATCAATTTTGATCTTGCTAATGACCTAGGGAACCTTCTTAATAGGACTATTTCAATGATTAACCAATATGAAGGAGGTTCAATACCTCCGTTAAACTCGGTAACTAGAAATGTAGACCAAGATTTAGAAAATACTGCTGAAAAAGTAATCAATGATTACAACCAAAATATGGAAAAGGTCCAAACTTCTAGGGCTCTAGAAACAATATGGAAATTAATAAGAAGAACTAATAAATATATAGATCAAACAGAACCTTGGATACTTGAAAAGGAAAATAAGAAAACTCTTTTAGATCAAACTATGTTCCATTTAGCAGCTTCACTAAGGGTAATTGGCTCTTTACTTCAACCCATTTTGGTTAATGCTCCTCAAAAGATCTTTATTCAACTTGGTTTAAAAAAAATAGAACCTATTAAAAATTTACATTTTAGGGATTTGGTACCTAAAAGTAAGGTCACAAAAAACCCTAAGCCCATTTTCCCTAGGATCGATACAAAAAAAGAAATAAACTTTATTTCCGGATTAGTAAAAAAAGATACTAAAGGAAAGGGAAGAGCCTATATAGAGAAAGAAAAGAAAAAAGCCTTAGAAGACCAAAAATCCTTTATCACTCTTAAAGATTTTTCTAAAGTTCGTTTAATTGCTGGCAAGATTAAATCAGGATTTAATCTTCCCAATTCAAAAAAATTAATCTGTTGGCAAATTGATGACGGGGATAAGGGGAGACAAATAATTTCCGGAATTCGCAAATGGTACCCAGATCCTAATGTTTTAAAAGGAAAAACTGTCGCCATTGTGGCCAACCTTAAACCTAAAAAGATGGCTGGCAGGATAAGCCAGGGCATGATTCTGTGTGCAGAAAATAAAGATGGTCATGTTACAGTTTCAGAGCTCCCAGATAATATTGAAGCTGGTGCTAAAATTAATTAATTTAAAATGCGTTTAGGTAAATTGGTTCCTCTTTTTTAAAAAAAGGAGCCGATGTTAAAAATCCTAGATGCATTTTTTTAATTAGCTAATTTTCTTAATTAATAATTTTCTAAAAAAATAATTTAAAAACAATTTCTCATATATCGTATAGTTTGTTTTAAGGTAGAAAAATATAAAATATTTTTATAAATATTTTATATTTAACAAAGAATTAAAAAACATCATTTATAATTAAATTTTTTTTTTAGTTATAATTGACTAGTAATGACGAAATCACAAAGATACTATTTACCTTTTAAAAGGCTAATCGACATCATGGGGAGCTTGGTAGGAATAATTCTTCTTTCATGGCTTTATCTAATTTTAATGGTATTCCAAAAAATGGTTGATCCAAAAGGACCGATTTTTTATCTACATGATAGAGTTGGCAAAAATAATAAACATTTTAAACTAATTAAATTTCGTTCAATGAGGACCGATGCAGATACGTTTTTCAAACGTCACCCAGAAAAATATAATATTTTTGTAAAAAATGACTATAAATTTCCAGCTGGAGAAGACCCAAGAGTTACAAAATTTGGTCGGATTTTAAGACGGACTAGTTTAGATGAATTACCCCAACTTTTTAATATTTTAAAAGGAGAGATGTCTATCGTAGGCCCCCGCCCTATTACTGAACCAGAATTACGTTACTATGGAAAAGATAGAAATAAATTATTAAGTGTCCTTCCAGGAGCTATGGGTTTATGGCAAGCTGTTGGCCGATCAGATATAAAATATCCCGAAAGAGCTAAAGTTGATCTCAAGTACGTTAAGAATTTTGGTTTCTGGTACGATTGGTACATCGTTTATTTAACCCTTAAAGCAATTTTTTCTCGTAAAGGAGCCTATTAAATGGTAAAAAAAGTAATTTATATTGCTTGCCATAAATTTTATAAAATGCCTAAAAACAAACTCTATCAACCAATTTGGGTAGGGTACAATTTAAAAAAAGATAGCCTAAACCTTCCTAAAGGATGGATCGGTGACAATACAGGTAAAAATATTAGTTATAAAAATCCCTATTTTAATGAATTAACCGCACTTTATTGGATTTGGAAAAATTCTTCAGCAGATATTATTGGTTTGGTTCATTATCGAAGATATTTTTCTTTAGATGGTAAAAAAGGATTTGATCATATACTTACTAACAAACAACTTGAACAACTTATCTCAAAAAGCCCAATTATCGTTCCAACAAAAAGAAAATATTATATAGAAACCAATTATTCACATTATATTCATGCTCATCATCCAACACCTATAAATAAAATAAAAACATTAATGACACCTAAATATCAAAAAAGTTATGATAAAATTATGGGCAAAACAAGTCAACATCTTTTTAACATGATGATTATGACCAAAAAAGAATTAGATAAATATGCTAGTTGGATGTTCAAATTACTTTTTAAACTTGAAAAAAAAATAGATATTTCCAATTATAATAATTATGAAAGGCGACTTTTTGGTTTTATAGGCGAACGCCTTTTAGATATCTATTTAGATGCTAATCAAAAAAAGTTTATAGAAGTACCGTTTGTTTTTGAAGAAAAACAAAATTGGATAAAAAAAGGTGGATCCTTTTTATTAAGAAAGTTTACTGGAGGAAAAAATGGCAAATAAATTTAATACAAAAAAATATGATTATTTAATTGTTGGAGCTGGGCCGTTTGGTTCGGTTTTTGCCTATGAAGCTGCTAAATTGGGAAAACGCTCTTTAATAATTGAAAAGCGTCCTCACATTGGAGGAAACATGTATACTCATACCAAATACGGGATAACTGTTCACGACTTTGGAGCTCATATTTTCCATACCAATAGTAAAGAAATTTGGAATTTCGTTAATAAATTTGCTGAATTTAATAATTACCAAAATCAGGTCATAGCAAATTTTAAGGGCGAACTTTATAATTTACCGTTTAATATGAATACTTTTTATAGAATGTGGGGAACTAGGACCCCAGCAGAGGCAAAAGCAAAAATTGATCAACAACGTAGTGAAGCCAAAACTAAGGGCACACCTCGTAATTTAGAAGAACAAGCTATATCTTTGGTTGGCAAAGATATTTATTCAAAATTAATCAAGGGCTATACTGAAAAACAATGGGGCAGAAAAGCCACAGAATTACCATCCTTTATTATTAAAAGGATTCCAGTCAGGTTTATTTTCGATAATAACTACTTTAACCATCGCTATCAAGGGATCCCAATTGGAGGTTATACACAAATTTTTAAAAAATGGTTATCTTCCGATCTCATTGATATAAAAACCAATACCGATTTCTTTGATCACAAACAGGACTTTTTAAAAGAGTTTCCCCGAATTCTATATACTGGTATGATCGATAAGTTCTTCAACTATAAAGACGGTGAACTTGAATATCGTAGCCTTCGTTTTGAATCAAAAACTTTTAACACAGATAATTACCAAGGAAATGCAGTTATTAATTATACAGATGCAGAAACCCCTTATACGCGAATAATGGAATGGAGACATTTTGACGGATTAGGCGATCCAGATAAAACAATACTTACACGAGAATATCCTCAAAATTGGGATAGGACAAAGGAAGCTTACTATCCCGTAAATGATCAAAAAAATACTAAAATTTATAAAAAATATGCTAAATTAGCTCGACAAAATAAAGATAAAATAATCTTCGGTGGAAGGTTAGGGCTTTATCGTTATTTCAACATGGACCAAGTCATTAATGCTAGTTTGAATCTTGTACGAAAAGAATTTAAATTAGACAGTAACTATCATTTTGATAAAAATTAATTTTTTTATTTTTTAAAATATATTTTGATAAATCAAAAATAAGCTAAATAGAACATTTTGATAAATATATTAAAAGGGTGACTCAAAAGGTGATGAGATTTATTTTATGACTAAAAGAATTCCCAAAATAGGGACAGTTATTCCAACTTATGAAAAACCTAAAGATAGATTCATTGAAAATAACTTTGTATTAGAAGCTATAAGTAGCGTTTTAAAACAATCTTTACCAATTAATGATATTTCCATAGTAATTGACGGTAAGTCAAATTACATTAAAACAAAAATTCGTAAAACTTTTTCTAAACAAAAAAGTAAGATTAAAATTACCGAAACTATACAAAAAAAGGGTGGTGCGACTGCCAGAAATATCGGTTTTGATAATTTAGATCCCAAAGATAAATTTGTGGCTTTCTTAGATGACGATGATAAATGGTATCCAAAAAAGTTAGAAAAAGAAGTTGCAGTTGCTCAAAAACAAAAACAAGATAATTATTTTGTTTTTACTCAAACACGTTATGATAAAAAAGCAGGTCCAAAAGTTTTACCAAAAAATTATCTTTCTCCTAATGGCAATCCAGCAGAATTTATTTTTTTACATAATGGTTTTATCACAACTTCAAGTTTATTAATACCGAAAAAACTTTTTAATAATATTCGTTTTACTGATGGTTTAAAAAAACATCAAGATTGGGATTTGATTTTACGAGCAAATTTTTTTCATCATGTTCACATGATTCAAATTAGCCTTCCATTAACATGGTATAGAGAACAATATGAGGGAAGACAGAAAAGTGTTTCTACTCTTGTTGACTGGCGTTTTTCTCTTTTTTGGATAAGAAAATTTAAAAAATACCTAAATGAAAAAGTTGTTGAAGCTTTTGAAAGGACACAGGTTATTCCTGGGCTTATTCATGATCCCACATTAAATAAATTAAAAAAAGTCTATCTGTTTTTTTCAATAGTTTCTAAAGACTATAATTTTGGTATTTTTAGCCCCTTTTTATTTAGAAAAATCTTCTTACCTGCTTTCATAAACAGAATAAAAAAATCAAAAATTATAGAGAAAAAAAATGAGTGATTCTATTGCTGCTTTAGTGGTTACTTATAATCGTTTAACAAAATTAAAAAAAAACATACAGGCCTTAAAAAATATTTCACCAAACTTATTAACTAAGATTATAATAATTGATAATAATTCTACAGATAATACTAAAAAATATTTAAAAAAAATCTCAACTAATACACGTTTTATTATTATTCATTTAAATCAAAACCTAGGAGGAGCCGGCGGATTTAATGCAGGAATAAAGTTCTTTTATAATCACACGCCCTTTAAATTTGTTTGGTTAATGGATGATGATACAATACCTAATGAAAATGCTCTAAACAAGCTAATTAAAGCTAGCTCAAAAGTCCAAGCTTCTTTTTATGCCAGCAATGTCCGTTGGATAGACGGGTCTCCTGCTTTAATGAATAAGGTAAAACCTATTAAAAATCTCGGAAACGGATTAGAGGAAATCATGAAAGCTACCTTTGTTTCTTTAATGGTTAAACGAGATCTAATTAAAAAAGTAGGTTTTCCACAAAAAGAGTATTTTATCTGGGGAGATGATATGGAATATACAGAACGTTTATCCCGTATTAAAGGAGGGTGCTTTGTTTTAAATAGCAAAGTTTTACACGAAATAAAATTTAATATAGGCGCAGGAGATATTTTCCATGAAAAAACTTTATCTAGATTAGACCGCTATTATTATGAATATAGAAATAGATTACTTACTGGACGTAGAAGAAATAAAACCACAAAAAAAATGCGCCCCTATATACATACACTAATCGATTTTTCTAAAGTAATCTTCGGAAAAACTAACTACAAAATAAAAAAATTAAATATAATGGTTAAAGGAACTTTAGCAGGATTAAATTTCAATCCAAAAATCGAATACCCTGATAAAAAAATTTAAATTATGAAAAAAGAATTTTCTTGTGCAAATGTAATTGTTACATTCAATAGGAAGAGAAAACTGCTTAAAGCTATTAATTCTCTTTTAAAACAATCTCTATTACCGAAATATATTATTATTATTGATAATAATTCTACTGACGGGACTAAAGCTTTCCTAAATGAGAAAAAAATTTTATCTAATAAAAGAATCAAATATTTTAAGTTGAAAAAAAATTTAGGAGGATCAGGTGGTTTTAGGTTCGCTGTCGAAAAAGCAAAAAATTTCAATGTAGATTGGATTGGCTTTGGAGATGATGACGCTTATTATCAACAAGATTTTTGGAAAAAAATAGCAAAAGTTTCCTCTGAAAGGCCTAATATTAAAGCATTTACAGGAACAGTAAAATTAAATGACGGTAGAATTGATATTAGTCATAGAATTTTTATAAATGATTGGGGAATGCTTAGATATAAATATATACCTAAAAAATATTATAAAAAAAATTTTTTTGTTGATATGTTTACTTTTGTAGGAAGTGTAGTAAATACAGAAATTATAAAAAAAATTGGTAATATTAAATCAGAATATTTTATTTGGATAGATGATTTAGAATTTTCTGTAAGAGTCCGAGAACAAACGAAAATAATTAATGTTACAAAAGCTCTAGTACTGCACGATACTAACCAGTCTGCTATGGATTTTAAAAATAATCCCAAAGCTGATTGGCGTTATTATTACGAGGTTCGCAATAAAATTGATATGTGTGCATGTCATGGTAAATCTTTTCGGAGAAATTTATATCCTGTTGCAATTTTAATAAAAAATATTTTAAAATTTTTCTCTTCAAAATATAAAGGGCATAAAATTTATGACCTTCGTCAAACCCTAAACGCTATTTATGATGCCAAACATAAAAAATTTGGAAAAAGCTTAAAGTATAATCCGAATAATTAAAACAAATCTCTATAAGATCATAAAAGAGGTAAACGGCAATGAAAGATGATCATTTCACATTTAAAAATTTAATACATACATTAGTAAAATATTCTTGGCTAACTATAATTCTTTGCATCCTAGGAGCTATTTTTATGTTTTTCTATTCTAGACATGTTGGCCCAAAACCAAAATATACAGCTCAACAAGCTGTTTTTTTAGAGAACGGCAAAGAAAAAAATTATTCTGCTGTAAAAAAAGATAAAGCGTTAATAGATAGCTATATAGTGGTCGCTAACGATAGAAAGATTGTCTCCCAAGTAAAAAGCTTACTAAAGAAACAACATTTAAACTTATCGTCTACTAAAATACATAAAAAAATGAAAATAAAACCTATAAATGGGACCTTATTTGTGCGTTTTAAATATACCTCTTCAAATAAAAAAGTTCCGACTAAATTAATTAACGATTATACTAATACTTTTTCTAAGTTGGGGCCTCGTTTATTACCTTCAATGCCTAAACCTCTTTTATTATCAGGGCCTCAACAAAGCAAAGAAGTTTCCAGATCTAGTTTATCTATCCCTAAAAAATCAGCTCTTTTTGGAGCCATTTTAGGCTTTATTTTAGGAATTTTTATATCCTTGATTATTGGTATTTATGATAATTATAAAAAAATAAAAAACCATCAAGGATAAATCATGCAATTTTTATTTTTACCTCTAACACTTTTATCAAGTTTTTTTAATAAGTTTGGTTTCTTCTTAATTTTATTATGTGTACTTTGGAAGCTTTTTGAAAAACCTCTAAAAATTTCTTTAATAATACCTTCATGGAAAATAATAATTATATTTTTAGCTATTTTTTTATTACAATTTTTAGCTATGCTTTTGAGTTTCCCTTCAACTTCCAAAGGCCCAGTCCCCATTGGAGTTCCTAATACAGTTTTAAAATTAATTGAACAAATCTTAATGATTTGGCTTATTTATGCCTTTACAAAATTATATATTGTCTCAAAATCAGATGCCATTAAATTTATACGCTGGGGCATTATAGGATTCTTAATTTATTTTGTTTTAGTAATTCTTCCACAGATATTTATCACGTTAGGTCTTCATTCCTTTAATGGCTATGTAAATTTTCTTGCTTCACTATTTGAACAACACTGGTCAGGACGAAACGATTTTTACAGTTTTGGCAGCTACGCTGTTACCCAGCAAAGGGTAAATGGTTTTGAAAGCGAATCTCCTGTTTTTGCAAATTTAATTGGTGTAGTTTATCTTCCTTTAATGATTGGCTTGCTAGTTGGTAAAGACCATTCAGTTTTTAAAAAAACAAATTTTTTTCTTTGGATAGGTATTTTTGCTAGTATGTTTTCTTTACTTTTAGCCAAAACTACTACTGGAATTGTTACTATTTTATTAGCTTATGCTTTTTGGATTATTTTTTCCCAAACAAAAGATCGGAAAAAAATAATTTATCTTGGCATTTTAATTTTAATTATTTTAGGAATAGGATACTTATTTTTGCCTTCATTTCAATCTTTAATAAATAATTTCCTTTTTCATAAACAAGGCACTTCCAACCGTATAGGGGGAACTATTAGTCTATTTTTAGTCTTCTTATCAAAACCGCTTATTGGGACTGGAGAAGGATTTACTAGTTATTTTATTAACCAAAATGTTCCTTTATCAACAACACACAATTGGGAGTACCTCCATATATATAAAAAATTAGGCTACCCAGTTTTAAGTGGATTTCTCGGTTGGTTTGCTCAATTTGGCTTAATCATTATGATTCCTGTAATATTTTTTATCTTTAAATATATATTTAGCATTTTTAGGCAAAGAAAGTTTTTATTAAAAAATAATGGTGAACATAATAATTTTTATAGTTCTATATTAAGTAGCGCAGAAATTATGATTTGTATTACTATTCCTCTTTCTTTTCTTGCTTTTAATATTTTTCAATGGCCTATGATTTTTGTGTTATTTTTTTATTGGAGAGTTTTTTTATTATCAAAAAAAACTAGCAATCAAAAATTATTGAAAAATAATTATATTTGATATTTAGTTTTTCTTTCTTAATAAAAAGATATAATCATAAAAAATTAAGAAGACAAGAAATGAAAATAACTGTAATAGGAACCGGATATGTAGGTTTAAGTTTATCTACTTTATTATCTCAACATAATGAAGTTAAAGCCCTCGATATTATCCCAAAAAAAGTAGAACTAATTAATAAACATATAAGCCCCATTAAGGATAAAGAAATTAGTAATTTCTTAAAAAACAAAGATTTAAATTTAAAAGCTACTTTAAATGTAAAAGAAGCAATTCAAGGATCTGATTTTGTTATCGTTGCTACACCAACTAATTATAATGATAAAACTAATAAATTTGATACCAATAGTGTTCAATCAGCGATCAAAGAAACCATAAAGTATGCTCCTAAAGCCCAAATTGTAGTGAAATCTACAATTCCAGTGGGATTTGTTAATGAAATGATTAAAAAATTTAATTTCAAACAAATTTTATTTTCTCCTGAATTCTTAAGAGAAGGAAAAGCTTTATATGATAATCTTTACCCTAGCCGGATTATTATAGGATCTTTGGGCAAAAAGGGTCATCAATTTGCGCAACTTTTACAAGAGGCCGCTATAAAAAAAGATGTTCCTACATTATTCACTACTAGCGAAGAAGCAGAAGCAATTAAATTATTTTCTAACACCTATCTAGCTATGAGAGTGGCTTATTTTAACGAATTAGATACTTACGCTTTAAAAAAGGGGTTAAATTCTTCCAAAATTATTCAGGGCGTAGGAATGGATAAAAGAATTGGTAATTTTTATAATAATCCAAGCTTTGGTTATGGAGGCTATTGTCTTCCTAAAGACTCAAAACAACTGTTAGCATCTTACATAGGTATTCCCCAAAATTTAATGAGCGCAATCGTAAAATCTAATGATACTAGGAAAAACTTTGTTGCTAATGAAGTCTTAGATAAAAAACCTAAAATTATAGGTGTTTATCGTTTAGCTATGAAGACAGGTTCTGATAATTATCGCCAATCATCTATCATTGATGTGATGAAACTAATTGCCAAAAAAGGAGTAAAAATTATTATTTATGATCCAAATATTAAAGAAAATAAATTCCAAAATTACCCTATTATTAACAATTTTCAAGATTTTAAAAATAGATCAGATTATATTTTAACAAACCGCTTTTCAAAAAAATTAGATGATGTAAAAGACAAGGTTTTTACAAGAGATTTAACTCATAATGAATAATATTAAACGAGAATTAAAAAATGGAATTTTTTTCACAGCTATTGGAAAATATGTTTCTTATATTTCTAATTTTATTGTCCAGATTTTTTTATCTCGTATTTTAACTCCTAGTGACTGGGGAGTGGCAGCTGCCGTATTAGTAATTGTTCCTTTTTTTTTATTGCTTTCTGAATCTGGAGCTGGACCAGCTATTATCCAAAACGATTTCCTTTCAGATTTTGATCTCTCATCAATTTTTAAAATATTAGCAGCCATTTCTTTTTTCGCAAGTATAATTTTTGGGCTCTGTGGTTGGCCAATATCTCGTTTTTATAACAATAAAGCTTTTATATCTTTAATGTGGGCTTTTGCTCCTACCCTGCTTTTTTCTATATTACAAGTAGTCCCAATGGCCATTCTGAACAAAAAAGAAGAATTTAAACAAGTAAATTTGACCAACGCTATCGCTTTTATTGTTGGAGGAATAATTGGGGTTATAGCTGGTTTTGCAGGAGCTAGATATTTTGCTCTAGCTTTCACTAATGCTATACCTGCTCTAGTGAATTTCCTTTTGATGTACCGTCTTTCTGGCTTTCATATGAAAAAAGGATTTTCTCTCAACTCTTTTAAGAAAATCCTATCTTTTTCTGTTTATCAATTAAGCTTCCAAATTGTTAATTATTTTCCCAGAAACTTGGATAACCTTCTAGCAGAAAAATTTTTGGGCAAGGCACCTACCGGACAGTATAATAAATCTTATCAGCTTTTAACTTACCCTAGTCAACTTTTTACGGCTATTGTTACCCCAGTTTTGCAACCAGTTTTAGCAAGACGTTTTGGTGATGTAAAAATAGTTAAAAAAGCTTACTTAACGGTTATGCGCATCTTATTTATTCTTGGGATCCCTTTATCGGCCTATCTGTCTTTAAATGCCAAACAAATTATTCTTGTTATTTTTGGTAATCAATGGGGGCCCGCGGTTTTGCCTTTTCAGATGTTGGCTTTAACTATTTGGGTTCAATTAGTAATTGCGACTACTGGTCCTATTTTTCAGGCTCGCAATCTTACTAAATTATTATTTAATTTAGGCCTTATCACTGCTATTATAACGGTCGGCTTTATAATTCTAGGTGTTTCTTTAGGCAGCATTGTTTACTTAGCAGTTGGTGTCACCATTGGCTACCTTATTAATTTTTTTATAACCTACTTTTATTTAATGCGGAAAGCTTTGAAAGGAACTCTTTTTGAGCTCTTAAAAGAAATGAGGAAACCTATAGTTTCCACAGTTTTGCCAACTATCCTTGATTTAATTTTTTTACAATATTTTTCTTACAGCTCTTCTATTTTTTGGAAAAATTTCTTCATATTAGTTCTTTCTTCACTTATATTTCTTATCTGTTGGTTAATTTCAGCTTATTTAGACAAAGATTTTAAATTTCTTATCAATCTTTTCAAAAGGAGCTAAAAATGGGAAAGGATATTGTAATTGTTTTAATTGTTACTTATAATCGAAAAAAATTATTAACTAAATCAGTTTTTGCAACTTTAAAACAATCTTACAAAATAAATAAAATTATAGTTTTTGATAATCACAGTATAGATGGAACGGAAAGACTGTTTGAAAATAACGGTATATTTTCTCCAAAAAAAATAAAAAATATCGATTATGTTAGGAACTCTAAAAATGTTGGTGGTGCCGGTGGTTTTTATTTAGGTATGAAGTATGCTTTAAAAAATTACAAATTCAATTGGCTATGGATATACGATGATGATACTATTCCAGAAAACGGTGCCTTAAATTATTTAATTCAGGATACAAAAAAAATTAAAACCAAAATATCATTTATGACAAGTTCAATTATTTCACCAAAACATAAAATAATGAACGTACCTTCTATAGATGAAAGAACCATTGATGGAAACTATCCTAATTGGAGTTCATATCTTGATAAAGGAATGATAAAAATTAAACGCGCCACTTTTGTTTCTCTATTAATTAATAAAGAAGCTATTTCTAAAATGGGGCTGCCCATTAAAGAATATTTTATTTGGGGAGATGATACCGAATATACGTTAAGGCTAACTACTTTTTTTGCCCCCGCCTATTTGTCAGGTACGAGTAAAGCTTTTCATTTAAGAAAAGAGACCGGTAGTCTGACAATAAAAAATGAAAATAATAAATCGCGCATAAAAATGTTTCATTTTCTTTATAGAAATTCCTTATTAAATGATTATTTATACAGATCAAAAAAAGGTTTAATCAAATCATTCATCAATTCTATTCTGTTTGGTTTTTCTTGCTTTTTTTCACCAGGACACCATCGGTTTCTAAAATTTTTAATAGTAGAAAAGGGCATCTTTGAATTTCTATTTTTTAATAAAAAAATTTTACGCAACAGATTTCAAATCCCTATTAAAAAACAAATATAAACAAATAATTACCCCATTCAAAAAAAATATTTTAAATTTTTGACATGTAAATCTTATATAAAAATTATCCAGGTCAAAATAAATTTTATATTTTTTTTCTTAATTAAATTAAGTTCTAAAGTTCACTGTTTGACGAAGTTACGATATAATTTTAAAGGTATAGATTAAATGGAGGAATTAATGTCAGATACAGATATAATCCAAACAAAAGCCACTTTTAAAGCTGGTAAAAAAAATAAAGGTAAATTAACTTTTGAGATTCCTTCTGACCAAGTTGAAAATGGAATTGATGAAGCTTTTAATAAACAAAAAAATAAAATAAACATTCCAGGTTTTAGAAAGGGACATGTTTCTAAATCCTTATTCTTAGCACGCTTTGGTGAAGAAGCTTTGTATGAAGATGCTCTTAATGCAGTGCTCCCAAAAGCTTACGACCAAGCAGTTAATGAAACTAACCTCACAGTTGTAGGACGTCCTAATATAGTCCCTGATAGTTTAAAGCATGGTGGTCCATGGAAAATACATGCAGATTTAACATTAGCTCCTTCTATAACCTTAGGAAAATATAAGGGGATAGGAGTAGAAAAAAAGTCCGATAAAATAAGCGATAAAGAATTAAACGAAGAATTAAAGAGAAGAGCTAAAAGCGAAGCAGAATTAGTTCCCGCTAAAAAAGGCCAAACTTCAAAGAAGGGTGATACTGTAGTTATTGATTTTAACGGAACCGTTAACGGTAAAAGCTTTAAGGGCGGAAATTCTAAAAACTTTAGTCTTAGTTTAGGCTCTGGGCAATTTATTCCAGGGTTTGAAGATCAACTCATTAATCATAAACCCGGCGATAATGTAGAAGCAAAAGTTACTTTTCCTAAAAATTATCAGGAAAAGAATCTCGCAGGCAAAAAAGCTACTTTTAAAGTAAAAATTAATGAATTAAAAAAATTAGAGATACCAAAGATAGATGATGAATTTGCTAAAGATGTAGATAATTCTGTTTCTTCTCTAGCAGAATTAAAGACTAAAACCAGAGAACAGTTAGAAAAATCAAAAACTGAAAAAAATAAGAATGATTTTCAAGATAAAGCAGTAAAAAAGGTTGTTAATTCTTCAAAAATTGAAGGAGACAAACTTCCTGACGAAATGATTAATGAAGAAGTTGAACAACAAAAGCAGACCTTTTTTAACAATTTATCATCTCAAGGAATAAATCCCCAAACCTATTTTAAAATTACCGGATCTAGCCAAGATAAACTTGATAAAGAAATGAAAAAAGAAGCTCCTAATAGAGTTAAAACTCGTCTAGTCCTAAATACAATTGCCGGTAAAGAAAAAATAAAACCTACTAGTCAAGAAATCGATCAGCAAATCAAAGATCTGGCTAAAAATTATAAGATAAGTGAAGATAGAGTAAAAAAGGCTTTATCAATGGGCTTAATTATCCACGATTTAAAAATACAAAAAGCCGTAGACTTAATAGTTAAAAATGCTAAGTCAATTACAGAACCCAAAAAAGCTAAATAATATAAAAAAGCCTAATTTTAGGCTTTTTTATTAACCAGAAATACATTTTTAACATTTTGTTATAATGGTCGCATGGATATCGATACTATTAAAAATATGCCAGCATGTTCTTTTTGTGGCAAACGCCAAGACCAAGTTAAAAAACTAATTGCCGGTCCTAATGTTTACATCTGTAATGAATGTGTAGCTTTAGCACAAAAAATTATTGATAAAGAATTAAAAAAAGATAAAGAATCAGAAATTATAACTAAATTACCAACACCTAGTAATATAGTCAAAAAATTAAACCAATATATTATTGGGCAAGAAGAAGCAAAAAAAACGTTAGCCGTAGCCGTTTATAATCACTACAAGAGAGTAAATGAATCCCTTAAAAATAAAAATAACGTTGAATTACAAAAATCTAATATTTTAATGATTGGGCCCACCGGTTCAGGAAAAACATATTTAGCTCAAACGTTAGCAAAAATGTTGGATGTACCTTTTGCTATAGCTGATGCTACCACTTTAACAGAAGCAGGGTATGTAGGTGAAGATGTTGAAAATGTTATCTTAAAATTACTCCAAGCTGCAAATTTTGATGTGCAAAAAGCCCAACACGGAATTATTTATATTGATGAAATAGATAAAATAGCAAAAAAGTCAGAAAACGTAAGTATTACCCGAGATGTTTCTGGTGAAGGCGTTCAACAATCACTCTTAAAATTATTAGAGGGGACGATAGCTTCAGTTCCACCCAAAGGGGGTAGAAAACATCCTCAGCAAGAATACATTAAAGTTAATACTAGTAATATTCTTTTCATTGTAGGAGGAGCATTTGACGGTTTGAATAATGTTATTAAAGAGCGATTAGGTGAATCTACCATAGGATTTAATCACCAAATTAAACAGAATAAAGATCGATTTTTAAAAAATAATCCACTTCATGAACTAGAAAACAGTGATCTTGTTAAATTTGGCTTAATTCCAGAATTTTTAGGAAGGTTACCAATTGTTTCCATATTAAATCCATTAAAAGAGAAAGATTTGGAAAAAATCCTTACTGAGCCTAAAAATTCATTAGTAAAACAATATCAGTATCTATTGTCTTTAGATAACGTTAAATTAGAGTTTGAAAAAAGTTCTCTTAAAGAGATGGCAAAAATAGCTATTGAAAAGAAATCTGGAGCTCGTGGGTTACGTTCTATTATGGAATCTACTATGGAAGATACTATGTTTAAAGTCCCTTCTAAAAATAATATTAAAGAAGTTGTCGTTACACCAAGGGCGGTTAGGCATAAAAGCAAACCAAAATTAATAAAGGAGGATGATTCCCTAGCTTCTTAATTTTTTTTTTTAAGTTATCTCAATTTAAATATAAATCTATGTCAAAAATAATTATAAATACTGAAATTTACGACGGCGCAAAAATCATTAAAAGAGGATTTTTGCGTTTTTCTAAATGTATAGAAAATATAAATAATATGGAAAAATTCCATTTTCATGAAAATGATATAAAAATTACTGTGCCTTCTAATTCTTTTATTATTCCTGGGTTCATTAATCTTAATGCCCAGGGGGGATACAATTTTGATATCATGAAAGCTTCTAAAGGGAAAATAGATAATTTCACTTATTTCTTAAGAAAAGAAGGAATAACAAGTATTTTTCCTACTCTTGTTCCCCAATCAAAACAAGCTCTTGATGAGGCCCTTGTAAATATAAAAAAAGCTTCCAAAACTAACCCTATGATCAAAGGTATTCATCTAAAGGGCCCTTTCATTAATCCTCATTTATGCACAAATCAACAAAAAAAATTTATTCTACCTGCTAATTTAAATTTAGTTAAACATTGGCAAAAAGAAGCTGGAGGCCTAATTAAATTAGTTACTTTTGCACCTGAAAATTCAAATTCTGCTTTTGAAGCTGGCCTTCATAACCTTGGAATAACTTTATCTGTAGGATATTCTAATCAATCCTTTTATCATATGTATAAAGGAAAAACTTTGGCCTCTCATGTTACTAATTTATATAATCATCAATCACAATTAAAAGGAAATGACCCAGGAGTAAGTGGATATGCTTTATTAACACCTCCAGTAATTGCAGGAATAATCCCTGATGGTCTACACGTTTCTCCTGAAATGATTAAATTAGCTTATACTTTAAAGGGGCCTAAAGGGTTAGAAATTATCACAAATTCGGCACAAGAAAAAAAAGAAAATAAAATTAAATTAGCTTCTTTATTAAAACCAAATAAAAAAATCAAAACTAATAAAAATAGTATGAATAAGCCCATTTTAAAATTTATTGAAGCTTTCCGAAATATACAAAAATTTACTGGAATTAGTAGAGAAAAAACAGTTTTAATGTCATCAGTTAATCAAGCTCATGAGTTTGGTTTAGAAGATGTAGGGGTTTTAAAGCCTGGAAAGAAATCCAATTTTAATATTCTAGATAAAAAACAAAATTTAATTAAGAATTTTTTAGGCGGGGAAGAAATAGAAAATTAATTTATACTTAATTAAGTACTTTATTTTTTCCAGTTTATTTAGAGGCTCTAATTTTATGTTATATGAAACTAACAAAACCAAATTTTTAAAAATTAAAAATAACTTAGATGATTCAATTAATAAAGGTAAGCTTAAAAGAGGTACCAAAATACCTTCAGAAAGAAATTTAACAAAAATTTACAATGCTTCGAGGATGACCATTAGAAAAGCAATTTCGTTATTAGTAACGCAAGGAAAACTTGTAAGAATTCCTGGTTCAGGTACCTTTGTGTCTAAAGAGAAAATTAGAGTTTCAGAAAATTTAAAGGGAGTTACTGGATTTACACAGATTATGAAATCCCAAGGTAAAATACCAGAATCTAAAGTAATCTCTTTTAAGAAACATAAGCCAGCCCCACAACAAGCAGTTAATTTAAGAATTATAAAAGACGAAGAAGTAATTACTTTTCAACGCATCCGGTATGGAAATAAAGAACCTATAGCTTTTGAAATTACTACCGTTCCTTATTCAATAATTGGGAATATTTCTTCTAAAGATCTATTAAATGGCTTATACAATTATCTCCAAAATTTAGGTTTTCATTTGGGAAAAGCAATTCAAGAATTTTCAGCTACTATACCAAATAGAAAAGTAGCTAAATTTCTTAATATGATGTCTGGAGAACCTGCTCTTTTTTTAAGACAAACTTCTTTTTTAACAGATGGACGGCCCTTCGAATTTGTAGAAACATTTTATTCTGGAAAAAGATATCATGTATATTTAGAACGCCATTCAAGCTTTTTAAATAAGTAAATTCATAATTAATATTTATTCTATAAATAAAAATATATCAGTTTTTAACAATTTTTTAATTTAATAAAAATCTTTCTATAATGATAAAATTTTAATTATTTTTTATTAATTATAAAATCTGGCATACCTCAATTATTTCTTTATTTGGTCCTTGCATATTAAAAAACTTAATTCCTCGTTTCCAATAAGAAGGAATAAATTGAATTTTATCGTTTAACAAAGTTAACCCTTGGTTTTTGGCTTCTGTAAAAGCTTTATTAACATTATTAGTATTTAAAGAGATATGATTAATAGCCCCAGCTTTTTTCGTTACAGGATCTCCTTTCCATGTTTCAATAGTCAAATTATTAAGCTGTAAAAAAGTACACTTAATTTTCCCATAAGAAAATGGGCCACCACTTTGTTTAAAACCAAGAGATTTATAAAATTTAATTGTAAAATCTAAATTATCAGTAGGAATACCTACATGTTGTAAACCATCAATATAATCTGAAAAAGCCATGATAATTTTTTCCTTTTTATTTTTTTAATAAAAATATTTAAATTTTAAAATATTTAGTAATTTTAATAATAACCCACCATTTGTAGTTAAAGTTAACAATTTTTAAAAATAGTAGAAAATTTAGCTCTTACATAAAATATTAATATTTTAAATTTCTAATCATTTTTATACTTACTTACACTTTACTAATATGACATTGCAAACAAAATAATTTTTATCAAAATTACTTTTTACTTTAAGACTTTGCTTTTTAAAGAATCTACAAATTAACCTTCAATAACCCTTTTTATTTATAATTTTTCCCTTTTTAATTCTAACTATAACTTATTAAAATATAAAAAAAACAGAATAATACTTCCAAAATAAATTTAAGAGTATTTTCTGTACGTTCTCAATAAAAGCATATTTATAAAAATAATATTAATAATATCTTCTTATTTTCTAGGCAATTAACCTTCTACTTTTACAATTGCCTTACTTACATTTTTAACTGTTCCGTCAAGGTATTTAGGTACTTCATCTAAGCTAGGTTGATCACTAATTAAAGGCAAAATATTTAGTTTCTTACTGGACAACAAAGCTAAAGAATCTTCAAAAGCATCAGGATTAATAAATGATCCCTGAATGGTTAATTGTTTTTGGTAAACTTTATAAGTATTCATTTTAAAGGTTTGGTTAGTTTGGCCTACCCCAAACATTAATACTTGGGCACCTTTTCTGGTGGCATTTACGGCAATTTCTTGGGTGACAGGTAAACCTACCGCTTCCACTACTACATCGTAATCGGCGGGTATCTTATCATATTTTGTATTAAAAGTATTTTTTACATGAAACTTTTCTTTATTTAAAGCTAGTCTATCATTAATTAGACCGGCAAAATCTACTTGATGAACCCCATAAGCTTGAAGGATTTGTACAAATAACTGACCCATAAAGCCATCCCCAACTACTAAGGCTTTCTGATAAGGAGCTAACTTTAATAAATTAGCGCCATGAACTGCACAAGAGATAGGTTCACTAGCGGCAGCTTCCTTTAAAGAAACGTTATCGGGGATTTTATAAACTTGGGTGGCCGGAGCAGTAAAATATTGTTCTAGGCCGCCATTTCGGTTGACTCCAATAGCCGATAGGTGATCACATAGTTCTTTTTTACCGATATGACAATAAAAACATTTTCCACAATAAATATTAGGGTCAACGGTTACACGATCGCCTACTTTAAAATCTTTAACGCCAGATCCAACTTGGGAAATTACTCCGGAATTTTCGTGGCCTAAAACTACTGGAGGTACCGCATCGGCAGATCCAGGACGTCCACTAAATAAATCTTTATCTGTACCACAAACCCCCGCATATTTTCCTTCTATTAAAACTTCATTGGGATTAATTTGTGGCTTTTTAACATTTTTTACTTCCATATGTTTAAACTTAGTTAAAACTAAAGCATTCATAATAAATATTCCTTTCTTTTAAATTTATTGTTAAAATTTTATTTTTGATATTCAAGTAAGGCTAAAGCAAAATCTCCAATAGTAGCAGAACCATTATTTTTTGCTTCTGGCATTACAATATATTTATTTAAATCGCCTACATAAACATAGCCATTTAAAAGTTTTTTAAATTCTTTCCTAACTTTTACTAAGAATTTTTCACTTATAACTCCACCCCCAAAAACAATTTTAGCTGGCCGATAAAGTAAGGTAGCATCAAGAGCAGCCTGGGCTACGTAATAAGCCATAATGTCCCAAACATGATTAGTTAATGGAACATTTTGGCCCTTTTTACCCAACCGAGCCTCAAAAGTTGGGCCTGAAACCAAGCCCTCTAAACAATCCCCGTGATAAGGACAAATACCTTTAAAATTTAAATCATCAGGATGTTTCTTTACCCTGACATGACCCGCTTCTGGATGACCTATATCGCCAGCAAATTGACCATTTTGTATCGAACTAGCGCCTACACCAGTTCCGATTGTATAATATACTAAAGAGTTTATATGTTCGTTAAAAAGTGTGGACATAACATATTCCCCATAGGCAGAACCACCTACATCAACGTTCCAAGATATTGGAATGGGAAAAAATTTTCTTATGTACCCTAAAAAATCAGTATTTTTCCAACCTGATTTTGGCGTATCTGTGATGTAACCATACTTAGATGAGTTTTTTCTTAATTCCACTGGGCCAAAAGCAGATATACCCAAAGCTTTTATATCAAATTTTTTAAAATAGTCTACACATTTAGCTAAAGTTTCTGTTGGAGTCGTGGTAGGAATTCTGGTAGCATTTTTTATTTGGTAATTTTCATTTCCCACAGCACAATTAAATTTTGTACCCCCGGCTTCAATGCTTCCTAATAACAATTTAACACTTCCTTATTTCTTTATTTAACCGTATAAATATTAAAGAAAGTAAAAAAACAATTAATATAAAAAATTTTATCTTTCTGTATACTTACACTTTTTATGTTAACGTTCTCAGAAAAAAATAAATATATTATTTCAAATTTAAATTAAAATTTTTAAACTATAATTTAAAAGAAAAATGTTTTTAAAAATATAAAAATAAATCTAAAAAAATTTGTTTATAATCGAAAGTATGATTACATTAAAAGATGCTTCTGAAATAAAAGAAATGAGTAAAGCAGGAAAAGTTATTTCTGGCATGCATCATATGCTAAGGAAACTAATAAAACCTGGATTAGACACTTGGGAAATTGAAGTTAAATCCCGTCATTATATCGAAAGCCATGGTGCAATCCCTAGCCAAATAGGATATGAAGGTTTTAAATACGCTACAACTGTCTCTGTAAATAACGAAGTTGCTCATGGCTTCCCCCGAAAGGGGCTAATCCTTAATAATGGGGATTTAGTAAAAGTTGATACGGTAGTAGAAAAAGATCACGGTTTAGCCGATTCTGCTTGGACTTATCGAGTAGGCAAAGTCTCTCCAAAAATAGAACACCTTTATCAAGTTGCTCATAAAGCTCTTTACATTGGAATTGATCAAGCCGTATTAGGGAATAGAATTGGAGATATTGGATCTGCTATAGACCATTATGTTACCGATATTAACCATTTAGGAAATGTAAGAGAATATATCGGACACGGTATCGGGCCAACTATGCACGAAGATCCACAGGTACCTCACTTTGGTGTTAAAGGACATGGACTAAGACTTAAAAAGGGTATGACTATTACTATAGAACCGATGGTTAATACTGGAACCTGGAAAGTAAAAACTGATTATGCAGGAGATGGTTGGACTGTCACTACCGCTGATGGAGGATGGTCAGCACAATTTGAACATACAATTGTAATCACAGAAGATGGCCCTAAAATTTTGACTTCTCAAGACCCAAAAATTGACGATAAATATTTAATCAAAAATTGGAAAAAAATTTATGTTTAATTTTTAATTAACAATTTTATTTTCTAAATTAATAAATTTCGGAAAAAAATAAAAAAATATTAAGGATATTAAAATAATTTTTTATTTATAAATAAATATGGGAACTATAACAAAAATATCTACCCAGCACCACAGAAAACGTTATAATTTAAAGATTAATGGTTCTTTTGCATTTAGTATTTCAGAGATGACATTAGTTAAATTTGCTTTAAAAAAAGGAGATGTTTTAGACCGCAAAAAAATATCTCAGATTAAAAAATATGAAGTTTTTAGCAAAGGACTTTTAATTGCTTTTTCTTTTTTATCTCACCATTTACGTACCGAAAAAGAGATTAAACAAAAATTAATTACTAAAGGTTTTAGTGATGCTCAAATTCAAAAAATCATTACTAAATTAAAACAAGAAAAATATATTGATGATACATTTTATGCAAAAAGTTTAGTTAACAGTCAAGCAAATAATATATTAGCAGGGCCTAAAAAAATTATTCTTAAACTAAAAAGAGTAGGGGTTTCTGAAAGTGATATTAAAACAGCCCTAAAAGATAAATATGGGCTTCAAAAACAAATTAAAAATGCATCGTATCTTTCTCAAAAAGTTCAAAAAAAATTTAGCAAATTTCCTATATTAATCCAAAAGGAAAAAATAAAATCTAAATTATATATAAAAGGGTTTGATTACGATTTGATCAAACAAATAATTGAAAAAACCAAATTTACTGAAGAAAAAGATCAACAAATTAAAATTGCCAAAAATACAATAAATAAAATCTGGAAAAGATATCAAAAGTACGGCAAAAAGCATATATATAAGGTTAGAAATTATCTTTACAGAAAAGGATATGATTTAGATTTAATTAACAAACTCATAGAAGAGAAAAAAGATGAATAAAAAAGGAAAAATATTAAATGAAAAACAAGCCTTTAATGGTCATATTTTTCAAGTAGTAAACCGAAAAATTAAAACACCAGATTCATTGATCGTTCAAAGACAAATAGTTCTTCATAGCCCCTCTGTAGCTCTAATAGCCCCTATTCATATTAATAATGAATTAAAGTTTGCTATAGGGACAGAGTATCGAGCTGGTTTTAATTCAGAAAGAACTAGTTTCCCTGCTGGGTTGATAAATTCAGGAGAACAACCTTCTCAAGCTGCTCTTAGAGAAACACGTGAAGAAATAGGCTTAATATATCAAAAGGCTGAAGAAATTTTTCAAATAAGTTCTAGTGAAGGTTTTACTAATGAAGTTGTTCACTTAATGCTTTTAAAAAAGTTAACTAAAAAAACTAAAAAAAACTTTGATCTGGGAGAATTTGTCAAAACCAATTTCCTCACTTTTAAAGAATTAGAAAAACAAGTTCTTTTAAAAAAAATTACCGCAGCCCCAGGAATAATTGGTTATATGTGGCTAAAACTTCATCCAAAAGTTCTGAAAAAATTATAAATAAAATAAGTATGCTAAAATTTAAGTGGAAATAAATATCATGAGGCAATTAAGATGGTTAAAGACGCAACTCGTGGACCACGAGAAGGCGACTTTATCACAATCAAAAGTTACAAGCATGATGGACATTTACATAGGGTTTGGCGTGATACGATGATTCTGAAGATTAGCGAAAACTCGCTTATTGGATTAAATGACCATACACTGGTTACAGAAGACGATGGACGCCACTGGATTACTCATGAACCAGCTTTACTTTACTTTCATGCTAAATACTGGTTTAATGTTATAACTATGATTAGAAAAGATGGGATTAGTTATTATTGTAACCTTGCAAGTCCTTTTGTAATTGACAAAGAGGCTTTAAAATATATTGATTATGACCTTGATATTAAAATTCCCACTAATGGGGCAATACATCTTTTAGATGCTGACGAATATGTTGCTCATAAAAGCTTATGGGCGTATCCACCAGAAATTGATGAAATATTAAGAGCACATACTAAAATATTATTTAATATGATTAAAAAAAAATTAGGGCCTTTTTCTAAGGGATACATAAACCTTTGGTATTCTCGTTATCTTAGTCTTGTAAAAAATAAGAAGCGATAAAGTCGAATATAAAAAATATTTCTATTTTTTATTATAATTAAAAACAATAAAATATTATTTTTAGGAGGAAAAATGTCTAATTCTTTACCACGTAAAGAAGCAGCTCATGTTGCAAAACTAGCTAAGCTGCATTTTAATGACCAGGAGTTAAATATTTTAACTAAACAAATGGCCGAAATACTTGATTTAGTAGAAACTTTGAATAAAGTTAATACTACAGGAGTTAAACCGACTTATTTTGTTTCTCATAATGAAAATGTTCTTCGAGAGGATAAAGCTATCCAATCAAAACAAAAAGAAGCTTTATTAAAAAACGCCCCTGAAACTAAGGACGGACAAATTAAAGTTCCAACTATTATTGAAGAGGAGAGCTAATTTTAATGCTTGATTTTTTTAAAGAAGATTTACCTTCATTACATAAAAAACTTATTAAAAAAGAAATTTCATCTACAGAGCTAGTAAAAGAAGTTTTAAAAAAAATCCAAGCTTCTGAAAAACAACTTAATGCTTATATAACAATAGATGAAAAAAAAGCTTTACAAGCTGCTAAAAAAATTGATCAGAATAAAATTGGAGAAAATGAATTACTAAAGGGCATTCCAATAGCTGTTAAAGATAACATAATTACAAAAAACTTAAAAACCACAGCGGCTTCTCATATTTTAGATAATTTCATGCCAATTTATAATGCTACCGTCATAGAAAAACTTAAAAAAGCTGGAGCTATCATAGTTGGGAAAACCAATATGGATGAATTTGCAATGGGAGGATCAACTGAAACTTCCTACTTTGGTTCTACTAAGAATGCTTGGAACAAAGGGTTAGTTCCAGGTGGTTCTTCAGGAGGTTCCGCAAGTACTGTAGCTTCAGGTAGTATTCCTTTTGCTTTAGGATCAGATACCGGAGGTTCAATTAGGCAGCCAGCAGCTTTTAATGGTATTGTTGGTCTAAAACCTACTTATGGTCTAGTTTCTCGATGGGGTTTAATTGCTTTTGGTTCTAGTATGGATCAAATTGGTCCTTTAACTCGAAAAGTAAAAGATAATGCTCGCATTTTATCTATGATCGCAGGAAAAGATTTTCATGACAATACCACTTCTGACAAAAAAATTCCTAACTTTTTAAAGAATATTGATAAGGGAGTTAAAGGCTTAAAAATCGCTGTTCCAAAAGAATATTTTGCACAGGGGATTGATGACAACATAAAAAAAGTTGTCAAAAGGGCTTTAAAAACCTTTAAAAATTTAGGTGCAGAAATTGACGAGGTTTCATTACCTCATTCTAGATACGGTATAGCAGCTTATTATATATTGGCCTCTTCTGAAGCCTCATCTAATCTTCAAAGGTATGATGGCAATCGTTATGGTTATTCTCCACGACATAAGGGACAATCATTAGAAGATTTATACATAAAGACACGTTCTCAAGGTTTCGGAGCAGAAGTTAAACGTAGAATTATGTTAGGAACCTTTGCTCTATCAGCTGGTTTTTACGATGCCTATTTTAAAAAAGCAGCTCAGGTAAGAACTTTAATTATTAATGATTTTAAAAAAATTTTTAATAAATATGATATAATTCTTGGTCCAACAACAACCTCCACTGCTTTTCCAATAGGAACTGAAAGCAAAGATCCAGTTCAAATGTATATGAATGATTTACTTACAATTCCCGTTAACTTAGCAGGGTTACCCGGTATGTCAATCAATGCAGGATTTTCTGATGGATTACCAGTAGGTCTCCAAATCATTGCTAAACCTTTTGATGAATCAGTCATTTACAAAAGTGCCTATGCTTTTGAACAAGAAACAAAACTTTATAAAAAACATCCAGAGGTAAATTAAATATGTCAAGTTTTAAAACAACAATAGGTCTTGAAGTTCATGTTGAATTAAAAACCGCTTCTAAAACTTTTTCTCCATCACCCGTTAATTATGGTGATCCTGCTAACGAAAACACTAATGTTATCGACTGGGGGTACCCAGGCGCATTGCCAAATGCAAATAAGGGCGCTCTAGAATATGGAATGATGGCGGCTTTAGCTTTACATGCTAATATAACTAAAAATGTACATTGGGATAGAAAGAATTATTTTTATCCTGATAATCCAAAAGCCTATCAAATTACTCAACAAGATGTGCCTATCGCCTCTGGTGGTTATGTTGAAATTAATTTACCAAATGGAAATCCAAAAAAAATTGGAATTACCGAAATGCATGTAGAAGAAGATGCTGGGAAAAATTCTCATTTAGTAAATGAAGGTTTTTCATTAGTAGATCTTAATCGACAGGGAACACCTCTGATTGAAATTGTTTCTGAACCTAATATTTCAAGCCCTAATGAAGCTTACCTTTATTTAGAAAAATTAAGGCAATTAATTCAATTTACAGGCATTTCTGATGTAAAAATGCAAGAAGGATCAATGAGAGTAGATATTAATATTTCTGTTCACCCTGTTGGCACTCCAGGCTTAGGCACAAAAGTTGAAATTAAAAATGTTAATTCTTTTCAATATGCAAAAAAAGCCTTAGCTTATGAAGAAAAAAGACAACGCCAGGTCCTATTATCTGGAAAAGAAGTGCGCCAACAAACTCGCCGATTTGATGAAAAAACAAATTCCACAATTCTTATGCGAATTAAAGAAGGATCAGATGACTATCGTTATTTTCCTGAACCAGATTTAGCTCCTATCAAAATATCTGAAAATTGGATTAATAAAATTAAAAAAAGAATTCCTGAATCGGCTGAAAATAGAATAAAAAGATATACTAACACCTACCATCTCTCTTCTTATGAAGCCAAAATCTTAACTCAAACTTTAGAAATGGCTAATTTTTATGATAAAACAGTAAAATTAGGAGCAGATCCTAAAAAAACAGCGAATTTTTTAATTGGTGATGTTAATGCCTTCTTAAATAAAACCCAGCTGGACATCACTCAAACAAAAATAACACCTACCAATCTAGCAAGCTTAATTAAACTTATTACTGAAGGAACTATTTCTAATAAACAAGGAAAGAAAGTTTTTCAGGCGATAACAAAAGGTAAAAACCCTAATACATTTGTTCACGAAAAAAATCTTATACAAATATCTGATCCTGGACAATTAATTCCTTTAATTTCTAAAATTTTAAATGGTAACCAGAAATCAGTAAATGATTATAATAAAGGAAAAGATCGAGCGATCGGTTATTTAACAGGTCAAGTTATGAGAGAAACACACGGTAACGCCAATCCAAGGATCGCTCATAAATTGCTTTTACAAGAACTAAACAAAAAATAATTTTTATTTTGTTTTTAATACACGAAGAAAGAATTATATAGTTAAAAATATATGAAACGCGCAAGAATTATCTATAATCCCACCTCTGGGAGAGGGAAAATCCTAGAAAATTTAATTAACATTATTAAAATTTATGAAAAAGCGGGTTATGAGACTTCAATTTTCGAAACAACTCCTGCGCCTTTCTCGGCTTGTAAGGAAGCAAAAAGAGCAGCCAAAACAGGATTTGATCTTTTAATAGCAGCTGGTGGAGATGGAACCGTAAATGAAGTAGTGAATGGAATCGCAGATTTAAAAAATCGTCCTATCGTAGCTATAATACCGGCAGGAACTACTAATGATTATGCAAGAGCTTTAAAAATTCCTCGAAATGATTTAGTAAGGGCAGCTCAAATCATAAATAAAAAAGAAACTATTAAAATGGATATTGGGAAAATTATTTCTAAAAAAGCTGCTTTTCGTTATTTTATGAATATTGGAGCTTTGGGTACCCTTGCAGAAATTTCTTATGCCGTTCCCTCGACGTTGAAAACCCTTTACGGTTATTTAGCTTATTTAACCAAAGGAGTAGAATTATTTACTCGTATAAAATCTATTCCTGTCAAGATTAATTATGATCATGGATATTTCAAAGGAGAGGCCGAATTAATTTTTTTATCTTTAACAAATTCTGTAGGTGGATTCGAAAAAGTCTTTCCTAAAGCTAAATTAGATGACGGGAATTTTAATTTGTTAATCGTTAAAAAAACAAATCTATTAGAACTATTTAATTTGGTAACGGCAGCTTTTAATGATGGTTCTCACATAAAAAGTAAATTCGTTGAATACAAAAAAACAAAAAAGGCAGAAATTATTCCGCTAACCAAAGATAAAATAAAAGTAAATTTAGATGGAGAACTTGGTGGATATGCTCCCATGAAATTCGAAAATTTACAACAACACATTAGATTTATAGCATCAACTTCAGAAATTAATCCAACCGCTTTTTCATCTAAAAAAGAAGTTAGATTAAAATAAGGAGAAAATAAGATTAATAAACAAATTTAAAAATAATCTAATTTTTAAGGAATTTAATTGATTAATTCAAAAACAAAATTTCAAAGAAAACAAAAACTAAAAGGCTCGGTAATCGATCTCACTTTCCAAGGTTTAGGGGTAGTCAAAATTAATAATTTTCCTATTTTTGTTGCTAATGCTTTAATAGGCGAGAAGATTTTCTTTTCTTTAACTAGAGTTTTCTCTCATTACGCTTTTGGAAAATTGATAAAAATAATTCAAAAATCACCTTATAGAGTAGATAATTATCATCCAGAAATGATAGAAAGTGGTATCGCCCCTTTAGTAAATTTATCATATACTTCTCAACTCAAATATAAACAGGAACAAATAAAAAAATTATTTCATAAATTCGGCTTAAAAAATGTTAAAGTCTTACCAACCATTGGTATGAAAAAACCAAAACATTATCGAAATAAAACTGTAGTACCTGTTAAATTCGATAATGATAAAAATAAATTAATAACAGGCTTTTATAAACGTGGCAGCCATAAATTAGTTCCCATAGAAGATTATTTTCTAAATGACCCTAAAATTGATAAAACTGTTTCTATTGTTAGAAAAATCTTAAATTCTTTTCATATTTCAGCTTATAGCGAGATAACTAGAAAGGGTATATTAAGATATTTAATGGTGAGAAGAGGACGAGCTACCGGTCAAATGATGGTTGGAATAGTCTCTACAAATAAAAAATTACCATTTGAAAGAGAAATCGTCTCCTTAATAAGAAAAAAAATCTCTGGTTTAGCCAGCTTAATTTTGAACTATAATCCAAAACCTTCTAATGTACAATTGGGGACCAAAAATAGAGTCCTATTTGGAAAACAAACCATTCAGGACATACTTTTAGGATATAAATTTGATATAAGCATTAACTCCTTCTACCAAGTTAATCCCCAGACAACTGCTATCTTATATAAAAAAGCTGCTGATATAGCTAATTTAAAGGGTTCAGAAGTTGCTGTGGATGCATATTCTGGGATAGGAACTATTGGCATCTCTATTTCCACACTAGTAAAAAAAGTTATTGGGGTAGAAATTATATCTCAGGCAGTAAAAAATGCAAAAAAGAATTTATTAATTAATAATATTAAAAATGTCCATTATATTAATGCAGATGCATCTAAGCAATTTACAAAATGGTCTAAAGATAAATTAAAACCTGATATAGTATTTGTCGATCCTCCAAGAAAAGGATTAGATCCCAAACTTATAAATTCTTTAGTAAAAACGTTTCCTAAAAAAATTTTATATATATCTTGTAATCCTACCACTTTAGCCCGTGATTCTTATTTATTAACCAAAAGAGGTTATTTTATTAGCAAACCAGTTCAACCGATAGACCAATTTCCTCAAACTATGCACGTTGAATCTATTACCCTTTTTCTCCATAAATAAAAAAATCCTAAAAATTTTTTTATAAGTAATTAAATTATTTATTTACTAAACTAAGTTAAAAAAGATAAATTATTTAAAATGGAATTAAAATTTTCTTCATAATCAAAGTAAGAATCTAAAGTAAAAATAACTTAAATTATTTTCATTTTGGATTAATATTTTATATTTTCTAAGTAATCAAGAATATATTTGATAAAAATTTTAAAAAGATATGAAAGTTATTCTTATTAAAATCCTAAAAATTATTTTTGGGTAATTTTAAAATTTAATTTATGTTAGAAAAAGTTTCTACTATTAAAATCCAAATATAACATTTTAAGATTTAAGCTTATTTTATAAGTAAGGGAGAGAAATCTTGAGCCGAAAGCAAAATAAAAAAATAGCAAAAATAGGAAAACGATGGCAAATATTTAAGAAGCAGTTTACTTTTAACAAAACCAATAAAATAAAAAATAAAAAAAATAATCCATTAGCTAAACTATTTAATTGGATAAAATTATTCCAAAAATATTTTACCTTAGGAGAAGTTACAAGTAATTCAATAGTTCTTGCTTATTATTTTGTATTTTCCCTAGCTCCTATAATGATAATTCTTGGCAATATTCTTTCAAATATACTTTCTAAAATGCAGTTTAAGATTTCTACTTTTATAGCCTACCTACAGCAAATTATACCAAGTGGGTTAGGCATTGAATCCACCATTCGTGATTTTTTAACAAATAGTAATAAAAGCCTTTTCTCTTTGGGGATTATAACAGCTATTTGGTCTGCCTCTGGAATTGTTTCTACTTTAAGAAGATGTTTAAATAAAATATATAGTTATAACAAACAACCAAACGGAATTACGAACCGTTTAACGTCTTTCTTTCTAATATTAGGAGCTATTGTATCATTAATTTTTATTTCTCTTTTAATATTCTTTGGTAGAAGTTTAATAGACTTTTTTAATATAAATAATATTATTTCCATTCCTTGGATTTCCAATATTTTTCATCAAAAATACATAATTATTTTTATTATTTTATTTATTATATGCTTTTTGATTTATTTTATTGTTCCTTATAAAAGGCCAAAAGCTAGATATTGTTTAATAGGATCAATTTTTACACCAATAATTTGGCTTTTTTTTACTAATTTTTTCCAACTTTATCTCCACCTGTTTGGTAATAGATATCAATCCTATCAACTTATAGGAAGTGTTATTATTCTCATGCTTTGGTTCAATATTTCTAGTTTAATCTTACTTATCGGGGCAGTTTTAAATTCAACGACAGAAAGTTATTTTAAAAAATATAAATCTTCTCAAAATAAAACAACCTAATAAAGTTAATTTCTAGGATTGATATTTAAATTATTTTCAGTGTTAAAATAATATAACTTTTCTTTTGGAATACCAATTTGGTATTCTTTATTTGGTTGTCCTTGGAAATTACCTTGTATTTTTATAGATATTTTTTGTTGGGCTAAATTAAATATAGTTTCTGTATCTTCTCCCAAATATTCTGATAGTTCAAATTTTGGTTTAACAATTAAATAATTCTTTAAATTAAAATTAAACTGTTGGTTTTTTAGGTTATCTATTAAATAAGCATCCTCGGGCCGAAAACCAAAAGCAAAAGTTTTAAAAGTATTAGGGACAGCTTTCGGTAAAAAAGCATTAAGGTCAATTTTTTGTCGATCATTAAAAAAAAAGCCATCATTTAATTCTCCTCGTAAAATATTCATACTAGGAGATCCTATAAATTGGGCAACAAAAATATTTTTTGGATTATTATATAATTCATCAGGAGTACCTATTTGCTGAACCACTCCATCATTTAATAAAAGAATCCTATCACCTAAAGTCATAGCTTCTGTTTGATCATGAGTAACATATATAGTAGTTACTTTTAAATATTGATGTAACCTAGCTATAACTGTTCTCATATCAACCCTTAATTTTGCATCAAGATTAGATAAGGGTTCATCTAATAAAAATAGATTAGGATTTCTCACCATAGCTCTACCCAAAGCTACACGCTGTCTTTGCCCTCCTGAAAGTTGAGCAGGCCTTCTTTCCAAGTATTCTTTTAAACCTAAAAGATTAGAAGCTCTAGTAATTCTGTTACGAATTTCCTTTTTATTCATTTTTTTTATTTTTAAATTAAAAGCCATATTATCATAGACATTCATATGAGGATAAAGAGCGTAATCCTGGAAAACCATAGCAATATTTCTCTTTTGCGGAGCAACATCATTAATTAATTTTTTTCCTACAAATATTTCACCTGATGTTATGTCTTCTAATCCAGAAATCATTCTTAATAAAGTTGATTTCCCACACCCGGAAGGACCCACAATAGTTAGAAACTCTCCATCTTTAACCTTAAAATTTAATTTTTTTAGTGTAGGTTGCTTTGCTTCATTATAGGTTTTTACTAGATTTTTAATTTTGATTTCTACCATTTAATTATCACCCAAAAATAAAAACTTCATTTTAATTATATAGTATAATTTAAAAAGTCTATAACATTGTAATATATAAGAAGAGAGTCTAATATTAAATATATATAATTATGTTCGAAGAATAATATTATGAATAAAAAACAAAAGAATAAAAAATTACTATATATTTTTTTCATTATAATATTTTTTATTATTTTGTTCTTTATTTTTGGTAATTTATTTATTAACAAAAAAGTACAAGCTTCTAAAACAGTTAATCTAACCTTTTTTAACCAAAAACCAGAAATTTCTACCCAGTATCAAGATTTAATTAATTTATATGAAAAAGAGCATCAAAATGTCAATATAAACTTAACAACTGTAGGAAGTGGTAACGGTGCTTCAGCTTTACAAGCTAAATTTGTATCAGGCGACCCGCCAGATATAGTCATGCTTGGTGGTTTACCAGATATTAGTCGTTATAAAAAACAGCTACTTCCACTTAATGACATGGGAACACAAAAAAAAGTAATTCCTTCCTTAAAAACAGGTTCTAAATATAAAAATAAAAATTATGGAATTCCAGTAGATCTAGAAGGATATGGTTGGGCTTATAACAAAAAAGTTTTCCGAAAGGCTAATATTAATCCAAATAAAATTAAAGACTTTAACGACTTTAAAAAAACAGTAACTAAGCTAAACGATCAAAAAAGGAAACTCAATTTATCAGGTGTCTTTGGTTTTGATGGTGCTTCAATTAATACGCCGGCTTCTTTTATGGCTCAGTTTTGGTCTCAACCCTTCAAAAACAATTTATATAAGGCTTATACAAATAAACGTTTAAAATTTTATAATGAAAAAAAGACTATAAAGTACTTAAATCTAGTAAGACAATATAATGTTAAGCCGATTTTATCAGTAGAATATGATCCGGCTATTAGTGATTTACTATATAATGGAAAAGTTGCTATGATACCTCAAGGAAACTGGGTAATTGCTCCACTTGCAGAATCTAAAAAAAGTTTTCCTAAAAAAAACTTAGGAATGTTGCCTTTTTATGTTAAAGAAAAACCACATCTTTTAACTGGCTCTAGCTGGTACTATGGGGTTACAAAAACAGATCCTTTAAGAGAAAAAGCTGCCAAAAAATTTATAAATTGGATATTTAGTTCACCAAAAAGCCAAAAAATTATGGTACAACAAATGAAATTAGTTCCAGCTATTAAAAATTTTCCCTTAAAAAAATTACAAGACCCAGTTTCTAAACAAGTTTATAGAGATGGCATAAGTAAACATAATATTGAACCAATTCATAAAGAATTTCCAAATGGCTTTACCCAAGAAACATTGACGCCAAACATCCAAAAATATTTTGTACATAAAATATCATGGTCAAAACTTAAAAAGGATACCCGCCAGCAATATTACAAATTAAGAGACGTTCAGGAGAATAAATAATGTTTAAAAAAAAGAGGTATTTTTGGATATTTTCATTACCTGCAGTTATTTTTTTATTGTTAATAATGATAATTCCTTTTATTGTAGGAATTTTTTATTCTTTTACTAATTCTAATGGTTTAACTTTTTCGTGGGTAGGATTTAAAAATTTCGGTTTATTATTACACGATCAAAATTTTATTCAAAGTTTCTTAATTACAGTAGCTTTTTCTTTGCTATCCGTTATTGGAATAAATATAATTGCTTTAGGTTTTTCTTTACTAGTAACTAGAAAAGATAACCAACTTAATAGAATTTTACGTACCATTTTCTTTGTCCCGAATTTAATAGGAGGAATCTTACTAGGATTTATATGGCAGTTTATTTTTACTCGAGTTTTTGCAGCTTTTGGTAGTTTACTAAATTTAAACTTCTTAAAGGGTTGGTTAAGCTCGTCAACTACAGGACTTTGGGGGTTAGTAATTCTCTTCTGGTGGCAAATGAGTGGATATATAATGTTGGTCTTCATTTCATTTCTAAATTCTATTCCTAAAAACACTATCGAATCTGCTCAATTAGATGGGGCAAATGATTGGCAAATTTTTTGGCATATCAAAGTTCCTCAATTAGCTCCTGCTTTTACTATAAGTTTGTTTTTAACTTTAGCTAATTCTTTTAAACTTTATGAACAGAATTTAGCCTTAACAAATGGGGGGCCTTACCGTTCAACCGAAATGATTTCAATGAGTATTTATAATAATGCTTTTATTAATTATCAACAAGGATACGCTCAAGCAGAAGGAATTTTTCTCTTTATTTTTGTAGCTTTACTAACTTTTGTTCAACTCTATTTCTCTAGAAAGAATGAGGCGTGAAAATGAAAAAAAGGCCTATTCGATTTTTAATAATTTTAATTAGTATTTTCTTAGGTTTTATTTGGGTTTACCCCTTTATAATCATTTTAATAAATTCATTAAAAGGACGAGCGGCTATTTTTAAAAGTCCCCTAAACATTTCCCAAATCACCTTTAAAAATTATCCTAATGCATTTAAGGGTTTAGATTTTATTTCTAGTTTTGCTAACTCGTTAATTGTTACTGTAGCAAGCGTAATTTTAGTTACATTTATTTCCGCTATTGCAGCTTATGCTCTAGCCCGAGTTAAAAGCAAATCAAGTTCCATAATCTATTATTTATGTGCCGGCACCATGCTAATACCCTTTCAATCCATCATGATACCTTTAATAACCCTTTTTGGTAAAATTAATTTCTTAAATCGGCTTAGTTTGGTCTTTATAAATACGGGCCTTTCTATAAGCCTTTCAGTTATTTTATATTATGGGGCCTTTCTTGGAGTTCCCAAAACTATGGATGAGGCCGCAATTTTAGACGGTGCTAGTCCGTTCAAAGCTTTTTTTAGAATTATTTTCCCAGCTGTTGGCTCAATGACAGGAACAGTAGTTATTCTGAATGCTATGAAATTTTGGAATGATTATTTGTTACCTTCTTTAGTAGTAAATAAAGAAGGTATGTATACTTTACCATTAAAAATGTATTCATTTTTTGGACAAACAAATACCCAGTGGCAATTGGCATTAGCAGGGCTTGTACTATCTATTATTCCAATTATTATATTATTTCTTCTATTACAAAAACAAATTATGCAAAGCAATATAGAAGGGGCTATTAAATAATTTTTAGCTTAAAAAATTAACAAAAATTTGTCTTGAAAAACAATCCACATTAAAATAGGGAAAAAGGTTTTTTACACTAATATAATATTAAATAAAAATTCAAGTTATAAAAAATCTGGTTATAGATTATCAATAAACTTATTCTATTTGAATAATAATGTATGTTTAATTATTTTTAAAAATAAAGTATGTAAAATCAAACTAAACCTAAAAAAGTTATTTTTAAATAAGTTAATAGATATAAACTAATAAAAAAATGAAACTATTTAAAAAAAAATCAATTAAAAAGACTAACAAAATAGCTATTAATTTGTCTAAACTTTTACACGCCGGTGACTTAATTTTATTATGCGGAAGTTTAGGAAGCGGAAAAACAACTTTTATTCGCCAATTAGTATATGCTTTAAGCAACGACAAAAAATTTCTTGTAAATTCGCCAACATTTACTATTTTACAAGAATATCATGGCCATGGTTTACCTTTTCCTATATATCATTTTGACGCTTACCGTTTAAAAGAAATTGGTTCTTCTGAACAAGGGTTTGAAGATTATATAAATACAGATGGTCTAACTTTAATAGAATGGCCTGAATTTATGAAAGAAATTCTTCCTAAAGACTATTTAGCGATTAAATTTATATATGACGGAAAATTTCGCGATATCAAAATTTCTGCTTTGGGAAAACATTATTCCAACATTCTTAATAATTTATTTAAAAATTAATTTGAATTAAAAAATATTAAAATAAAGTATTTAAATTTAATAAGCGATCCGTTAATCAATTTTTTCTATAAAATTTGAGGTATCAAAAGGATTTAAATTTTTATTTTTAATTCAATTAACCATAATTAATTAATTATGGTTTAATAGTGATGAACAAAAAATAGTTAATTTTAAATTCAACTTGTTTAATAAAATATTTGATTAAAAGGAGATAAAAATGGCAAAAAAGAAACGTGAAAAATTTCAAACAATCCGAAACACTAATTTTAATGAAGAAGACAAAGTAATTGACAATCTTTTTGCAAAAATAAAAAAACAAGAAGCCAACAAAGATAACAAAAAAGAAGACAATAAAGAAGACAAAAAAATCAGGAATATATAAATAAAACTTTGTAATAATTTGTAAAGTTTTTTATTTTATTTCCTATTTAGTTTCCAGATAAATAGGACAATGATCGGCTCTTTGACCTGTGTCTATCATACCGGTTTTTGAAATTAACCCTTTTGCTTTTTTATTTATTAGAAAATAATCTACTCTCCAACCAGAATTATTTCTTTTAGCTAGTTTACTTCTTTGGCTCCAATATGTATAAGTTATTTGCTTGGGATGTTGAAGACGCCAAGTATCAACAAAACCACTATTTAACAAATTGGTAAAACTTTGTCTTTCCTGATCAGTAAAATCAGCCGAATGCCGATTTTCTCTAGGGTGCTTTAAATCAATTTCTTCATGAGCAACATTTAAATCTCCAGAAAAAATAACCATTTTTTTCTTTGCCAATTTAGAAACTAATTTTTTTAAATTACTATCCCAAATATTTCTTAAGGGCAATCTTTTTAATTCCGCACCAGAATTTGGAGAATAGATATTAAGTAGAAAAAATGTTTTATACTCTAAAATTATTATTCTTCCTTCATCATTTATTGTATTAGTTGTTTTTATTACAATTGGTTTATAAAAATTAATCGGTTTATGTTTAGTTAAAGTTAAAACGCCAGCGTAGCCCTTCCTTGCCGGAGGAACACTACTTTTTAAAAACCTTAAATAATTAGGAAATAATTCTTCTAATATATCATCTTGTTTGCTCGTTAGACCCTTTTGAGAAAGCTTGGTTTCTTGAATGGAAAAAAAGTCCGGTTGTTGTCTAGCGATTTCAGATAAAGTATTAAAAGTCATCTTTCCTCTTCTGGACTTATGTTCAACTGCCGCATTTAAACTATCAATATTCCACGAAATAAATATCATACTAATTTTTAATTATATCAAAGTTTTATTAAAAAATATTTTTATAGGAAGTAGATGTTAAGATTTGATTATTGACCCTTTTTTAAAACAATTACCCAATAATATAGAAATTTACAAAAATAAATCTCTTAGTGATTTTACTTTTAACCAGACAGGAGGAAAAGCAGAATATTTAGCTTTCCCAAAAAGCTCCAAAGAATTTGGTGAATTAATAAAAATAGCAAATAATAAAAAAATTTTAATACACGTTTTTGGTCAATTAACAAATCTATTAATTTCAGATTTTGGAATTAAGGGATTAATAATTATTACAGAAAAAATGAACCATATAAGTAGAAATAATAATTATATCGTTGCAGATACAGGAATTGCAATGTTATCAGTATCAGAATTTGCTTTAGAAAACCATCTTAGTGGTTTAGAATGGGCAGCTGGCTTACCAGGTTCAGTTGGAGGAGCAGTTTACATGAATGCCGGTGCCTATGGGGGAAATACATCGGAAACTTTGCAGGAAATTATTGCCTTTAATAATTCCGGAAATAAAATTTATCTGAAGAAGAAAGACCTCAGTTTTTCTTATCGTAATTCTACAATTAAAAAAAATAATTATTATATTGTTCAAGCAAAATTTAAATTAAAAAGAGAAGGCTATAAAAAAATTCGTTCTTTAATGGATAATTTTAATTTACGCAGAATATGTAAACAACCATTAAATTTGCCATCAAATGGTTCAGTTTTTAAACGCCCTCCCGGTCTTTATGCTGGCAAATTAATTTCAAATGCGGGGCTTCAAGGTATTTGTATTGGAGGGGCACAATTGTCAACTAAGCATGCTAATTTTATCGTTAATATTAATAAAGCTAAAAGCGATGATTATCTTAAAATAATTTCTTTAGTTAAAAATACTATTAAAAATGATTTTGGTATAAATATGCATTTAGAAATAGAAATTATTGGAGAGGGGATTAAACGCTATTCTAATGAACTAATAAATTAGTTTACCCTCATTAAAATAATTTAAATATTTACAAAAATACCCCTATTTAATATTTATTTTTAAACTAACCTAGTTACATTAAATATAACCTATGGTTAGTAATATTAAAATTGATTTAAATCGCTCAAAAATTAATAACTTTAAATTATAACAATTTCCTAAAAATAAGTAATATAAAAGATTATAAATAATAAGTTATAAAAAATAAGTTATACTAAAAATAAATGAATATTTTTCACATTTTTACAGTTGCTAATTTAGAACATTTAATAGATATTTTTATCATTTGGTTTGTTTTTTACAAAATTGCCAATTGGGTCCGAGGCACACGAGCTAGTCAATTATTAAGAGGAATTGTCTTACTTATTTTACTGCGTATATTAGCTTGGGCTACTCGTTTAGAAGCAATTGGATGGCTATTAGATCAAGTCATTAATTGGGGACCTATTGCTTTAATTGTAATATTTCAGCAGGAAATTAGAAGAGCTTTAGAAAATATAGGAACCAAATATTTTTTCGAACCTTCACAACCTTCTGTACCTTCAGAAGAAATCCTTATGACCGCTTTAGATCAGGCTTTACCTTATCTTTCTAGAAGGAGAATTGGTGCTTTAATCGCTATTGAACAAAAGACAAGTTTAGCTGATATTATTCAAACTGGGATTTCTATTAATGCACGAGTCAGTTCAGCATTATTAATTAATACTTTTATACCAAATACTCCTTTACATGATGGGGCTGTAATAATAAATGGTGATCATTTAATTTCTGCTACTTCTTATTTACCATTATCAAAAAACCCCGCTACTTCTAAGGAATTAGGAACTCGCCATAGAGCAGGATTAGGTTTATCAGAAACTTCCGATGCAATAGTAATTATTGTTTCAGAAGAAACTGGAGAAGTTTCAATTGCTTATAATGGTATTTTGCATAGAAATTTAGAACCAGAAAAATATGATCAATTTTTACGTAATATCTTAATTAAGAAAAAAACCAAAAATAATAGTTCAATCTTTAAAAAAATTTCTTCATGGAGAACTAATAAAAGAAATGTAAACAAAAGAAATAGTAATTCAAATAGGAAATAAAAATACAATCAATGAATTTTATTAAAAAAATTTTTACAAAAAAATGGTTTCAATTTTTTTATACCTTTTTATTGGCGGTAATACTTTTTGCTTATGTAATAATATCAAATGGTGATTCTAATAAAACAAGCCAAAATACTAATCATAAACAAACTTTGCCTTTTTTAAATAAAAAAACCGCTAATATAAAAGTTCCTGTAATTGTAAAAATAAATCATGAACACTACTACGTCTCAGGAATACCAAAAGAAATTAAAATTCAACTTAGAGGTTCTTCTGGTATAATTACTGCCGCTCAAAATTCTAGGACAATAAGGGCTATTGTTGACTTATCTAAGCCAAAATTAGGTAACCAAAAAATTAATCCTGAAATTACCGGTATTTCTAATAATTTAGATTCCCAAATAAGTAAACCAAAATTAAATATTAATATATCAAAAAGATTAGCTAAAAAATTACCAATTATACCTATTTACAATAGAAGTGATATAAGTGATCATCATTCAGTTTCTAAATTTAATATTTCAAAAAAGAACGCTATAATTTATGGGACAAAAAGAAAAATAAAAAAAGCAAAGTATGCCCTCGCAAATTTATCGGTACCTTCCAATGCAAAAAATACCGTTAAAAAGAAAATACCTTTAAAACCTATATCAAAATCTGGTTCAAATATTTCTACTCAAATTAAACCTACTGATATTAATATCAAATTAGGCATAACTAAAAAATCAACTAAATCCCATAAAAAATCTACAAAAACAGTTCCCCTTAATTTAAAATTTACTGGTTTTAAAGATATCTCCAATTATAATATCACCTTAAGTTCTCCCATTATTCAAATTACTGGTCCAAAAAACGCAATTGAAAAGACTAAAATGGTCTCTGCAAACGTTAACTTAAATAACATTAATAATAAAGGGGGATTGTTACCTGTACATCCTTCATTGCCTCCAGGAATTTCTAAATTAACTCCTAGGGTCATTAATGTAGATTTTTCGCCAAAATAAAATCGCTCTTTAGAAAGGAAAATATTTAATGAAACACTATATGACTTTTAATATGGTTGAAGAAATTACACGCTGTAACGGTTCAGTTTACCCTGAACTATCAAATATTATTATGAATGGGCGAGCAGAATATGCTGCAGAGAAAGGTTTTATTAAACAAGTTCGTATTTTAAAACTTAATATTCCACATTCTAACCATGTCGAATCTGTAGAAAAATATATTAATGATCATTATGAAGATCCAGGTTTTTCAATGAAAGAATGGAAAGAATGGAAAAAACCTCCTAAAATCCAAAAAGAAATGGAGGCTATTTTATCAGACAATAAATTAAGTTTATAAGTTTTATATTTCTCTACCATTTAAAATACAAAAAGATTAAAGTTAATGCTCAATACAACAAAAAAACATAAAACATAAAAAAATAAATTGAGATTATTATACCCATAACTATTTTATATCATCTTTTAAAACAATAATTACAAATTAACATCCTAATAAAAATAATATATAAATAAAATTAGCATGTATTAAATTATTATATTTATAAAAAAAGATTAACTAATATAAATATCACTATTACAAGAGTATATTAAACACATTTTATAAATATTCATTAACCGCTAAAAATCGATTTCTTTATAATTTTAAATTTTTTAAAACAAAAAACAATAATAAGAAATTAAAACGTATAATGTTTACTGTAATTATTTTATTTCAATAAAAAAAAGGGGGACTTAATGAGAATAGCAATTATAGGAGCCGCTGGGCAAATACCTAAATTTTTAATTCCAAAACTTTTAAACGAAACCAAAGCTAATTTAACACTTTTTGCTAAAAATGCTGTTTCCCGACTTGTTTCTTATGCTAACCCAAGAGTAAGAATAGTTTCTGGCAATGCAGATAATTTTAAACAGTTAAAAACTAGTATAATTGATGCTAATATTATATTTATAGATTTTGATGGACAAAAAGCCATTTCTAATATTATAAAAGCTATGGATGAATTAAAAAAGAAAAGGTTAATTGTTGCCGGGGTACTAGGAGTCCATAATGAAGTAGCAGGGGCTTTTGGAAAATGGAACCAACAAATGATCGGAAGATATTATGGCTCTCATAAAGCTGCAATTAGGATGCTAGAACACAGTGATTTAAATTACACTTATATGCGAATGACTTGGCTATATAATCAAAAAGGCAATACAAAATATAAAATTGAAAAAAAGGGACAACCATTAATTGGCGCTCAGGTAACTCGACAAGCTGTTTCTCAATATATTGTTGACCTTATAAAAAACCCCGATTTAGGTATCAGGGAATCTAATGGTGTAGTGGAACCAAACACAAACTTTGCAAAACCTAGCTTCTATTAATAAGTATATTAATCAATTAAAAGAATTACTTTTTATTTTCTAAATAAAATAAATTTATATTTTCTATTAAATCTATATTTTTCAAGCTCACGAAATTATTTTGTAACTAATACATCAGTTACAGCGTTTCGAACTGCAAAAGAGGTTACAGAACCAATTAAAAGTTTTTCAAAACCATTTAAACCAGTAGCTCCAATAACTAATAAATCAATATTTTTATCTTTTGGGACCTTATAAGCTATTAATTGTTTAGGGGAACCGTATTCTAAATCTGTTTCAATATTTTTCACTCCTATATTTTCAGCTTTCTTCTTTAGTTCATTTAAGCTTTCCTTGCTATCTTTAGTAATTTTTTCTATAAATTTTTTATCATAACCGCCCATAGATTCTAAAGAAGGAGTATCAACAATATGAGTAATAACTAATTTTGCATCATCACCTCCATTAGCTGCTAAATTGGCAGCTTTTTTAAAAGCATTATTAGCTTCTTTGCTTCCATCTGTTGCTACTAAAACATTTTTATATACTTTTGCCATTAAACTATACTCCCTTAAATTTACTTCCTTAATTAAATTATATTTTATTATTTATATTTAAAACCACAAAATTAAAAGAATCATTTTCTAAACTACATTAAAAAATTTAAAGACATAATATATATTAGCAATTATATTTTTTTAGATAATTTAAAAACTAAATAGTTAACAAAATCTTTATATTTTAACCTAAACATTAAATAAATTTTTTCTATGTAATTAATTCCTAATTAATTAAGATACTTATTTCTGGTTTAATAAAATCATCATTAAAAATTAAAGTTTGGCAAAGAAAGAACTAAGCAACCATAACTTAAAATTTTTTGCTCTAATAATTTATATTAAGAAAAACGAACATATGCAAAAAGCTTCACCTCCAAAAAATAAAATAAATTATATTTAAATTATGATTTATGATGATTAATAAATGCTATTTTTATTAAATATATATAATATTATTTAGCAGATTAACAATTATGATTAGATACAATTTTCAAAATAAAAAATATTTACCTTTTTAATATCAATATCAATAACATATATAACAATTATGAAATACTCAATTTTAAAAATAACCCAGATAGTTAAGGGAAAACTAATTAATATAACTAAGGAAAAAGCTGCAAAAAAATTTGTTACCTCTGTAAATTTTGACAGCAGACTATTAAGAAAAAATTCCTTATTCATTCCCATTGCCAATCATAATAATCCTAAAGTATATAAAATTTTTTCAGATTATACTATTGCAAAAAAAGACGGACATAAATTTATTAAAGACGCTAAAAAAAGGGGGGCTATTGCAAGCTTTGCAGATCATAAAGTTCTTACTGATCTACCACTTATTGTAGTTTCTGATACCCAGTTAGCTTTTTGGAGTTTGGCAAAGAATTATTTAAAAAAAATTAATCCAAAAAAAATTGCTATTACTGGAAGTAACGGTAAAACAACTACTAAAGATATAATTTCTTCTGTCTTGTCAAAAAAATACGTTGTTCATCATACTATTGCAAGCCAAAATAATGAAATAGGGGTTCCTAAGACTATATTAAATATGCCTAATAACACTAAAATTTTGATAGTTGAAATGGGAATGGATCACTTTGGCCAATTAGCAGCACTATCTAATTTAGTAAAACCTGATTATGCAATAATTACAATGATTGGTGAGGCCCATTTAGCTTTTTTTAAAACCCGGGATAGAATCGCAGATGCAAAAATGGAAATTATTAAGGGTTTAGGCAAAAAGGGAATTTTTGTATATAATGGTGACGAACCGTTACTTTTAAAACGCGCTTTTCTTTTTCCAGGAAAAAAAATTACTTTTGGACAAAATAAAAATAATGATTTTCAAATTTCAGATATTTCTGAAAAAAATAAAATAAGTTTTAAAATTAACGGTAAAAAATATAAAATTAATTTACTTGGAAAATTTAATGTATTTAACGCTACTGCAGCCTTAGCAGTAATAAAAAATTTTAAAATCAATTCAAAGCAGATTCAAACAACTTTTAATAACTTAAAAATTTCTGCTAATCGTTTACAAATTTTAAAGGGCCAACAAAAAGAAACGATCATATCTGATATTTATAATTCAAATCCAACGGCAGCTAAAGAAGCAATAAGAATTTTAAAAAATTTTCCAAGCTCAGGAAAAAAAATTATCGTTCTGGGAGACATGTTAGAACTCGGAAAAAATGAATTAAAGCTCCACCTTCAACTACTACCTTATTTAAAAAAAGCCAATTTTGATAAAGTAATTTTAGTCGGCCCACTTATGAAAAAACTATCAACTAAAATTAAATCTAGCTGGTATGGAGAAAAAATGATTAATAAGCTTATTATAAATTTAGAAAATTTTCTATCAAAAAATGATGTTGTTTTGTTAAAAGCAAGTCATGCTTTACATTTTGAAAAAATTGAAAAAGCTCTCAGATTTAATAAACAATAAATTAATTAATAGTTAATAAACAAAAATGTATTTCTCAAAAAACACGAGACATATAATTAATGAATTAACCTTTTTTTAGTATTGTTTTTTATTTAAAGGATATTACGCAAATAAAAGTACTACATAAATTAGGAGAAAAATATTGAAATTTAAAGAATTTGGTCTTGATTCAAGAATCCTTTCAGCAATTAATAAACATGGATATAAACAGGCTACCCCTATCCAAGAAAAAGCTATACCTTTAATTATGGAAAATTATGATGTTATAGGGCAAGCCCAAACTGGTACAGGTAAAACAGCTGCTTTTGGTTTACCAATTTTAGAAAAGATAAACCCAAAAAATAAAAATATACAATCTTTGATCATCAGTCCAACTCGTGAATTAGCTGTTCAAACTAAAGAAGAATTAAATTTATTAGGTTCTGATAAAAAAATTAAAACTGAAGTTGTATTTGGAGGAGCAGATATTCGTCACCAGATAAAATTATTAAAAAATAACCCCCAAATTGTTGTAGGAACTCCTGGAAGATTAATTGACCACATTAATCGACAAACAATTGATCTCAATTCTGTTAACGTTTTAGTTCTTGATGAAGCTGATGAAATGCTTGATATGGGATTTTTAGAAGATATTGGAACGATAATCAGTTATGTGCCTAAAAAACGCCAAACTTTACTTTTTTCAGCTACTATACCAAAAAACATCGAAAAAGTAGGTTTAAAATTCATGAAAAAACCTAAAGAAATTTATATAGCACCAAAAAAAATAACCATTGACTTAGTTGACCAATACTTCGTAGATACAAATGAAGCAACAAAATTTAATGATATGACTAAACTTTTTGATGTCCAACAACCAAAATTAGCAATAATTTTTGCTAGGACCAAAAAAAGAGTGGATGAATTAACACGAGCTCTTAAACTAAGAGGATATAATGCTTCTGGAGTGCACGGAGATCTAGACCAATCAGAGCGCCTAAAAACTTTAAAATCATTTAGAAAAAAAGAGCTTCAATTTTTAGTAGCAACAGATGTAGCTGCGAGAGGTTTAGATATTTCTGGAGTTACCCATGTATATAATTACGACATCCCTCAAGATCCTGATTCTTATGTACATAGAATTGGAAGAACAGGTAGAGCAGGAAAACAAGGAATTTCTATAACTTTCGTCAACAATAATGAAGTAGATTATCTTCTTTCGATTGAAAAATTAACCAATAAAAAAATGATTTTGCTTAAAGTACCAACAGATCAAGAGGCTCATATTGCTAGATTAAAAAACGCAAAATATTCTGCTTATAAGGTTCTTAAAAAAATTAGTAATAATAAAATATCTTCAGAAGCAAATGAAATTTCTTCCGAATATAATAGCAAGATTTTAGCTTTGGCTCTGTTAGACGTGCTTGCAAAAGATGAAGAAAAAACACGCCCTGTTAAAATAACAAGGGAAAAGCCATTACCTATTCGAAACAAACATAAAAATAATAGAAATAAAAAAAATAAAAATAAAAAAATCCGAAAAAGATTTTCAAATTTTCAAATTAAACGACATTATAAACCAGCTGATCGTCGAAAACAGAAAATCAAATCTCGTCCCGGAGGAAACTCTAAAATAAAACCCAAGAAAAGAAAATTTAAAATTATTAAAGAAAAGTAACTCAATGAGCTATTTAATAGGAATTGATGTCGAAGCAATTAGTGATATTAAAAATATATATACTAAACATCACAAATTCGTTAATAAAATACTAACTGCTAAAGAAATTTATCAGCTAAAAAAAAGAAAGAAAAAATCTTTCTATACTTATCTAGCCGGACGTTTTTCAGCTAAAGAATCTTATTCTAAAGCAACCGGATATGGAATTTCTAAACATGCCGCCTTTAAAGAAATAGAAATATTAGATGACGAAAAGGGAGCTCCTCAAATAAAAATTTTTGGTAATTCTAGAATTAGTGGTATGAAAAATTGCTTAGTATCTATTTCTCATAAGACAAAATTAAATTTAGTTATGAGTGAAATATTAGTAGAAATTGAAAAAAATAAAAATATTAACAACATCGTTTCGTAAATTCAAAGTTGGCTTTTAATAATAAATTTTTTTCAACTAAAAGTACTAAACACACATTATAAAACATTACTTTTTATTAAATAAAATAAAAAAATATAAAAAACAGATCTTAATATATTTAATTTTTTAATATTAATCTTTTGTTTTATAAAAAAAGGTAAAAATTACTTTAATCAATATAATAACCCATATATAAAGGTTAATAACCATCTAGAAACAGCTATACAAACATGATTAAAAAAACAGTTCCTGAAAGAGGGGATATTTATTACGCTGATTTATCTCCAGTTATGGGGTCAGAACAAGGAGGGGTTAGACCAGTTTTAATTTTGCAAAACGATGAAGGAAATATAAAATCTCCAACTGTAATTATTGCAGCTATTACCTCGCGTCTAACAAAAAACAAAATTCCTACCCACGTCTGGTTGCCAAAAAATTCTACAAAACTTAAAAAAAATTCAATCATTATGTTAGAACAAATTAGAACTATCGATAAACAACGTCTACATGATTTTGTTGATACACTCGATCAGAAAAATTTAAATGAAGCTGTTTCCGCTTTAAGAATCAGTTTAGGTTTAAATTAAAATCATATTTAGTTTAAAAAATAGCCTTATGAAATAAATTTTTTTCATTTTAAAAATACACAAAGCAAATATTTTATTTAAATAATAATTAAATTATTTACTTATTTTATATTTAATATATAATAATCTGGTCTTTAATTTATTATGTGGAAATATGTCAAAAGATTATTAATAGGAAAACCCTTAAAAACCTATCAAACCAGCAGCCAAAGCTTAAATGTATTTAAAGCCTTACCTTTATTATCGTCTGACGCTTTATCTTCAGTTGCTTATGGAACTGAACAAATAACTACAGTTTTAATAGCAGGTGGAACGATGGCTCTTTGGCTTCAATTGCCCATCGCTTTATTAGTTCTTATACTATTAGCAGCGATTGCTTTTTCTTATGTCATGATAATCCATGCTTATCCTTCTGGAGGAGGAGCTTATGCTGTAGCTTCTAAAAACTGGGGCCCTTCAATGGGGTTAATAGCCGGCGGGTCTCTCCTAGTGGATTATATGCTAACTGTAGCTGTCTCTGCAGCATCTGCTAGTGATGCTATTACTTCAGCTATACCAGAAATAAGAAAATTTTCGTTAATTGTTTCAATTTTAATTGTTTTTTTATTAATGGTAATGAACCTAAGAGGAACACAAGAATCAGCTAATCTTTTAACAATTCCCGTTTATTTTTTTGTTGTGGTTATGTTTATCATGATTCTTGTCGGCTTCTTTCGGGTAGGTTTAGGACAAATTAATTATCAAAAACCCACTCTTGAAAGCAACGTAGCTCCCATGACAAATATTGGATTTTTACTCTTTATGAGAGCCTTCTCTTCAGGATCTTCATCATTAACTGGTGTTGAAGCAATCTCTAATTCTGTTCCTAATTTCCAAAAACCTAAAGAACATAAAGCTTCAATAACTTTATTGATTTTAGTTTTAGTTTTAGGGATTTTTTTTGCTTCAGTTACTTTTTTTAGCTTTTTTTTAGGTATAGTCCCAAATGGTAAAACAACCGTTTTAGCTCAAATTGCTAGTACGATTTTTGGAAAGGGAGGAATTGGCTTTTATATATTTCAGTTAGCTACTGCTTTAATTTTGGCTGTTGCCGCTAACACAGGTTTTTCAGCTTTTCCTATGCTCGCCTTTAATATGGCAAATGATAAATTTACACCTCATTTGTTTAAAGATAGAGGAGATCGCCTTGCATATTCAAATGGAATCGTAATTCTTTCAACTGGTGCTTTAATACTACTTTTAATTTTCAAAGGCGACGTAGAAAAATTAGTCCCCCTTTATGCTGTTGGTGTTTTTATTCCATTTACTCTTAGCCAGTCAGGAATGGTCATCCATTGGTTTAAATTTAAGGGACAAAAATGGCTCTCAAAATCTTTTGTCAATTTAGTGGGGGCTTTAATTTCTTTTGTTTTAGTAGTTTCTATGTTTGCCCTTCATTTTTCCAGTGTTTGGCCTTACTTAGTCATTATGCCCTTCTTATTGAGATTCTTTTATAGTGTCCATAGACATTATACTAATATAGCTAGACAGCTAAAATTAAATGATAAAAAACCAAATGCTGTTCCTTACAAAGGAGCTGAAATTATTGTATTTATGGGAGATTTCACTAAGGTTACCCAAGCAGCAATGAATTATGCCCTATCAATCGGAAATGAAATTATAGGGCTACATGTATCTTTTGATACAAACATTAAAAAAGATAAAAAAACATTAGAGAAATTTGAAAAATATTATCCTAACATTAGGTATGTAGATATACATTCAAGTTATAGATCAATAATTGGCCCCGCAAGCAAATTTATAAATACCATTAGTAAAGAAACCAAAAAAAGGAATTATTCATTAACCATAATGGTTCCACAATTTGTGCCCAAACATAAGTGGCAAAATATCATGCACAACCAGACAGCCTATAGGTTAAAGAAGGCTTTTGCTTCACGTGACGATATTTTAATATCTTCTTATTACTTCCATCTTAAAAATTGATAGAATAGAAATGTATGTTATACATTGCATTATTTTTTTCGGGATGTAGCTCAGTTTGGTAGAGCACCACGTTCGGGACGTGGGGGTCATGGGTTCAAGTCCCGTTATCCCGATCCATTCATTAATAATTTAAATTCAAATAATTAATTTTATATAATACTATTAAAACCTGAAACTTTATTTTAATAATATTTCTAAACTAATAATGAAATTAATTTAAAAAACTAAACATTATTAATAAAAAAACAAAGTTTATTTTTGATTACTGTAAATATATATCTTATTATCAATTACATAAGGGTTAAATAAATTATATTAAAAATAACATAAATTAATATTTTTATTTAAAAATTTAAAAATATTAAAAAAATATCAATTTATTTAAACAAAATAATTTTTTAATCTTTTAAAATTTTTTAATAAATTAATAAATAAAACCATAATTTAAAAAATAAATTCTTTATTAATTTCAAAAAATTAACAAAAAGGTGAATATAAACACGTTTTTAGGAGAAAAAATATGGTTAGAATACAAGATGATCTTTTTAATGCTGTCAACCAACAATGGCTAAAAAAAGCTAAAATTCGCCCCGATATGCCTACCACTGGTTCATTTGTTGATCTTTCTCTTTCGATTGAAAAAAATATGAGAGGGGATCTTAACAGCTTTATTTCTAAGGGAACTTATCCAAAATATTTAAAAAATTTTGTGGATCTATATAAGATAGCTAATAATTGGGAAAAACGAGAAAAAAATGGGCAAAAAAAAATAAAACAATTACTTTCAGAAATTGAAAAACTCCACAATTTCTCAGACTTTTCAAAAAAAGCTGTGGACTTAGATTTAAATGGATACCCTACTAGTTTTGAATTTGGTATTCTACCTGATTTTAAACAAGCTGACAAATATATCTTTTGGGTTGGTGAACCTGATACCATTTTACCTGATAGTACATATTATAAAAAAGATAATCCCCAAAAAAAACTCCTTTTAAATGCTTGGTCACAAATGACGGATAAATTGTTAACCACTATTGGGTACCATGCTGAAACTTCTAAAAAGATAATTGCTGATACTTTAAAATTTGATGCTATTATAGCTAAATTTGTGCTTAATCGAGAAGAGCAATCTCAATATTATAAAAATTATCATCCAAAAACCCTTAAAGAATTCTCTTCTTCTGTTAAAAGTATCAACTTAAAATCTTATGTAGAAGGGCTTGTTGGAAAGCCTGTTAATAAAGTGGTCCTTTCTTCAGAAAGATTTTGGAAAGCAGCCAATAGTATTTATGCTAACGACAATTGGGATATTTTTAAAAATTGGCTTATAGCAAATGCAATAATTGATTTTTCTGCCTTTGGCTCTTACAAATTATATAAAATTACTAACAGTTATAGCCGTATACTTACAGGAACCAAAAAACCTTTAAGTCCTTCCAGAGCTGCATATTTTCTTGTTCATGGCTATTTTGGTTTTCTAATAGGAGAACATTTTAGAAAAAAATACTTTTCTCCAGAAGCAAAAGCCAATGTCGAAAATATGGTAAAAAAAATGATTAACGTCTATCAGGATCGACTAAAAAATAATCATTGGCTTGGAGAAGAGACCATTAAAAAGGCTCTTAAAAAACTAAACCATATATCAATAAAAATCGGCTATCCTGATAAAATACCTGCACGTTTTTTAAAAAGAGGAGTTAACCAAAATAAAAGCTTAATCGAAAATTGTTTGTCTTTGTCAAAACAAGAAAACAAATTTCAGCTTTCTCGATGGAACAAAAAAGTTGATACAAATGAATGGGACATGACACCAGACACTGTTAATGCTTATTATGATCCCCAAACAAACTCTATTAATTTTCCTGCAGGGATTTTACAAAAACCCTTTTATAATTATCATCGTAATTCTTCAGCAAATTACGGTGGAATTGGGGCCGTTATAGCACATGAGACTTCTCATGCCTTTGACAATAATGGAGCTAAATTTGACGAAAAGGGCTCTTTAAATAATTGGTGGACAAAAAAAGATTTAAAAGAATTTGAAAAAAGGTCCCAATCAATTGTTAAAGCTTGGACTGGATTAAAAATTGATGATATTAAAATCAACCCTAAACTTATCCTAGGAGAAAACATAGCTGATTTGGGAGGATTAAGTGCTGCTTTGCAAGCAGCTAAAGAAAATAAAGATTTTTCTCCTAAGATATTCTTTATAACCTGGGCTACTATTTGGCGAATGAAATCAAGTAAAGAATACATTAAATTTTTAGCCCATATAGATGAGCATGCTCCAAATAAATTGCGTGCTAATGAACCGGTAAAAAATTTTCAAGAATTCTTTAGTGCTTTTAATATAAAGCCCGGTGATAAAATGTTTAGACCAAAATCAAAACGTGTAAGTCTCTGGTAATAGTTTTAGTATTTAATAAGAATTTAATATTAATATAAAAAGAAAATTCAATTACTAAATATAAATCAAAAAAAGACCAAATTATTATTAATTTCTTAAATTAAATAAATAAAAAATGGAAAAAATAAAGAAAAAATTTTCATTAGAAAAAAATATTAATTCAAAATTTTTAATAAACAGGGAATTATCATTTCTCAAATTTAATAATAGGGTTCTGCTACAAACACTAAGTGATAGACACCCATTATTAGAAAAGGCTAATTTTTTATCGATTACACAAACAAATCTTGATGAATGGTTTACAACTCGGCTTGCAAAAGCTCTTCATATATATAAAATGAGTTTAGATAAAACAAAACCACATAAAGTATCTCCAAAAGCAAAATTAAATATTATTTCAAACAAAGCTGGATCCCAATTAAAAAAATTACACCGCTTATATGATCAATCATTATTTCCTTTATTAATTAAAAACAAAATAAATATTATAAGTTTAAGTTCTATTTCTACGTCTTTATATAAATGGCTAAAAAATTACTTCCAAAAAAATATATTTCCTAATTTGACCTTTTTTAAAGATGATGGCTTAAGACCTGTTCCTTTTTTACCTAGTAATAGTCTTAATTTAGGTATACGTTTACAAAAAAAACGGACAATAAAACAGAAAAATTATTATATTTTTATTCAAATTCCTCAAAATTTACCTCGGCTTATTAAACTACCTTTTTCCAATAAAAATAACTTTATCCTAATAGAAAATGTAATTCGAAAGTTTGTGAAGCCTCTTTTTAATTCCTACCAAATTAAAGAAATAAATGCTTTCACAATTTTAAGAGATATGGAACTAAGCATTGCTGAAGATAAAAATTCCAATTTGCTTAAAAAAGTTCGAAAGCAACTAAAAAAGAGGGAACATGGACAGGTAATACGAGTAATTACTGAAGAAAAAGCTTCAAAAAAAATGGAAAAACATTTTTTAAAAATTTTTCCTTACAGTAAAAATAGAATTTATCGCGTTCCTCAACCAGTAGACCTCTCTTTTCTAAATAAATTAACAAAATTAATAAAAAAACCAAATTATTCTTATAAACCTTTTAAACCAAAAGCAAAAGAAGATTTACTTAACCAAAATATTTTTCAAGAAATTTCAAAAAAAGACGTTATTCTTCAACATCCATATGATAGTTTTAGCCCAATTATCAATCTTATAAAAAGGGGGGCTGAAGATCCAAACGTTATATCCATTAAAATATCTCTCTATAGAATTTCTTCCAATTCTTTAATTGCTAATTCCTTAATAAAAGCTGCTCAAGCTGGTAAAAAAGTTACTGCTTTATTAGAATTAAAGGCTCGTTTCGACGAAAAAAACAATGTTGCTTGGTCAGAAAAATTAAAACAACAAGGAGTGAACGTTATTTACGGATTCCCCAATTTAAAAACACATTTAAAAATGCTTTTAATAAAACGACGTGAAAATAATAAAACAAAGGGATATGCTCATATTGGAACAGGAAATTATAATGAGAAAACAGCACATTTATATACAGACCTTTCGCTACTTACAGCTAATCAAAAAATAACCGAGGACATTGATCAAATTTTTAATTTTTTAGCAGGCCAATCTGACTTTAAAAAATTAAGGTTAGTTTATGCATCTCCCAACGGAATCGCAAAAAAAATTAATAATTTAATAGATAACGAGAAAAAGAATGCAAATTTGAAAAGAAAATGTGGGATTTGGTTAAAAGCTAATTCTCTGAACGATGAAAAAACAGCAAAAAAATTAGTTGAAGCCGGACAAAATGGGGTTCCTGTTCATCTATTAATCAGAGGTATAGAAATTTTAAAACCAGAAATAAAGGGCTATACCAATAATATACAAGTGCATTCAATTGTAGGGCGTTTTTTAGAACATTCTAGGATCTATGCTTTCAAAAATAATGGGGATACTTTAATTTTTATCTCAAGTTCAGATCTTATGCCTAGAAATTTATATAGACGTATAGAATTAATGGTTCCAATAATCCAAAAACAAACGAAAGACAAAGTAATTCAAATTATTAAAACCATGTGGTCAGATAATGTAAACACTTGGATCATGAACCTAAATGGCAATTATAATCCTTATTTTAAAAAGAAAAATAAGGTTATTGACTGTCATCAAATATTTTTAAAAAAATAATTTTTATAAGAACATTTATTTTTAAACTTTAAACTGATATTTTATTCAATAGGGAAAACAAAAATGCCAAAATTTGCCGTAATCGATCTTGGATCTAACTCAATTAGAATGACCATCAATGAATATAAAAAAAATGGAGAGTATAAAGTTTTAAAAAATTTCCAAGCAATGGCAAGGCTTTCTGCTAAAATGGGGAAACACCATACTCTCCAAAAAAATGCTATAGGAAGAACTTTAAAGGGACTAAAAAAATTTAAAAAAGAATTGTCTAAATATCCACAAATTCAATTAAGAGCAGTAGCTACAGCTGCAGTCCGCCAAGCAAAAAATCGTCAGGTTTTATTAAAAAAATTCAAAGAAGTTTTTGACCAGCCTCTAGAAGTTATTTCTGGAACGCAGGAAGCATATTTTGATTATCTAGGCATCATAAATACTTTTCCTATTAAAGATTGCCTAATTATTGATACTGGTGGTGCTTCAACAGAAATTGTGCTAGTTAAGAATGGAATAAATCAAAACCTTATTTCTTTACCTTTAGGAGCTGTAAACCTTACAGATAATTTTTTTGAAAAGGATAAAATTTCGGCAAAATCTTTATTTAAAGCTACTACTTTTTTAAATAATGCTTTTTGGAATATTCCTTGGCTTAACAAAGCTTTACATTTACCAATAATTGCAATAGGCGGCTCGAATCGAGCTTTAGCAAAAATATCACGGCAAAAAAGCGGATTAGTTAGTTTACCAATTCATGGCTATCATTTATCTGATCAAGAAGTAAGGAATATTTTTGAACATCTACTTTCTTCAAATCTAAAAGAAAGAGTTTCTATCCCTGGGCTTGTAAAGCACCGAGCTGATATTATCATTGGTGGTTTATTGCCAATAATCCAATTACTTCAATATATTAATGCAGAACAGGTTATCTTTTCCCAGGCAGGATTACGCCAGGGTCTACTATTTGAGAAGATTGAAAAAGCGACTGGGAATAAAGCATTAAGTTTTCGAATTAATAATATATAAAAATTTATTTGGACTTTTTTAAATAAAATGTTAAAATTCTTTTGTTAATGCCCTTTGGCCAAGTTGGTAAGGCGATGGCTCCTGGTGCCATTATGCGCTGGTTCGAGTCCAGCAAGGGCAATCTTAAATTTCTATTTAGATAGTGAATAAGCTTAATAATATATATTGTATATTTAACAAAATTATTATTTCAAATCCAAAGTTTAAATTAGAATTAAGTTATAAAAAACCTTTTTTATAACTATTATATAAATCTTTTAAATAACATTATCAACTTACTTATAAAGTAAAAAGTTTTTAACTTACAGATAGTTTTAATAAAAACATATTTATTCTAAAAGATTAACATATTTACAATAATTTTTTACTATAAAAACAACAATAGTTTATAATGAAATGTGATTTTAGATTTTTATTATTTTTTTATTTTTGAAAGATTTTTTAAATTTTTAAGCTCAATGAAAAAATTTGAAACACACAATGAATTAAAAAACGTTATTTTAGTTTCTGATATCCATGCAAATTGGGAAGCCCTAAAAAAAATTACTCAGTTACCAGAATATAATAAAAATGATTATCGAATAATATTTTTAGGTGACTATACAGATTGGAATGGTAAAAATGTACATGACCCAATAAAGGTCATTAATTTTATAATGAATCAAGTAACTAAACATGGTGCTTTAGCAATTCATGGTAACCATGACGATATGCTTTATGGCACTGCATTAGGAGATTTCCAAGAGTTTTATAATTGGGGTTATAATGGAATATTAGGAACTCAAAAACTTTTAGGATTAACTCCTAACAATATAAACCTTGAATTAACCAAAAACGAATTAAATACTAAATATTATAAATATATTGATTTTTTAGATTCAATTCCTTATGGGATAGAAGATAAAAATCGTCTTTTCGTTCATGCTGGTGTAGATTGGTCAAAAAAAGATTACCATGATACTAGCAAGGAAAATTTAACGTGGATTAGAGAGGACTATTTTTATAACCAGGAAGAGGAGGGAACAGATCCTTCTACTAAATATAAAGGAAATAATTCAATTAGCCCCATTTGGCATGAAAATAATACAAAAAAAGTTATTGTAGCTGGCCATACTCCCACTTACCTTTTTTCTGGTAAAATAAACAATCCAATTATTTCTATTAAAAACAACCAGAATGATATTCCTCGGTATGATATAGACGGCGGATCTCATAGTGGGATACCAGAAGCTGCTCTAAATATCTTAATCCTTAATAAAGATGGAAACGAATTAAAAAGATATCGTTTATCATAATTTATTTAATTATTGTTTATTTAATCTATTTCTATTTTTTAATTTAAATTTAAAAACCCTCAGTAGGAATTTGTTTTAATTTTTTATCCCAATTAATTTTTGGATACTGATTAAATAAAGCTTTTTTTAAAATTATTTTAGCTAAATTACCGTTTCTAGTGAGAATTGGTCCATGAAAATAAGTTCCATAAACATTTTTATAGATCACACCTTCAGTTTCATCTTCCCCATTATTACCATCACCATGAATAACTGTTCCTAATGGTTCCTCATTTTTTCCAAGAAAAGTCCTGCCCTGATGATTTTCAAAACCATGATATATTTCATTATATATATTATTTTTTATAATAATGTTTCCAATTAGACGTTTGCCCTTAAGTTTATTAGAAATTTTTTTCGAGTTTAAATTAAGAGTTTTATGGGGTAGAATTCCTATTCCCCGGATTATTTTTCCATCAGCAAATTCTATATCATTTCCTAAAAGCTGAAATCCTCCACATATAGCTAACATGACACCTCCATTTTTAATATATTTCCTAACTTCTGGCTCTTTTTTTACAAAATCTTTAGCTACTACTTCTTCTTCATAGTCTTGTCCACCACCAAGCAATAAGATATTATAATCATTTGCTTTAAAGGAATCATTTAAAGATATTAAATGATAAATAATTTTAACGTTAATTTGTTTGGCATAATACCGTAACGCCAAAAAATTTCCATAATCTCCATAAGTATTCATTAAATCGCCATACAAATGAGCAAAATTTAAATAAAAACCATTCATTAAAAACTCTCCTTAACCAAATTTTGTTTTGCTAGGGCCTCCCTGAACATCAACATACTTGTATAAGTAGCAATTACATAAACGTTCTTAGTAGGAAGTTGTTTTATTTTATCAATTAGTCCTTCAAACCCCCTAATAATGATCTGATCTTTAAATCCTGCCATTTTCATACGAACACTAAAATCTTTATAACGTTGACCTCCAATAATAAGTTTTTTTAATTTGGCTTTATGAAGCTTTTCAAACTGAGCGTCAAAAATCCAGCTTGTATCAATACCATCTGCATAGTGAGCATTTAAGAGCATAACTAATGAAAAAACATTACGATCAGTTAGCATCATATCAATAACAGCATTTGCTCCTACTGGATTTTTTACCAACATAATAGTAATTAAGTGATTTTTAAACTTTAATTGTTCTTGCCGACCAAAAATTCGAGAGTCTTCATTAAGAGCTAAAAAGATTTGTTCTTTACTTATATTAAATTCTCTTCCAACGGCATAAGCTGCAAGAGCATTATAAGTATTATAAAGCCCTCCGATTGGTAACATAAATTTTTTTCCTTCAATTTCAAAAATTGATCTAGAAGGTGTTAATTGATCAATTTTATTAATTTGATATTTTAGGGGAGGGCGAAAAAAGGATTTATCAATAGTAAAATAATCACCTAAATTTGAGTAATTTATAAAATGGTAATGTAAAACTTGCTTACCATTAGGGGCTAAAATCCCATCTGTATTAATAGGGGGTCTTAGATCTTTATTTTTTCCATGACTAGAAAATCCATAATACACAACCCGGTTAGGATAATTTTTCCTAGCTAAAATAGGTGAATCACCATTTGCTATTACCAAAGCCTTAGGAGATTTTTTAATCCCTTCAGTAATTTTATTGTAAGTTGTATATATTTCCCCATAACGATCCATTTGATCACGAAAAATATTTGTTAAAATAAAAAAATCTGGTTTCAAAGAAGAAGATATTTCTTTAACGTTAGCTTCATCTACTTCAAAGACCAAAATTGGTTTTTTATTGGCTTTTAAACACTTTTTTATTTTATTGAAATTAACAATAAAGGTAGAAAAAATTCCTTGGATCATATTTGATCCTGAAGGATTTGTCACAATAAGACGGCCAGTTTTTCTTAAGACTCTTGCAATTAATGCAGTGGTTAAGGTTTTACCATTAGTCCCCGAAATAATAACAGTTTGAACTTTTTTACTAAATGATTTTAATAAATTCTTATCAATTTTATAAGCAATCTTCCCAGGAAAAGAGGTTCCTCCACGATGAAGGATTTTATGAAGCACAAAATAACTTATTGATCCTGTTAACAATGCAATATCACTCTGAAAACTCATAAATAAATTATAAGATAGAGATTATAGATTGGAAACTTTTAGTTTTATAATTAAAATTATGGCTCAATTATTTTTTGAATACGGAGCAATGGGTTCCGGAAAGACCATCGAACTTTTAAAAGTAGCTCATAATTATGAGCTCCAAAGAAAAAAAGTGCTTTTAATGACCCCTTCTATAGACACTAGGTCGGGAATAGGAATAATTTCCAGTCGTCTTGGATTAAAAAGAAAAGCAGTTTCTATAACTAAAAAAGAAGATTTATATAAAAAAATATTACAAAATAAAAAAAATTATTCCGTCGTTTTAGTTGATGAGGCTCAATTTATTGAGGAGCCTCAAGTAGATCAATTAGCCAAAATTGTAGATAATTTAAATATCCCTGTTATGGCTTTTGGTTTACGTGCTGATGCTTTTACACATCTCTTCCCAGGTTCAAAACGTTTCTTTGAAATAGCTGATAAAATACAGGAAGTTAAAACCATTTGCGCTTTTTGTGGTAAAAAAGCTATTGCTACCTTAAGATTTAACAATGGGAAACCCCAATATAAGGGAAACCAGATTTTTATCGGAGGTAATGAAGCCTATTTACCAGTTTGTAGAAAGCATTGGAAAAAACCTAACCTAAATATGCTAAATAATATAGGTAAATTTTAAATTTATTTATATTATTTATATAATACTGTTGGTTTATAAACATAAATTACTTTTAAAGTATTAATTTTATTATTACGCTTATAATAAAATACTTAGTAAAAACTAAATTTAAGTTGTGAAATTATGAATAAAATTTTTTCTCGAATTGAAGAAATATCTGAAAGGTATGATGAGCTAAACCAATTAGTGTCAGACCCAGATATCATTTCAGATAAACAAAAATATCCAAAATACGCTAAAGAACTGTCTAAAATTACTCCAATTATTAGGAATTATAAGAAATATAAAAAAATTTCTAAACAAATAAAAGAAGATCGACAATTAATTGTTAGCCCAGATAAAGAAATGGTTAGTTTAGCAAAGGGAGAATTATCTACATTAAAACAACAACAAAAACAAATCGAGAAAGAATTAAAGCTAGCTATAATGCCAAAAGACCCCAATGACAATAAAAATATCATAATGGAAATAAGAGGAGCAGCAGGAGGAGATGAAGCTAATATATTTGCTGGTAATTTATTAAATATGTATTCTCATTATGCTCAAAGAAAAAACTGGAAATTTAATATTATTGACCATACTGACAGTGAAGCTGGTGGATTTAAAGAAGTCGTTGTAAATATTTCTGGGCCTAACGTCTACAGTAGGTTAAAATTTGAATCCGGTACACATAGAGTTCAACGAATTCCTGTTACTGAAACGCAAGGTAGAGTACACACAAGTACAGCCACCGTAGCCGTAATGCCTGAATTTGAGGACATTAATACTAAGGGACTAATCAACCCAAAAGATGTGAGAGAAGATGTATATCGATCGTCAGGAGCAGGAGGGCAACACGTAAATAAAACTAGTTCTGCTATACGTTTAGTTCATTCTCCTACTGGAATAAAGGTAGAAATACAAGATCAGCGTTCTCAACAACAAAATAGAGCCAAAGCTTGGAAAGTTTTAAATTCAAGAGTATATGATTATTTCTCTCAAAAAAATCGAGAAAAATATGATGAAAATCGTCGCATTAAAATTGGTTCCGGAGATCGTTCAGAAAGAATAAGGACATATAACTATCCTCAAAATAGGGTTACTGATCATCGGATAAATTTAACATTAAACAAACTTGACAAAATAATAAATGGTGATTTAGATGAAATAATTAATGCTTTAATAATTGCAGACCAAACCAAGCGTTTAGAAAGTATTGTCTGATCGTATGACTACTTTAGGAAAACTTCGAAAAAAATTTTTAGAAAATATAAATGACCCTTACTTAATAGATGAATTTTTATGTGATGAATTAAATTTAACCAGAACTAATTTAATCCTTAATATAAATAGTAGGTCTTTTAATATTTCTAATAATAAACGGATAAAATTGAATTCTGATTTAAAAAAAATCCAAAAGGGCGAACCGTTACAATATATAGTTGGATTTGCTAAATTTTATGGGAGAAGGTTTTTTGTTAATAAAGATGTTCTTATACCTGAAATTGAAACAGCCGATATGATTGATTATTTAAAAAATTTTTCCCTTGTACAGTCAGAAAAAAATTTTTCATTAATTGATATTGGAACCGGAAGTGGCAACATAGCTATTACTTTGGCATTAGAATTTCCTAAAAGTGAAATTTTCGCCTCTGATATTGATAAAAAAGCACTCCAAATAGCAAAAAAAAATGAAAGAAATCTTTTAAATAAAAGTCGAATACATTTTATTCAGACAAATCTGTTTAATAATATTCATAAAAAATTTAATTTAATAGTATCTAATCCACCTTATATAAAAAATAAATCACTATCAATAGAAAAAACAGTTGCTAAATATGAACCCAGAAAAGCATTATTTGGGGGAAAAGATGGTTTAAACATTTATAGAAAATTAATTCCACAATCTTATAATCATCTAAAAAAAAATGGGAAAATAATGCTAGAAATAGATAAAGGACTTAAAAATCCAATAAAAAAAATAATTTTGGATTCTTTCCCTAAAGCTAAACCAATAATTTTTAAAGATATCAATGGATTAGATCGATTTATTACTTGGAAAAAATAAAAATAGGAGAAAAAATGACAATTACCTTAAAGACAAAACACGAAGACCTAATAAAAGCAGCTCATATTTTAGATTCTGGAGGGGTGGTTGCTTTTCCTACAGAAACTGTTTATGGAATTGGTGCTGATGCCACTAATTCTCAAGCCGTTAAAAAAGTTTTTGCTGCCAAAAAAAGACCACAAGATAATCCCTTAATTGTAACTGTTTCTGATAAAAAAATGTTAAGCCGATTTGCTAACATTAATCAAAAAGCCGAAAAACTAATTAAAAATTTTTGGCCAGGACCACTTACTCTTGTTCTAACATTAAAAAACAAAAAAACACTTCCATCAAACGTTACAGCTGGATTAAGTACAGCTGCATTTAGAAACCCCATAAATAAAAATACAAGAGAAATGATTGCCTTATTAAATAAACCCATTGTAGGGCCTTCAGCAAATCTTTCCACAAAACCTTCACCAACTACTGCCCTACATGTATTACATGATCTTAACGGAAGAATAGACGCTGTCGTCGACAATGGACAAACACAAATTGGAGTAGAATCTACAATCATTGATCTTTCTGTAAAAAAACCAACTATTTTAAGGCCAGGTAAAATAACCTCACAACAAATTAGTTCCATTTTAAAAGAAAAAATTGTAGATCCTTCTTCTATCTCAATTAGTAAATCTGCTACCCCTAAAGCTCCAGGAATGAAATATCGCCATTATGCACCAAGTAAAAACGTAACTATCTTTAGTTCAACATCTTTTCCTCAATTAAAGGAAAAATTAAAGAAAACTGATTCAGTTGTTGCTTTTAATAAATTCATAAAAACTCTGGACCCAACTTTTTATACATGGTCTTTAGGAAATAATGCAGAATCAGCAACAAAAGAACTCTTTTCCGCTTTAAGATACCTTGACGATCAAAAAAAAGTCAAAAGTATTTTTGTTCAATCATTACCAGAAAAGGGTATAGGTGAGGCTTATATGAATAGGCTGAAAAAAGCTTCGGGAAATAAATATTTTCCTTCTAAAAGAAGACAAAATTAACTAAAATTGAATTAATTAATTAAATAGCAAAAACCAATGTAATTGTTCTAATAAACTTAATTCACAAAAATTAATTTTCTCTCAAATATTACCATTCTAAAAAAATAAGGGTAACTAATAAAAATTTTATAATCTCCGATTTTTTAGAGAAATTAGCTCAATTTTATTATGGCAATCATCCCTTTAAAATTATTTCTTTAGCAAAAAAATTTATCTATACTACATTACATATATAAAAATATAAAATTATCTTCATTTATTCCATTCTTTTAGAATTCTGTTATATACAGTTACTGGTTTTGATGAATTTATAATAGGACGGCCAACGATAATTCCATTACTTTTTAATTCAATAGCTTCTTTTGGAGTGACAACTCTTTTTTGGTCATCATTTACAATTTGTTTTAAACGAATCCCTGGATTAAGGCAGAGAAAATCTTGTCCAATTTTTTGATGAATAATAGGGTTTTCTAAAGCTGAACATACAACTCCATCAGCTCCATTTTCTTTTGCTAATTTAGCTAAACTTAACACAGATTCGTTTAAATTAGCTTGAATTAACTGTTCTTTATGCATCTGTTTTTCAGAAGTAGAGGTGAGTTGAGTAACAGCGATTAATTTAGCTGGCTTAAATCCTTTTTCTTTGCTACCTTCTATCAAACCTTTTTTTGCTGCTTTAATCATTTTAGATCCCCCAGAAGCATGAATAGTCATTAGCTGGATGTTTTTAATAGCTAATTGGTAAGCAGCTTTTTTTACTGTATTAGGGATATCATATAATTTTAAATCTAAAAAAATATTAACTTCTCGTTTATGTAGCTCTTGTATAATTGAAGGACCATCTTTAGAATAAAATAATTCCATTCCAATTTTTACAAAAAGATTAGGCTTATTAGCAAATTTATTTAAAAACCTTAAGGTTTGCTTTTTATTTTCAAAATCTAAAGAGATGATAATTGGTTTCATAGTGTTTTTTAAAAATAAATTGTATGGCTCAAAAAAATTTTATATTTTTTATAATTTAATTAATATTATTTAAAAAATACAAAATTTCTTAAATTTAACGCTGTTTATATTTTTTGCTCCAATCTATTGGGTTTTGGTGCCAAGAATATAATAATTCAAAATCATAATGATCAATATAATTTTTCCTTAAAGCAATTTTTATTAAATCAAAATAATTAGTTAAGCTAAAAGAAGATACATTATAAAGTTCAAAATTATTTGTTGCCTGAGGTAGTTGATAACTAAAAATTGAACCTACGGCTAAAATATTTCCTCCGGCCTTACGAACGGCTTTTACAGCTTTAAGTACACTGCCTCCAGTTGAAAACAAATCATCTATTAAAATTACTTGTGACCCCTCTTTAAGGACACCTTCAATTTGGCTTTTAGTCCCATGCTCTTTTGGTTTTGACCGAACATATATCAACGGAAGATTAAGTTTTTCCGCTACCCAAGCAGCATGTGGGATTCCCGCCGTTGCAACACCAGCAATTACGTCAACGTTTAAAAACTTTTCATGTATTTTTTTAGCAAAACCCTCAGCAATATTTTTTCTTACATTTGGATAAGAAACAGTTAAACGATTATCTGTATAAATAGGGCTATAAATTCCACTTGCCCATTTAAACGGTTCTTTAGAATTTAAGCTTACAGCTTTAATCTTTAATAAATTCGCTGCTATTACATTTGATATTTCTTTCATTTTCCTTTTCCCACCTTAACTAGCTCCTTAAATAAAGTTCATTTTTGATAAATTTGTTCTAAAACATTATTACTTAATTGAGATAATGATTTAATTTTATATTTTTTCATAGTTAAAGGGAGCTTATTTATAATATTCGAGCAGATTTTAGGATTAGAAAAATTACCAGACCCTATTTCAATAGCATTTGCACCTGCCATAAAAAATTCCAAAACATCATTTGAATTGTTAACCCCGCCACAAGCAATGATTGGTAACTTAGTATGCTGACGAACCTGATAAACCATATTAATAGCTAATGGATGAATAGCTCTACCAGATAACCCTCCGCTTAAATTACCAAGAACGGGACGCTTCGTTTTTAAGTTAATTTTCATACCAGTTAAAGTATTAATCATCGTAAGACCATCAGCGCCGCCTTTTTCTGCAGCTTTAGCAATAGAAACAATGTCAGTAACATTAGGTGTTAATTTCATAAAAACGGGTTTATTGCTGATTTTTACTATTTTTCGCGTTAATTTTTCAACCAATTCCGGGTCATTTCCAAACAGAGCACCACCTTTTTTTACATTAGGACAGGAAACATTAATTTCAATTAACGCAATATTTGGGGCCTTTATTATTTGCTTAGCCACATTTATATATTCTGAAATTTTAGAACCAGCCACGCTCCCAATAATCGGTAAATTAGGAAAATGACTAGCTAACCAAGGTAATTTCTCTAAAAAAACATTTTTAATGCCAGGGTTTTTTAGCCCAATGGCATTTAACCAACCAGCTGATGTTTCAGTCACAACTGGAGGTTTATTTCCTTTTCTCGGTTTTTCCGTAGTAGATTTAATTACCAGACTACCCAAAACATTAAGATTAAATTTCCGTGATAATTCTTTTCCAAAAGCCACGGTGCCACTGGCTGGAATAATTGGATTTTTTAATTTTATATTTGCTAAATTAACTCTTAAATTTTCCATTTATATTTCTTTTCGTTTTTTATAAAATTTTCTTTTTAAATTTTTATAAAGAATGGGTTATAAATCCTCGAGATTCTAAAACTTTTAATATTGCTTTAACTGTATCTAAAGAAGTAAAGAGGGGGACGTCATAAATAATTGAGGCGTTCCTAATTAATGAACCATCTTTAGCAGAATATTGTCTATCTGAAATAGTATTCACCACAATTTGAATTTTCCCAGTTCCTATTTGTTTTAATAGATTGTTTTTTCTTGTTGATACTTTGTTTACTCTCTCAACATCAAGGCCATTTTTTTCAAAATAAGAAGCTGTACCAGCAGTGGCTAAGAGAAAATAACCTAACTCATGAAAACTTTTTGCTAAATTCAAAGCTTCTTTTTTATCATCATCTTTTACGGTAAATAAAATCCTCCCTTTCATAGGAATATGTAATTTAGAAGCTTCAAAGGCTTTATAAAGTGCTTTTGGCATGGTCCGATCACTACCCATTACTTCTCCCGTAGATTTCATTTCTGGTCCTAATAAAGTGTCTACCTGATTTAATTTAGAAAAAGAAAAGACTGGAGCTTTAACATAATTTAATGAACTTGCTTTTATCAAACCGCCTTTATATCCTAACTTGCTTAACTTTATCCCTAAAATCGCTTTGGTAGCTACTTCAGCCATTGAAATACCAGTTATTTTGCTAAGAAAGGGAACTGTCCGACTAGCTCGAGGATTAACTTCAAGCACATATAATTTATTATTATGAATTATAAATTGGATATTTATTATCCCTTTGCAATTTAAAGCTAACGCTAACTTTTTGGTATAACCAACAATCTTTTTTTGTAAATTTTCCGAAATAGTTTGTGGAGGATACACGGCCATTGAGTCACCTGAATGAACACCAGCCCGTTCTATGTGTTCCATAATGCCAGGTATTAAAACTGTTTCCCCATCACAAATTGCATCTACTTCACATTCTTTACCAAGTAAATAACTGTCAATAAGGACAGGATGGTTATGAGAAACTTTGACAGCATTATAAATATAATATTCTAAATCGCTTCGCTTATTAATAATTTCCATAGCCCGTCCGCCTAGAACATAACTAGGCCTAACTAAAACTGGGTAGCCTATTTTATCAGCCGTTTCCAGAGCTTCTTTTTCATTCTTTATAGTTTTCCCTCTAGGTTGAAGAATACCAAGCTTTTTAATAATTTTATTAAATTGATATCGATCCTCGGCCTTATTAAGATCATTAGCAGAAGTCCCAAGTATCTTTACATCATGATTGGTTAGGGATTTTGCAAGATTAACTGCTGTTTGGCCTCCAAATTGAACAATTACTCCTATAGGATTTTCTATATCGATTACATTTAAAACATCCTCAATAGTTAAGGGCTCAAAATATAATTTGTCAGACACAGAAAAATCCGTTGAAACCGTTTCGGGGTTATTATTAATAATAATAGCTTCGAAACCTGCTTTTTGAATAGCTTGTATTGAATGGACCGTAGCATAATCAAACTCAACCCCCTGTCCAATACGAATTGGGCCTGATCCTATAACTAATATTGAAGGCTTTTTATTAACAATAGATTCGTTTTCCGATTCATAGGTACTATAATAATAAGGCGTTTTAGAATCAAACTCTCCTGCACAAGTATCCACCATTTTATAAACAGGCTTCAACTTTTTCTTCTTACGTAAATCCCTAATTTGACCAGAAGTTATTCCCCAAATCTTTGCAATAAAAGAATCAGGAAAACCATTTTCTTTAGCTACTTTTAAAATTCTCAAATCATTAATATTATTTTTTAGCTTTCCTTCAATTTGGAAAATGTGTAACAGTTTATCTAAAAAGAAAATATTTATATGCGTTAATTCTGCCAAATATTTAATTTCATATCCTCTTCTTATTGCCTCCATTAAACAAAATAAGCGATCATCTTCAGCATAAATTAATTTCTGGCTTAATTGTTCATCGTTTAATTTTTTTAGCGAATTTTCTTCCAAATAATCATGGTTAATTTCAAGAGAACGAACTGCCTTTAAAGTAGCCTCTTCAATATTTCTTCCAATCGCCATCACTTCCCCAGTAGCTTTCATTTGAGTACCAAGACGTTTATTAGCGGTAATGAACTTATCAAATGGCCAACGAGGTATTTTACAAACGACATAATCTAAAGCAGGCTCAAATTCGGCATAAGTTTTATCCGTAACTGGATTTTTTATTTCGTCTAAATGTAAACCTACAGCAATTTTAGCTGCCATTTTTGCAATTGGATAGCCAGTAGCTTTGGAAGCTAAAGCTGAAGATCGACTTACTCTAGGATTGACCTCAATAATATAATACTGAAAACTCTTTGGATCTAAAGCTAACTGTACATTACATCCTCCTTCAATCTTTAAAGCTCGAATAATCTTAAGAGAAGCATCTCGTAACATTTGTATTTCTCTATCTGACAACGTCTGAATAGGTGCATACACAATTGAATCACCAGTATGTATACCAACTGGGTCAAAGTTTTCTAAATTACAAACTACTAATGCATTATCAGCAGCATCACGCATTACTTCAAATTCAATTTCTTTATACCCAGCAATACTTTGTTCTACTAAAATTTGAGTAACTGGGGAAAGATGTAAACCATTTTCAGCGATTTTTTTTAACTGTTTTTCATTTTTAGCTATTCCTCCTCCAGTTCCACCCATTGTATAAGCAGGCCTAACAATTACTGGAAAACCTTTTTGTTTAGCAAATAATAAGGCTTCACTAACTGTCTGAGCAGTTTTAGAAGAAGGGGTGGGTTGGTCCAATTTTTTCATAAGCGCTTTGAATTTCCCACGATCTTCAGCTTGATTAATTGCCGATAAATCAGTTCCCAATAATTCAATTTTCATTTCTTGAAGAATTCCTACTTTCGAAAGTTCTGCCGCCATATTTAAACCTTGCTGTCCACCTAAAGTTGGTAAAATAGCTTCTGGTTTTTCTTTACGCAAAATTTGGGAAACAAATTGTAGGGTGATCGGTTCTAAATAAACTTTATCGGCAATTTCTTTATCAGTCATTATGGTAGCCGGATTTGAATTAACTAAAATTACTTCATATCCTAATTCTTTTAAAGCCAAGCAAGCTTGTGTACCAGAGTAATCGAATTCTGCTGCTTGGCCAATTATAATAGGTCCAGAACCAATAACCATAATTTTATGAATATCTGTACGTTTAGGCATTTTTATTTTATCCTTTCTACTTTTTGGCTTCCATTAAACCTATAAATTCATCAAAAAGATGACCAGCATCATGTGGACCAGGAGAAGCATCTGGATGAAATTGCACTGAAAAAGCAGGATAATTAAGGTGATGAAGTCCTTCGACTGTTCCATCATTAATTTCTTCATGAGTAACTATTAAGTTAGTTTGCCCTAAAGAATTTCGTTTCACGGCATAACCGTGATTTTGAGAAGTAAAATCTATACGTCCTGTAGCAATTTCTCGTACAGGATGATTAAAACCACGGTGTCCAAACTTCATTTTAAAAGTATCAGCACCGTTAGCTAAAGCAAATAATTGATGACCAAAGCATATACCAAATAAAGGAATTCGTTTTTCTACTCGCAAAATCATCTTTAATATTCTTTTACTAATAACTTTTGGATCACCAGGACCATTAGTTAAAACAACACCATCTGGTTTTAAACGAAAAATTTTATCTGAGGTTGTATTATATGGCACGATAGTCGAATTACAATGTCTCTTAGAAAGTTCACGCAAGATAGAATGTTTCAAGCCAAAATCAATAACAGCAACATTAAATCCGGTATTTGGGCTAGGAAAAGCATTTTTTGTAGAACTTTCTTTCACTAAATTTTGATCTAAAATAGTTTTTCTTAAATCAGAAAGTGTATAGGAAGTTAATTTATTAACTAAGCAAGCTTTCATAGAGCCTTTGGTACGAATATGTTTAGTAACGGCCCGAGTATCAATATTAGAAATTCCTGGAATATTATTAACGTTTAAAAAATCATCAAGAGACATTATATATCTCCAATTACCAGTTTGACGAGCTAATTCATGGACTACAACAGCTCTGCATCGAGGAATAATTGATTCATAATCGTCTTTATTAATACCATAATTACCAATTAAAGGATAAGTAAACATTAAAATCTCACCATTATAAGATTGGTCAGTTATTGATTCCTGATAACCACTCATACCAGTATTAAAAACTAATTCACCAACTGTATCCTTTTTTGCACCAAAAGCTTTTCCTTTAAAAATAGTGCCATCTTCTAAGACCAAATATTTTTGCATTTTCATTTCCTATAAACTATTTTCCCATTGACTAAGGTAGCCAATATTTCCCCATAAACTTTCTTTCCAATAAAAGGGGAATTTTTTCCTTTAGATAACATATTTTCTTTTTTTATCTGAAAACTTTTTTTTAAATTAATTATTGTAAGATCAGCCGGTTGACCAATCTTTAATTGACCAGCTCTATAAAAACCAAATATTACAGCAGGATTCAAAGTCATTAACTCAATCAGTTTATTTAACTTAAGTTTTTTTGTTTTAACTAATCCTGTATATAAGACAGAAAAAGCTGTTTCTAAACCAGTAATACCAAAAGCCGCTTTTTTCATTGAACCAGCTTTATCTTTCTTAGTATGGGGAGCATGATCGGTTGCAATAATATCTATAGTTCCATCTTTTAATCCTTTAATCAGGGCTTCCCGGTCTTTTGGAGATCGAAGAGGAGGATTCATTTTTAACATTGAATCATCTTTATGTATTGAAGTTTCATCCAATAGCAAGTGATGAGGAGTAACTTCACAAGTAACATTAATTCCCATTTTTTTAGCAATACGGATCATATTCACACTACTAGCACAGGAAACATGACATACATGATAATGGGCTCCTGTAGCTTGTGCTAACAATAAATCCCGGGCAATTTGTGTCGATTCAGAAACATCTGGAATTCCAGGTAAATTTAATTTTCTAGCGATTAACCCTTGATTAACTACTCCTCCAAAAGTTAATGAACTATCTTCCGCATGATTTACAAGGGGGATATGATTTTTAGCCGTCATTTTCATAGCTTGATACATAACGTTTGATTTTTGGATTCCTGAACCATCATTACTAACAGCAAAAGCTCCTGCTTGTTTAGCAGCTTTAAAATCAACTAATTGACTATCATCTCGGCCCTTAGTAATAGTAGCGTACTGAAAAATATGAACTTTGCCTTCTTTTTTGTTGCGTTGTATCATTTTCCTTATTTTAGGAGGTGTATCTGGAACAGGGATAACGTTAGGCATCGCTGCAATAGTTGTAAAACCACCATGGGCTGCGGCAAGGCTCCCAGTTAAAATAGTTTCTTTTTGAGTAAAACCTGGATCGCGTAAATGTACATGAACATCAACAAATCCGGGACTAACAAAATTATCTTGAATATTAATTACTTTATTTAAAGAATTACTAGTAATTTTAAGATTTTTTTCAATTGATTTAATTTTTCCCTTTTCAATTAAAATATCTCTTTTTTTTAATTCTTTATTTAAAAAAATAGAAGCATTTTTAATTAAAATTCTCATCTTGTCTCCAAGTTAAGCGGTTCAATAAGCCGTTGGGAGGCTAAAACATTAGATATCATTGCCATACGCATAAAAACGCCATTTTGCATTTGCTTAAAAATCCTTGATTGAGGAGATTCCACTAAATCAGGAGATATCTCAACTCCACGGTTAACCGGAGCCGGATGCATGATAATAGAAGTTGGTTTCATTAAATTAGCTCTTTCATGTGTTAAACCAAATTTTTTGTGATATACTTCTGTATTAAATTTCTTGTCGCCCGCTTCAGTTAACCTTTCATGCTGCACACGAAGCAACATTACTACATCTACTTGAGTGATTAATTGATCTATAGAATAATATTTTCCATACTTCATAAATTTTTTTAAATACCATTTTTTAGGCCCACTAAAAAATACTTCTGCTCCAAGTTGGTTTAATAAAGCCATGTCAGAACGAGCTACTCGTGAATGAGATAGGTCACCAACGATTCCAACCTTTAAATTTCTAAAGTGACTAAACTTTTCATATATCGTAAGCATATCTAAAAGTGATTGTGAAGGGTGTTGACCAGAACCATCACCAGCATTAATTAAGCTTAATTTTAAATTAGAAGCTAAAATAGAACGATAATAATTATTTTGGGGATGACGTATTACTGCCAAATTAATCCCGATTGCTTGAAGAGTTTTTAAAGTATCAAGAAGACTTTCCCCTTTAGTAATAGAACTAGTTTTTGGATCAAAAGGTAAAATTTGCAATCCTAAACGTCTTTCTGCCATTTCGAAACTAGTATGTGTTCGAGTGCTATTTTCAAAAAAAAGATTCATAGCATAAACAGGGCGTGTTAAAGTAATCTTTAACCCTTTTTTAAATTTTTGAGCTAAATTAATAAAATTCATTACTTCCAAATTATTAAATTGCTTAATATCGACAATATTTTTATTTAATTTACTCGTTATCATTTTTTCTCCTTAACAAAATAAAAAATAATATAAAAAGGGCCTAATTCCTCAACAAGACACTTGCAGAGAGATTAGACCAATGATAATCATACTTAATATAAAAACTATAAAAACCGTTTTGTCTCTCTCTGGAAACAATTAAATGGTTCATCATTCTTTATTTACCTTCTATTTTTTCAATACTAACTTTATCATATCCATCAAATTCCTTAATAGCTACATGTACCCTTTCTTCCAACGATGTGGGAACATTCTTACCAATAAAATCCGGACGAATAGGAAACTTACGATGGCCACGATCTATTAAAACAGCTAAAGATACTTTTGCCGGACGACCATGATCAATTAAGGCATCAAGGCCAGCCCTTGCCGTTCGACCATTAAATAATACATCATCAATTAAAATCACATGTTTATTATCTATACTGACAGGGATATTCGCGCTTTTCAGTTTAGCTCGACTAGAGACCCCTGTTTTAGGATGATCATCACGATACAAGGTTATATCTAAAGAACCAACTGGTATTTTAATTGATTCTAATTTTTGTAACTGTTTAGCTAAACGTTGTGCTAAATAAATTCCTCGGGTTTTAATTCCAATAAACACCAAATTTTCCGTACCCTTATTTTGTTCGATAATTTCATACATAAGACGAGTTAAAGCACGCCTTATATCTATTGCATCCATAATTTTTCTTTGCATTTTAGGTGATCCTAATAAAATTAATCTAATAATCGCCCTTATTTAATAAAAAAGCCCTTATGATTTTCTCTTAACCCATAAAACCATAAGAACTCACTTACAAAGTTATTATCCTTATTAGCCTCACAGGACTAATTTAAAGGTTCATATTAAATTGTCCTTAATTTAAACGTAATTTACTAAATTGTCAAGTTATAAAAATTTGATTAAAAGGAGAATTTTAAAAGTGATAAGATGGATTAGGGTTTTCAAATGGGAAAATTTACTGTAATTAATCATCCGCTTATTCAACATAAATTAAGTATATTACGTAACAAAAATACTAGTACAAAAGATTTTAGAGAATTAGTAAATGAAATTGCTACTTTAATGGCCTATGAAGTTAGTAGAGATATGCCACTAAAAAATGTTGAAGTAGAAACACCTTTAGCTAAAACTACAGTTAAAAAACTAGCAGGTAAAAAAGTTGCTGTTGTTCCAATTATTCGCGCCGGTTTGGGCATGGTTGAAGGCGTAGTTAATTTAATTCCAGCAGCAAGAATTGGCCATATAGGCATGTATAGAGATGAAAAAACTCTTCAGCCTCATGAATATTTCGTAAAGCTACCAGAGGATATTGATAAAAGAAAAATTATTTTAGTAGACCCAATGCTTGCAACTGGCGGATCATCAAAAGACGCAATCGAAGCGTTGAAAAAAAGGGATGTAAAAGAAAAAAATATTAAATTAATGATTTTAGTTGCAGCTCCAGAAGGAATTAAGAATATTCAAAAAACAGAACCTGACGTTGATATTTATACAGCAGCTTTAGATGACCATCTAAATAAAAAGGGATATATTGTTCCAGGATTAGGTGATGCAGGAGACCGTCTTTATGGCACTAGAACTAATTAAATTTATTAGTTCTTAAATATTTGATCAAAGGAGATTATAAACATAAATGGTTCCAACAAAAAATAATAACTTAGATATAAATTCACCTCTTTTAACCGATCTTTATGAATTTTCAATGGCAAATGGTTACTTAAAAAATAACGTAAAAGAAAAAGGTGGGTTTGATTTATTTTTTAGAAAAGTTCCAGATCAAGGAAGTTTTGTTATATCTGCAGGGCTTGAATTAATCATTCAAAGTTTAAAAAACTTTCATTTTACAGTTTCAGATTTAAAATATTTATCTTCTTTAAATGTTTTTTCAAAAGAATTTATAAAATATTTAAAAAATTTAAAATTTAATTGTGATGTCTGGTCAGTTCCTGAAGGCACCCCTATTTTTCCTCAAGAACCAGTTATTACCGTTTTTGGTCCTTTAATCCAAGCCCAATTATTAGAAACATTAATTCTTAATAGTTTTAATCATCAATCTTTAATTGCTACTAAATCACGCCGTATGAGTTATGCTGCTCAAGGACGCCCCATTATGGAATTTGGTTCTCGAAGAGCACAAGGCCAATCAGCAGCTATTTGGGGAGCTCGATCAGCCGTTATTGGGGGTTGCAGTTCTACTTCAGATGTTGAAGCAGCAAAAAAATTTCATCTTAAACCAGCTGGAACTATGGCTCATAGCTGGATAGAAGCTTTTCCAGATGAATTAACAGCTTTTAGGAAGTGGGCTAAGGCTTATCCTAATAATGTTTCTTTATTAGTAGATACCTATAATGTAATTAATTCTGGTTTACCGAATGCAATAAAAGTATTTTCGGAATTAAAACAAAGAGGGCATCATAATTTTAGTATTCGTATTGATTCAGGAGATCTTTCTGCTCTTGCTAAAAAAGCACGTGCTATCTTAGATAAAGCAGGATTTCCAGATGTCAAAATTACGGTTTCAAGTGGAATTGATGAATCTGTTATCCAATCATTGTTAGCTGAAAAGGCACCAGTTGACAATTTCGGTATCGGAGAAAATTTAATAACAAGTTTTTCTTCTCCGGTTTTAAGTGGAGTTTATAAATTGTCCTTGATTGAAAAAAACAATCAACGCTTACCAAAAATGAAAATAAGTGATAGCCAAAGTAAATTAACTTTACCTGGTTTAAAGACCTTTTATCGCCTTTATAGGAAAGATGATCCTTCATCAGCTTTTGCTGATTTAATTGCTCTAAAAGACGAAAAAATTAATTCTGAAATAGAAATTATTAATGCTGATCCTTTATCTACTGATAAAAGAAGTACTTTAAAAAACTTTATAGTTAAGAGAATGCCCTGCAATATTTTTAATAAGGGAAAACTAGTTTATAAAAATCCAAGTGTACACAATATAAAAAAACATTTAGATAAAAAACTAAAGGAGTTGCCAGCTGAAACACAAAGGCTCAAAAAACCAAGTTTTTATCCTGTATATTTAACCAATAAACTGGCTAAGGTTCAAGAAAAATTTTTAAGAGATAACAAAAAAGAAAAATGATCTACTTTTTTTATAAAGTAAGAAAAACAATACTTTAACTTTAAGTAGACTAAATAAACTTTTTTAATTTTAAAAAGTATTTTTTATTCAAAAATAAGCATAGTTTGTACCTTAATTAAAATTGAAGAATAAACCATGTTTTTTTAATATTTTAATAAACTAAAATAAAAAGCTAAAAGTAATTATTTTCATATTATCAACTATCACAGGCTAAAATCTGGGGGTTTTAGATCTAATACCAAAAAAGTATAGACTCTCACAATTTGCTTAGGTAAGCTATTACTGTACCTAAAAAAAGAATAATAGTCAGCTAAGCCTTTAACGTTCCCAGGTTGCCAAAGGGGGCTGATTTATCATGGCATCCATCCCACGAACCCACGAATTTATTCGTGAAATTTCTATATAATTTTTTCATTAAAATTTAAAATAATTTAAAAAAAATAGACAACTATTAATTAAAATGTTAATAACTTACATTTTAAGTTTTAATATTATTATTTTTAATTTAAAAACTATTTAATATATTCTTATAAACAACAATAATTATTATTATTTTTCATTAGTCTTCTTAAATTCATTTCCAACCGATTATAACGATGCTAATATAGTATAAATATTTGTCTCTAAATATATTCCTAATACCATTATTACTTAATTAGACAAAATATTATTTCTTAAAATATATTCAAAATAGGACAAATTTTGGTAATAATCTCAACGGGCATCGTTTTTAGTCTAAAATAATTAACAAACTTAGAAATTTTATAAAAATTATTATTTATTAACCAATAACTCATAATTTTTAATAAAATAAATAAAGTAGGTTATATAAAATGTTAAAAGTCTTTAATACTGAAACTTTAAAAAAAGAAAAATTTATTCCTCAAGTTCCAAACAAAATAAAAATGTACGTTTGTGGCCCTACAGTTTATAATTATATCCATATAGGAAATGCAAGAAGTGCAATTGCTTTTGACGTTATTAGACGTTATTTAAAATATAGAGGATTTCAAGTTGATTTTGTTTCTAATTTTACCGACGTAGATGACAAAATAATTAATCGTGCTAAAAAAGAAAAAACTACAGAAAATGCCATAACTAATAAATATATTAAGGCTTTTTACCAAGATACTTTGCCTTTGAATGTCCTTCCACCTACTAAAAGGACAAGAGCAACAAACGTTATCGAAGATATAATAAATTTTATTAAAGATTTAGTCAATAAACATTACGCCTATGAAAAAAACGGCGACGTTTATTTTCGAGTTCTTAAAGCAAAAAATTATGGGCGATTAATTCATGAAAGTTTGGAAACCTTAGAAACCGGAGCTTCTGGAAGATTAAATGAAAATATCATAAAAATGAAAGAAAATCCGTTAGATTTCGCTCTTTGGAAAAACGAACCACGTAATGTTATCAAATGGGATTCTCCTTGGGGCAAGGGCAGGCCAGGCTGGCATATAGAATGCTCGGTTATGGCAAATAAATTTCTAGGAGATACTCTTGACATTCATGGAGGAGGTGTTGATTTAGTTTTTCCTCATCACTCTGATGAAATAGCTCAATCAGAAGCACATACAGGAAAAAGATTTGTTAATTATTGGTTACATAATGGTTTTGTTAATGTCAATAATGAGAAAATGAGTAAATCTTTAGGAAATTTTACAACTGTTCATGAATTATTAAAAAAATTTGATGATCCTGTAGCTATACGCTATTTTATGGCATCAACTCATTATAGACGACCTATAAATTATTCAATCCCTGGAATTAAAAGAGCCCAAAAAGAATTAGATAGAATTAGAAATGCTTACAGTAATTTACAAGAAGCTCCGAAAAATAGTCAAAGTGAAGATCCTTTGATCGAGGAAAAGACAAAAAAAATAGAACAAAATTTCATAGTGTCAATGGACGATGATTTTAACGTTGCTAACGCTAATACGGCTATCTTTAATTTAATAAAACTTATTAATTCTTATCTTAATAAAGAAGATATTAAAAAAAATGCCGCTAATAAAATGCTTCAAACTCTGGCTGATCTAACTGGTATTTTAGGTATTAGCAATTTAAACAAAAAAAAGATTGAAAATATTCCTGACCATTTAATTAAATTATTAAAAAAAAGGTCACAAGCACGTAAGGATAAAAATTGGCAATTTTCTGACGAATTAAGAAACCAAGCTTTAAAAGAAGGGTATCGTATAATAGATACTAACAAAGGCCAAAAATTAGAAAGATTTTAAATTTTAAAAGTTTTTATTAGGTATTTTTAAACAATATTTGTATATTCTCAAAAAATAGCTGTTTAAAAATATTTTTGTTCTAACCTGTATTTAATAAATTATATTTATAAAAATCTTTATACAAATTTATTTAAAAAATATACTAAAAAATTTGTTATAAACAATAAATTGTCGTATTAAAATAGAAATTATAATATAATAAAAAAATTTTCTATTTACATTAAAACTAGAAATCAATTAATTAGAAATTAATTGAAATTATCTTTAGTAAAATACTTCACATCTTTTATTTAATTAAAGGACAAAGCAAAAATTCTTGAAAGAATCCTTATTTTAACATTAGGATACCGTTAAAAACACTTTGACTAAAGATCTAACTTAAAAGGTAACTTTTTCACAAAATTGTCTCGTTGGCAACTTGGGGATGTTAAAGCTTAGCTAACTATTATTCTTTTTTTAGGTACAGTAATAGCTTATCTAAGCAAATTGTGAGAATCGATATTTTTTTGGTATTAGATCTAAAATCCTCAGGTTTTAGCCTGTGATAATTGACTTTCTTAAGGAAGATATATTATATATTATGAACACTTTTGGCATTTTTCAAAAACAAGATATTTTAAAAGAAATTTCTCCAGTCACTTTTATAATCTCTGGCAAAACCGCTAATAAAAAAGAACTCCAAGATTTAAAATTTAATCAAGAATATGAATTACTTTTTTACAATTACGATGAAATAACTGTTCGTCGAAATGGAAAAATACTAAACGTTTATAAGGGTGAAAAACTAGGTTTTGATTGTATTTAAAATAATAAATAAAAATTGGGTTTCTAAAAAATGACATTTTTTAAACAAAAAAATTCATATAAAATCTATGATACTCATGCACATTTAAATGATGAAAGACTCTTTCCTAAAAGTAATTACTACATAAAAAGAGCAAAAGAGTTTGGCGTAAAAAAAATAAATGTTATTGGATACAATTCAAAAGGTAACAAAATGGCAATAAAAATTGCTCAGAAGTTTCCTAAAGAAGTAAAAGCTATTATTGGTTTCCAACCAGAAGATAGCAAACATTACAATGAAGATATAGAAAATAATTTAAAAATTCAATTAAAAGACCCTTCGGTTGTAGGTATAGGAGAAATTGGTCTTGATTGGCATTGGCCAGGATATAATGTCCAAGAACAAATTAAGGCTTTTAAAAGCCAATTAAAATTATCAAAGGAACTTAATTTTCCGGTAATGATCCATATGAGAGATTCTTTTAAAGATATTTACGAAATTTTAAAGAGATATAATATTAATAGGTTTCAGTTACATTCTTTTAGTGGAAACGCCAAACAAGCTTTAAAATTAGTGGATTTAGGCGGATATATCAGTTTTTCAGGATTGGTTACCTTTAAGCATACTAAGGAAATAAATCAAGCAGCTAAAGCTGTCCCTCTACAAAGATTATTAGTGGAAACAGATTCTCCTTTTCTAGCACCAGTTCCAAAAAGAGGAAGAATTAATGAACCGGCCTTTACAAAATTTGTTATCAATCACTTAGCCAACTTATTAAAAATAGATAATACTGAACTAGCTAAAATAACCACACATAATTCTGAACGTTTATGGAAAGAAAAAAAATAAAACCAATTATTTACGTTGTTGAAGGAAAAAAAGATTCTTCACGTCTAAAAATAGCATTAGGAAAAAATTTACAAATTATCGAAACAAACGGATCACATATAAAAAAAGATCTATTAAGAAAATTAAAGTTCTTATCAAAAGAAAATATTTTATTAATTATTACCGACCCAGATTTTCAAGGAAAAAGAATCAGAAACAAAATAATAAAAGAGGTACCTGAGTCTAAACATGTATTTTTAACCCCTGAACAAGCCAAGCCCCTTAAAAAGGGCTCTCTGGGTCTTGAACATGTTGAACCATATTTATTAAAAAAACTTATTTATAAAAATATAAAATTTCCTAAAAAAAAGTTACAAGACACTATTTCACGTAAAGATTTTTTTAAATATAATCTTATAGGAAAAAAATTTTCTAGCATAAAAAGAAAGTTTATTGCTAAAAAATTACATATAGATCAGGGAAACGCTAAATTTTTTTTAAAAGAATTAAATTACTTTCAAATAAGTAAAGGCTCTTTAGTAAGGACGGTAAAAGATTTTGAAAGAAATTATTCCTATAGGAACACCAACTCAAACAAAAACAATCATAAATAAATATCATTTTCATATTAATAAAAGGTTTGGGCAAAATTTTTTAATTAATCCTCATATTTTAAAAAAAATAGTTTCTCTTGCCCAAATTAAAAATAAAGATATAGTTATTGAAATAGGTCCAGGTCTAGGAGCTCTAACAGAACAGATAGCTAAAAAAGCTAAAAAGGTAATTGCTTATGAAATAGACAAAAAGTTAATATATATTCTTCATAATACTTTAAATAAGTATACAAATATCCGAATTGTCCATGAAGACTTTTTAAAAACAAACTTAGCTTTTTTTAAACAAGAACCACATATCAAGTTAGTGGCAAATTTGCCTTATTATATAACCAGTCCTGTTTTATTTAAAATATTTAGTAATAAAATTGATTTTGACAATATTACGTTAACAATGCAAAAAGAAGTGGCTCAGAGAATACAAGCTAGTCCTGGAAGTAAAAAATTTGGCTATCTTAGTTTAGCAGTTCAATATTATTTTAAATTAACACCTCTTACTTATATTTCTAAAAATAATTTTTTTCCTAAACCAAAGGTAGACTCTGCTGTCATTAATATGAAAATAAAACCCAATTTCCACCACTTTATTTATGAAAAACAGCTATTCAAAATTATTAAAATTGCCTTTTCCCACCGTAGAAAATCTTTAGTAAACAACCTTTTTTTTCTTATAGAAAAAAATAGTCTAAATAAAAAAAAATTAGAATCCATTTTTCAAAAATTATCCTTAGAAAAAAATATTCGAGGAGAAAAACTAAATTTAAAAAAATACAAAGAATTAGTAAACCAATTAATTGTTCATAAGCTAATCAATTAATTCATTATTAAATTACAAAAAATATACGAGACAATTCCTATAATTAAACGTTATTTTTTGATATAATAGTTTTGGCTTTTATGTACTTTTAACTTAAGGAGGTTAAATGCCACAAGTTATTAAAAATATCAAAGATAAGCTTGACGAAAAATTAGGTGACCCAATTACAGTAGTTGCTCAAGCAGGACGTAAAAAAACAACAACTCGTAAGGGGACTTTGGCTGAAACATATTCTTCTTTATTTGTTGTAGAATTGCAAGATGCTGAAGGGAGTTTTAAAAGGGTATCTTATAGCTACACTGACGTTTTAACTAATAACATAAATATAATTTTTTAATTGAAAAAGCAATAAAATTTATCTAATGGCGCTTTGTAATAGTACTTTGGCACTTAAAAATTAATAATATAATTTAAATGTTTTAATAATCCAAAAAGAAAATTATATGTATACATATAATAACAGTTTAAGATTTTAAAAAGATAAATTTAAAAAAAGAAATGCATAAAGCGATTAATTTTAATCGAAAATTATATTCAAATATTAAATTTAACATTATGGTATTATATAAAATTAATGGCTTATATTAGATATTAACTTTTTTTGTTGCCTTTATTTTTAAAATTTGCCTGATAAATAGCTTTAACTGCCTCTTTTTCATCTTGCGATCCAATTCCTAACATAATTGAAGTTTCAGATGCTCCTTGATTTACCATATTTATTAAAATATTTGCTTTCTTTAAGGGGTCAATAATTTTAGAAAGACTTTCAACTTGATTAAGCATTCCTTGACCGACTATCATAATGATAGCGTAATTATTTTTCCATGCTAAAGAATCAGGTTTGATTTGCGCTCTTATTTTTTTTGTCAATATATCTTTTTTCTTTTTTGTAAGTTGATCTTGATTAATTATTATCGTAACATCATCGATTCCAGATGGCATATGCTCATAAGATATTTTTAGATCCGATAAAATCTTAAGAATTTTTAACCCAAAACCTACTTCACGATTAATAAAGTAACGATGCAAATAAAGTGCATCAAAATTATTTTGGCTTGCAATCCCTGTAATATTCTTTTTTAAATTATTATGGATTTTTTCAGCAGGTAAAATTAAAGTTCCTTTTTTATTAGGAAAATTCGTATTCTTTACATTAATCGGAATATTTCCCTTAATAGCTGGTAAAACAGCTTCATCATTAAAAACTTTAAATCCTGCATAACTAAGTTCTCTCAATTCACTATAGGTCATGATACTAATAGGCTTCGGGTTTTTAACAATATCAGGATTAGCCGAATATATAGCATCTACATCAGTAAAATTTTCATAAACATTAGCTGAAACTCCTTTTGCCCATATAGAACCTGTAATATCTGAGCCTCCTCGGGCAAAAGTATTAATTAAACCGGATTTAGTAATGCCGTAAAATCCAGGAAAAATAATTTTACTTTTTATTTTAGATTTAACTTTGGCTATATTGGCATAAGATTGTGATAAAAGCCTTGCATGGGCAGGCTTTATACTTACATACAGGCCTATTTTTTCAGGAAAAAGGCATATAGTATCTAAATTTAAATTTTGACATATTTTATTAATCAACCATGCTGACATATGCTCACCTTGTGCCAATAAAGCTACTTTAAAATACGCTTGATTAGGATATTTACTTTCTTCCACTTTTTTTAAATGACTATTTAATTCGGAACTAATGTTTTCTTCAAGGTGAAAATAATTAGCGATATCAAAATATCTTTTAACAATTTTCTGCCTTAATTTATCATCAACTTTTTTATTTCCGTAATTATTAAATAATTCTAATAACAAATCCGTTACTTTTATATCATCTGGAAAGCGTTTACCAGGAGCGGAAACAATTATAATTTTTCTTTCAGTATCTTCTTCAACAATTTTTATAGCTTTTTGCAATTGTGGTCCACTAGCTAAGGAACTACCACCAAATTTAACAACTTTCATAACTTATATTTTAATAAAAATTTTTTTATTTAATAAAATAATTTGTATTTTACCAATATCTTCGCTTTTTTAGTAGAATGAGAATGTTTAGGAAAATAAATATGAAAACACCAAGAGCTGAACGCGTAGCTGATATAACTCATTATTTAACAGAAAACCCAAGAACATTAATATCGTTATCTTTTTTTGCAAATAGATATTCATCAGCAAAATCTTCCATATCGGAAGATATTACTATTTTAAAAAAAACTTTTAAAGAACATGGTTTTGGATTACTAAAAACAATCCCAGGAGCAGCAGGTGGGGTTAAATTCTATCCTTATATGCTAGAAAGAGACACTAATAATTTTGTAGATAAAATAATTAAAGAGGTAAATAATGAAACTAGGGTTTTACCTGGTGGATATGTTTATTTATCAGACCTTTTAGGAAGACCAAAAATTTTACATCAAATTGGAAGAATAGTTTCAACTCAATATTTAAATAAAAATATACAAGCCATTATGACTGCTGCCACAAAAGGAATACCAATTGCTTATGCAATAGCAGAACAATTAAATGTGCCTTTTGTCTTCGTTCGTCCTGGTGAAACCAAAGTAACAGAAGGACCCAGTGTATCTGTTAATTACCTAACCGGTGTACCCAATCATATCGAAAAAATGTCTCTTCCTAAAAGAGGCCTTCCAAATGGTGACGGGATTTTAATTGTAGATGATTTTATGAAAGCAGGTGGTACTATTAATGGGATGTTGGCTTTGGCCAAAGAATTTAACGCTAAAGTTAAGGGCATTTTTATTTTCGCTGAAGGTCGAACTAAAAAAAGAAATATAAATAATTTTACATCATTATTACATATTGATACCAATTTAGATTCAGGGGAAATTATAAAAGTTCAGCCAGGTAATTATAAACAAAATATTTATAGGATTAAGGAGAAATAAATTGTCAGAAATCAATGTAGTAATTTTAGCCGCTGGTGAGGGTAAACGAATGAAAGATAACATTCCTAAGCCTCTTCACAAAGTAACCGGCTTACCCATGATAGAACGTGTATGCCGGGCTGTTAAAGAAATAAATCCAAAAAACATTATAGCAGTTGAATCACCCTTTGAAGATTTTTCCTCTTTTGTAGATCAAACAGTAATACAAGAAAATTATTCAGGTTCTGCAGATGCTCTTAAATGTGCTTTACCTAAAATTACCTCAGAAAAAGTCCTTGTCATAAACGCAGATATGCCACTAATAACTGGAAAAACTTTAGAAAAATTTGTTAAAAATGGCGGTGGGTCTGATTCATCAGTCTTAGTCTCTAAGGTTAAAAATCCAACTGATTATGGAAGAGTTTTAACTGTAGGAAAGAGTCAAGTTGTTGAACAAATAATTGAAGAAAAAGATGCTACAGAAGAACAAAAAAAAATAAATTTAATCAATACAGGAATATATCTATTTAAATTAGATTATATAAAAAGAGCTATTAGACAAGTTGAAAATAATAATAAGCAAAGAGAATATTACCTAACTGACGTTCTAACAGGGGCAAAAATTTTTATTTTAAAAAATTGGCAAGAATCTTTAGGTGTTAATAATTTAAGGGAACTTGCTGAAGTTTCCGTTATTTCACGTAAAAAAATTAACAAAGAAATGATGGATAATGGTGTTATATTAATTGATCCCAAAAATACTTATATTGATGATCATGTTGTCATTGGTTCCGGAACTGTAATTAAACCTGGTACCATAATTGAACATGATTCTGTTATCGGCCCAGATAATGAAATAGGACCCTTTGCACATCTTCGGCCTAAAACTATTACTGGTACAGATGTACATATCGGTAATTTTGTAGAAACCAAAAATTCCAAAATCGGCAATCATACCCATGTTGAACATCTAACTTATGTCGGTGATGCTCTTATTGGCGAAGGCACCAACATTGGGGCTGGATCAGTTTTTGTTAATTACGATGGAAAAAATAAACATATAACTAAGGTCGGTAATAGAGCATTTATTGGTAGCGGAACAAAATTAATAGCACCAGTTCAAATCGCTGATGAAGCAATTACCGCTGCTGGTTCCACAATAACCAATAATATATCTTTTCATGACATGGGTATTGCTCGTCAAAGACAAACTAATAAAAAAGATTTTTGGAAAAGGATGAATCATGAAAATTTTGCTTTAAATTATAAAAAACAAGGTTTAAACATTTCATCTAAACAAAAACCAAATAAATAAAATAGCTTAAAAATTAAATTTTTTTAAAGAATAAATTATTATATACTTATATATAAAATTATATAAAATGAATTTAAATTTATAGTACTTAAATTGTATATAATTTATAATTAAAAAAGAAAAATAAGAAATAATAATTAAAGAAGGATTTATAAAAATGGACCTAGAGAAAACAGATGCAAAAAATCTCCAAAATTTAATCGATCAAGCAAAATTTGAGTACCACGATACGTCTTTAGATGAATATTTACGTAAGATAAAAAACATTAAAGCGATCCAAGCAAAAGCTAAAAAATCAGGTTTTAATATAAGTTTTAGTGAAGCTATAGAAATAGCTAAAGTCGATGTTTTAGATGATATCAGAGATAAAATGGACAATTAAATAGACTAATTTATAATTATTATATAAAACAGATTTTACAAAATCTGTTTTTTATTTTAAATAAAATCTAATAAAAATAATATTTTTTTATTTAATTTTATAATTATTAACTATTAATCAATAAACATTTTAAAATCATTTTAA
>CAKQDH010000005.1 GCA_934229385.1 uncultured Oenococcus sp.
CTCTCCCTTATAAATAATGAAATAGAAGAAGATAATAAAAATCAAACTTAAGCTGCCCTTTTAAAGGCAGCTTTTTTGATTATGAAATAATATGAGGGACCTTATATTTAAGAGGTTTTGTTAAATGTAAGGGTTGTATTTTAGTCTTATTTATTTTGGTGAAAGTTCTTTTTTTAATTTGTTTAAGTTTATGATAGTTTATACGGTATTAATGAAGAGTTTTTATTTTTTATTTTTTACTTTGTTTTTCTATCAGCTATAGTTTTTAACTAGATGAAAAATGATATCTATAAAAATATTGGTTATAATAATTTTCTAGGGGTTTATTAGTTTAGTTAATCAGTTTAAAAAGATAAAACTTATCAATTTTTATGATTTAAAATTATTTGAAAAACTTTTAATTAAAAATTCTCAAGTGAGGAGAATTCTCTAATATTAAATTTGGGTAAAGTAAGTTTATATTATTTTTATATTTTAAAGTTTAATAGGTTTTTTTATATAGTATGCTTAAAAATAATTACACGATAGAGAAATAACTAACTTTAGAGATTTGAGTGAGGAAAATTTATGAATAAACAAAACAGATGGGTTCGTTTTTGGGGCGGAAATAGTCTTCTTTTTACGTTGTTAGCGTTAGGGATGATAGCGTTAGTAATTTTATTATATAGTAAAATTAGTTTTATTTTTCAACCCTTGATAGTTACTTTAACTACTATTTTGCCTCCAATAGTTTTTGGTCTTGTTCTATTTTATCTTCTAGATCCTTTAATAAGATATTTTGAAAAATTTATAAATAGGACCTGGGTTATTTCTTTAATTTATATAATTATTTTAGGATTATTAATATTTGGAGGAATTGAATTAATTATTAATGCGCGAATCCAAATTGATATTTTTATTAGACATTTTCCTAAAATATTACACGGGTTTCAACATAATATAGATAACATTTTTTCCAGCCTTCCTTTCACAGATGAAATTAGACATTATTTTACAAAATTTAATTGGTCTGATTTAAAATTAAATAGCTCTATCGAAAAATATTTTAGAAATGGAATTCAAGGTTTTAGTGGAATTTTTTCAACTATTGGAGTAATAGGCTTAACTATCATAATGGCGCCAATTATAGCCTTTTTTTTACTTAGAGATAAAGAAAAATTTTTTAACTATGCAAAAGGCATCATTCCTCCTAATTTTAGAAATGATTTTAATGAATTAGCAAAAATTATTAATGATCAAGTAGGAGGATATCTTAAAGGGCAAATAATCACTTGTATTATTTTGGGCTTAATGTACTGGCCAAGTTTTGCAATTATCGGTTTACCTTATGCTGGAATTTTATCCTTATTAGCGGGTGTATTTAGTATTATACCTTATATTGGTTCTTTTGTAGCTTTTTTACCAGGCTTAATTATTGGTTTTCAAATTTCTTTTTGGATGGCAGTTAAGTTTGTAATTGTTTGGTTTTTAATTCAAGTTATTCATGGTCATTTTGTTGTGCCTCCTATAATGGGGAAAACTGTTCAATTACATACGGTAACAATCTTATTAGTTTTGATAGTTATGGGTAATCTTTTAGGTGTTATTGGCATAATTTTTGGTATCCCTATATATTGTTTTATTAAAGCTTTCGTTATCTATTTATTTAGAAAATTTAAGAGAAGGTATAATTATTTTTATGGAAAATCTGGTAAATATAAGGATACATCTTTTTCTAAAACCAAGTATTTAAAAAAATAAATTTCAATATATTTTTATTCAATGTTATATAAATATAAATAATAATTTAAAAAGGGAATAAACTATGTTTGATAGGAAGAAGTTCATAATATTAGCTCAACAAAATAATAAAATGGGAGGCAAGTTCTTAATTTTAGTTGAAAAGAAAACTGGGAAAGAATATTTATGTTCTTTTAATCATTTAGGAGAAGAAAATTTACGTCCATTGCTAGATAGTAATGGAAAAATAAAGGTAGATAAAAATCTGATTAGTAAAAAGTAGAATAATTTTTTTCTTTTTTATGAATAGTAGATACAATTAGAGATATATTGAAAAAATAAGATAGACGTTAAGAGAAATAATTATTAAAAAAAGCTAATTTAATTTTTATAAATTAATTTTAGCTTAATCAATATTTTTCTTAATTAAATTTTATATTAGTTATTTTAATTGTATTTTAATAATTTTATCAGATAAGTTTCTAAAAAATGGAAAGCTAATAAATAATATAATATATATAATATGATATATATTTGGTTAATTATAATTTTAGTAGCTATAAGCATAATAAATTATTTTCTGAAGAAGAGAACTGAAAAATATAAATATATATCTCCTTCTAATAATAAAAGAATTTATTCATTAGGAATTATTTCAAAAATAACCCAAATTATAGAATTTATTGCAATCTTAATTTGGGTAATTATTTTTTTATATTTATACGTAGTTAAGTAAAGTTAAAGTACTTTTAACTAAAATTGAGAAATTCTGCAAATATGACAAATTTATTATTCAAATTGTCACTATATCGATATTAATTAATAATCACTTTCTTTATTTCTTTACATAATAAGTGCCTAATTTATTTTTTTATTATAGTGATTATTTAATCTTATATCTATTATTTAATAAAAGATTAACGTAATCTTTTTAGTAAATTATTGTGTTTAAATTTGTGTGGGATAAATTTCATTTGTTTTTGATTTAACAGAAAAAGTAACAATTGTTATGTTATTAATATTTATTGCTTCTCCAATATCATCATTTATATTTGGTACATATAAAATATTATTAATTTTGGCAATGTTTTTTAGTTTTGGATTTTGTAACTTTAATTGTTTCCAAAAATTTTTAGAAGTTGTTGAATTATCTTTAAGATTTTTGCTTTCCGATTTATTTAATACTTCTTTTAAAAAATTTTTTATAAATGTATTTTGTTCTTCTGTATATTTAAAAGGTATTTCTATTGTGCCACCATTGGCTAAATTAAATTGTACAAATAGTTTTTTTGACTCGGACATTTTTATAGTTACCTTTCTAAGAAATATAAAAGAGGTTAGATTAAGAAAGTTAAAAATTCTTATTTTTTTAAAGTATTTTTTAAACTTTTAGGGAAATAGTTATGAAATAAATTTCATCTTAAAATAAATTTGTAAATTTTTTATAGAAAACTATAAATTATTTGATTTATTTTAAGAATGATTCAGAAATCTGATTTATTTTTCAAACTAATTCCTTAATCTATGTTTTATTTTAACATTATAAATAATTTAATATAATAGGCTACTTTTATTTAATTAAAAAATATAAAGTATTTCAATTATGCTAGTGGGTTAGACGAGCTTAAAAATAAAAATCACATAAATATAATTGATCTAAATAATTTTTTTGATTAAAGTAATGACATTATTTTTTTATTATCATTTTATAGGAATGTTTTTATTTTAGCATAGCTAGTATGAATGGAGATTAAGTTTATTGACAGCGCTACCATTGAATGATAATTTAAAGAAGTTTAATCAAATATATAAATAGATAAAAAAGTTGTTGAATATATTTTATTGGAAATTTTGGGTCATATCGAAATCATTTTTTAAATTATATTTAGTTTAAAAAGATTATATTAATAACAGAAAAAAGTTGCTTAAACTTATTTAAAATTTAGTTGCTAAACTCTATTTATTTTTTTATTAAAAGCTTTTAAAAAATAAAATATTTAATGAAAGTCTATGAAGCAAAGATCATTAATTTAGAATTTTAATTTAAAAAGGGAAGAGGTTATGGAAAAAAAATATATATTAGCTATTGATGAAGGTACTACAACTTCTAGAGCTGTCATATTCGATCATAATGCTAGGAAAATTATTGAATCTCAAAAAGAATTTAAGCAATATTTTCCTCATCCTGGTTGGGTTGAACATGATGCTAACGAAATTTGGGCTACAGTTTTATCTACAGTAGCAGATGTTTTTATTAAATCGTCTATTAAACCTACACAAATTATGGGGATTGGCATTACAAACCAAAGAGAAACCACCGTTATTTGGGATAAAAAAACTGGGCTCCCTATTTATAATGCAGTGGTTTGGCAATCGAGACAAACTTCAAATATCGCTGATAAATTAATTAAAGAAGGTTATACAAAAGCCATTCATAAAAAAACTGGTTTAATTCCTGATGCCTATTTTTCAGCTACAAAAATCCGATGGATTTTGGATAAAGTTCCTGGAGCTCAAAAAAGGGCAGAAAAGGGCGATTTATTATTTGGTACTATTGACACTTGGCTTGTTTGGAAATTAACAGGTGGGAGAATTCATATTACGGATTATTCTAATGCTAGTAGAACAATGTTGTTTAATATTTATGACTTGAAATGGGATTCAGACATTTTAAATTTACTTAATATTCCTAAAAGAATCCTCCCAAATGTAGTTTCTAATTCAAAAATTTATGGAAAAACAACATCCTATCATTTTTATGGAAGTGAAATCCCTATTTCTGGAATGGCAGGAGATCAACAATCAGCTTTATTCGGACAAAGGGCTTTTGAAACAGGTATGGTTAAAAATACTTATGGGACCGGAGCTTTTACGATTATGAATACTGGAGAAACTCCTCAACTTTCTGCTAATAATTTGTTAACGACAATTGCTTATGAAATAAATGGACGTTTAAATTATGCTCTAGAAGGAAGTATTTATGTAGCAGGTTCGGCTATTCAATGGTTAAGAGATGAAATGAAGTTATTAAAAGCTGCTCCTGATTCAGAAGATGCCGCTGAAAAATCCATGGATAATGATGAAGTTTATGTGGTACCAGCTTTTACTGGTCTTGGTGCTCCATATTGGAATTCTGATGTCAGAGGAGCGATTTTTGGTTTAACAAGAGGAACTACCAGAAATGATTTTATTAAAGCTACTTTGCAATCTTTAGCTTATCAAAGCCGTGATGTTATTGATACTATGAAAAAAGATTCAGGTATTGATATTAAAAAATTAAAAGTTGATGGAGGAGCAACAACTAATAATTATTTGATGCAATTTCAAGCGGATATTTTAAATTCTGAAATTGTTCGAGCTGCTAACGTTGAAACTACAGCATTAGGTGCGGCTTTTTTAGCTGGTCTTGGGGTTGGTTTCTGGAAAATAAAAGATATACAGAAATTAAATCTTCATAGTGATGTTTTTAGTCCTCATATGGCTGAAAATAAACGTAAGAAACTTTATGAAGGTTGGCAACAGGCTATTAAGGCCGATCAAATGTTTGTTCCATCAAATTTGGTTAATTATAAAGAAAAATATAAACAAAAAGAATTATAAATTAATAAAAGCAATTTTTAAGATATATTTTTTAATAAAAAAGCTTATTTAGTTAAAAATTAGGAATTTATGTGTATAAAATAGCCACTAGAAAAAACTAGTGGCTTATCTGTTTGTATACTTAAATGAAATAAAATATTTAACAAGTATTATGTTTATGAATTGCATAATACTTGTTTTTTATTTTTTAGACACATTTTCTTTTTATAAAAAGTTACTATAGATTAAGAACCGGCTTATTTATTTCTAAGCTTATAAAATTTTTTCCTTGTTTTTAGGGGCTATATAAAATATAGTAAATTGGTTATTTAATTAAGAATTCTAATAAGGCGGCTAAAATACCTCCTACTAATGGTCCACACATTGGTACCCATGCATATTCCCAATGAGAACTACCTTTATTAGGTACCGGTAAAATCGTATGGGCAAAGCGAGGGGACCAATCACGAGCTGGATTTAAAGCAAAACCAGTTGTTCCTCCTAACGAAAGACCTACAGCCGCAATAACAAAACCTAATATTAAGGGTTTTAACCCGGTAGTAAAATCTCCTAAATTTAATAGAATGAAAACAAATGTAAAAGTTGCAATAATTTCACCTAAAAAATTAAAGAAGGGATTATTAATTGCGGGTAAGGTGGCAAATATCATTACAGTATTACCTTCTTTTTCTGTTTTAGTCGCTTTAAAATGTTGAAAATAATGTAATATTACTAAGGCTGCACCAATAAAAGCACCAATAAATTGACCTAATAGATAAGGTACTACCTGGCTCCATGGGAAAAAACCAAAGATTGCATAGCCAATTGTAATAGCGGGATTTAAATGTCCTTTTGCACCAAATTGCCCAGCTACATATACTCCAAAGGCAACAGCAAAAGCCCATGTTATACATATGTAAAACCAGTTATTTGCTTTAGCATAAGATTTATTTAATTTAAGAGCAGCAACACATCCGTCTCCCACTAGAATTAGTATGGTCGTTCCGAGTAACTCTCCCCAAAAACCATTCATTTTTAATTTTTACCTTAATTTTTGATAAAGATTAATAAAAAATCTAAATCCCTTTCTTTAAATATAATTTAATAAATGATCGTTTAACGAATTTAGTTCAATATAAATTATTATTCATTATAATTAACTAATTTTAAAAAGGAGGTAGGATCTAAACTAGCGCCACCTACTAAGCCACCATCTATGTCTGTTTTTTTCATTAATTCTTTTATATTATTTGGGTTAACTGATCCTCCGTATAAAATCCGGGTACCTTCAGCAAGATTTTGATTAAACAATTTAGCAATAGTGGATCTAATATGAGAGCATACTTCTTGTGCCTGATCTGGAGTAGCCGTATTTCCTGTACCGATAGCCCAAATTGGTTCATAGGCAATAACAATTTTTTTAGCTTGATTTTCTTTTAAATTGTATAATGCACCTTCGATTTGGGTAGCTATAAAATCGTTAGTTTGTTTACTTTTGTGTTGCTCTAAACTTTCTCCTACACAAATAATAGGTTTTATATCATTACGAAAAAGGGCTTTAATTTTTTTATTTATTAATTTATCAGTCTCTTTTAAATATTTACGGACTTCTGAATGGCCTAAAATACAATATTTAATTCCTATCTCCGATAAAGTTTTAGGGCTTGTTTGCCCGGTAAATGCTCCTTTATCTTCTACTGCAGCATTTTCAGCAGCCGGTATTAGATTAGAGCCCTTAGTAGCTTTTACTAAAGCGGATAAATCCACTGTTGGTGAGGCTATTATAGATTCTATTTTATTTGGGGAAGGTAAATTATCTTTTATTTGGTTTACAAAAGAAGAAGTTTCTTGAACGTTCATATTCATCTTCCAATTACCGGCAATAATTGTTTTTCTTGACAAAAAAATCACCTCTTTTTTAAATTTTTTTATAAAAAATGAGAACTTATTTTATTTTACCTTTAAGGGTTTTAATTGCTTTTCTACATCAGATAATTTTAAACCAACTTGAAGAAGGGAAGCAGCTGTATAAGAGCCTTCAATGAAAGCTGAATTATATATATGAATTTTTTTATCAGACATTTCTTGAGCTAAGCCCAAATTCATTTTTGCACTTCCTAAATCATAAAAAGCTAAAATTTCATCTGCTTTATTTTCTTTAAAAGCATCGTTTATTTTTTTAGCACTAGTGCCAATTTTATCATCATCAGTGCCTCCAGCATAAGTAATAGAGACGTTTGCTGCTACTTGTTTTAATAGTTTAGGAATTCCCTTTGCAATATCTGGGACATGTGAGACTACAGTGATACCTAAAGTCATAAGATTCCTTTCGTGTTAAGTAAAGATGTAAATAAATATCCACTAGAAACTGCGCCTGGGTCTAAATGTCCAGTAGAACGTTTTCCTAGATAAGAAGCACGCCCTTTCTTTGCTACCATATCTTTAGTGCTATTTATAGAATCATCTATAACTTTTTGTGTTAATTTATTCTTTTTGAGAGCTGAAATGACCGGTTCCCATACGTCAACCATGGTTTTATCCCCTTGTTTTGCAGCTCCCCGCATTTTAACACCCTTAAGAGCGCTATCTAATAAGTCTGCAAGATTGGGGGCATCAGTACTTTTTTTGGCCATTTCAAGGAAGGCTGTCCCATATAAAGGACCAGAAGCTCCTCCTACTTTACTTATAAGTGCCATTGCTACAGATCTAAAAGCTGTTTTTAAATCTTTTGGTTTATTAGATTTTAAAGAGTCTTGAATTGCTTTAACACCTCGGGCCATATTATTGCCATGATCACCATCACCAATAGGAGTGTCAAGCTCACTCAAGTATTTCTTTTTTTCGATGATTTTTTGTGAAAAAGAAGTTATCCATTTTTGAAAATTTTCTGTTGTTAATGTCATATTTGGATTAAGCCTTTCTTTTATTTACCATGCAATTGTTTCTACAGGATAATTAAGGTATTTTAACCACTTATCTTTTTTAAGTTCAAAGACGGTTAAAGAAATACCTGCCATATCAATAGAGGTTAAATAATTACCTACTTTTATAAAAGCAGGCTTTATATTTTTTGTTTTTAATTGGTTAAGGACGTCTCGACTAAAAATATACTGTTCCATTAAAGGTGTGGCACCCATTCCATTTACTAAAACAGCGTATTTGTTAGAAGAATTTAAATGCATTGAAGCATCAATTTTGTTTAATAATTCTTTTACTAAATCTTTTGAAGGTTTAATTTTTTCGCGCCTGTACCCTGGTTCACTATGTATCCCGACACCATATTCGATTTCATCTTCTTTCAATTCGAAGCCAGGTTTCCCGTCCTCGGGGACTGTAGCTGCAGAAAGTGCTACTCCGATAGTATTAATGTTTGGTAAAACCGCTTTTGCCAAGTCTTCAATTTCATCAAGGCTAGCCCCTCTATCCGCAGCTGCCCCTAAGATTTTATGCATGAAAACAGTTCCGGCTACTCCTCGTTTACCTTGTGTAAAACTACTGTTTTCAACAGCAATGTCATCATCTACAACAATTCTTTTAACTTTAATATTGTCTGCTGAGGCCATGTCTTTAGCCATATCAAAATTCATGACATCGCCAGAATAGTTTTTTACAATTAAAAACACTCCTTTTCCATGATCAGCTCTTTTGATTGCCTCATATATTTGGTCTGGGGTAGGGGAGGTAAAAACTTGTCCTGAAACAGCTGCACTTAACATGCCTTTACCAACATATCCAGCGTGTGCAGGTTCATGACCGCTTCCTCCTCCACCGACAAGGCCAACTTTATCTTTCATAGAGTTTTCATCACTACGAATAACGCCTTCAGTCTTTGGGATTAATTTAACAAATTGTGGATACGATCGTACTAACCCTTCCATCATTTCTGGAACAACGTTTTGGGGGTCATTAATAATTTTTTTCACAACAAAACTCCTTTCTCTCTTCCTATTGTAATATAACCAGATTTAATTTTAATTTTTCGTGGAAACGAGTTCAATAAAATAAAAAATTATTTATTAAGATCGGTTAAATTTATTTACTCAATAGACTTAATTTTTAATTGGCTTAAATATTTTTATTAATTGAAATTTAATTTGAATCTGGAATATTTTTCATTTATTAATTCTTTAAAAACAGAAAGCGCTGTCATATAATAGGAAGGTGCCAATTTAATATAAAAGTGTTTGAAAATTATTCAGCGCTTGGTATACGTTTTATATTGCATTTGGTTTTATATATAATTTGGAGGTTAATATAAAAATGAGTAAGGATATGCTATTTGTTAGTCCGGATAAATATCTTCAGGGAGCAGGGATTTTGGAAAGATCAGCTCAGTATTTTCAGCCTTTAGGAAAGAAGATCCTTTTAATTGCTGATAAGGTTGTCTGGGGAGTTGCCGGAAATGATCTTCTTTCTTATTTACAAAAAGAAGATTTTGATGTAAAAAAGGTCGTTTTTCATGGTGAATCTTCAGCTGATGAAATAAGCAGAATTGGTAAAATTGCTGATGAAAATAATAGTGAAGTAATAGTTGGTCTAGGGGGAGGCAAAACCCTTGATACCGCTAAAGGGGTTGCTGATATAGCAGAATCTAAATTAGTAATAGCTCCTACCCAAGCTTCTGCTGATGCCCCTACAGCTGGTTTGTCTGTTATTTATGATGATGATGGAACTTTTGCTGGTTATCGATATTATAAGAGGCATAGTGATTTAGTCCTTTTAGATACTAAAGTAGTTGCAAATGCTCCGGTTAGGGGTTTAGTTTCTGGAATTGGTGATGCTATGGCAACCAACATTGAAGCAAAGCAAGCTGCAAAAAGCTTTGGCCGTACTTTTAATGGCAAGGGAGGTGTCCCAACTTTAGCAGGTCAAGCTATTGCGGATGCTTGTGAGAAAACTTTGTGGAAATATTCTTATGAAGCAGTGGAATCTAGTAAAAAGAATTTGCCTACCCCAGCTTTAGAACATGTTGCAGAAGCCAATACCCTTCTTTCTGGTTTAGGATTTGAAAATGGTGGACTTGCAGCAGCCCATGCGATTCAAGATGGTTTCACAGCTATTAAGGGTGATATTCATAAATTAACTCATGGTGAAAAGGTTGCTTTTGGAACTATGACTCAATTAGTTTTACAAGCTGCTTCTCATGAAGAACTTGAAAAATATACTAAGTTTTATTTGACGCTTGGTCTTCCTGTTACGCTTGAAAGTACTCATTTAGATGAAATAACAGAAGAAGAATTTTATAAGATTGGTAAAAAATCTGTTGACCCGGCTGAAACTATTTTTAATATGCCATTTAAAATTACGCCAGAGATGGTAGTTAACGCTATGAAAGCCGCTTCGGAATTTGCAAATAATTATGCAGCAACTCATGATATAAAGCCAATTTTTGTAAACAAAGTTTTACAAAAGAAAGTAACCCAATAAATTTATTAGAAAATAAATTTATTGAAAAAGAGCATGGAGGTATTTTTAGTTTCTTGCTCTTTTTTTATTATCTTAGTTTTAAAAAAAACAAATCTGTGAGATTTGTTTATAAAATATGTTATTTAATTTTTTGTAACTCCTCTTTTTATAAGCTCTTCAGTTATTTTGATTAAAGTTGGAGCAAATGAAGATTTGTTTTTTATTTCATTATTAGAGATGCGTTGGTTCCACCAATCATTTCGAATAGAGATAATTTTTGGAATAATTTTACGGCCTTTAATTGTAATTTTGATTACGTTTGTTGTTCGTTTAGTAGCTAATTTTTCTTTAGTAATAAACTTTAATTTTAAAAGGCGATTAATTTCTTTAGTTATTTGTCCTTTATTAATCAGTAGAGTTTTAGCTAATTTATTTTGGCTGCTTTCGCCGATTTCATCTAATAAAAGAATAATATAAGCGCTGGTAGCATTTAAATTTATTGTATTATATTTGGATTTAGTATCTCTGAGAAAAGCTCGGTGGATTACAGAGAAACATTGAGCTAAATCGCCTGGATAAGTTTTAAAATTCACTTTCTAATTTTTGCCTCCCTTAATAAGGATTTTTTTCTTGGTTTAATAAAGTAAAAAAAGTTAAAAGAAGTTTTATTCAATTATAAGTATTTTTTTATATTTAATAAATTTAATTCTTGACACTCTAATATACAGGAGTTACGGTTTAAACGTAAACGTTTGTTAGTAAACGTTTAGTAACAAACTTTGAGTTTTAGAATTTTATTTTGTATATTGACTAATTTTATCAAATTAGGTTAAAAGATTAATTTTTTAGTGATATTAAAAAATTTTTTTAAAAAATATTTAGATAAAAAACAAGGGGGGCTTTAATGGATACAGCCACTCAAGTTGTTAAGGTTTTAGAAGAACGCCAAGTAAAATATGTATTTGGGATTCCGGGAGAAGAAAATATTCATTTAATTGACGAAATTAACCGTTCTAAAAAAATTAAATTTATTTTGGTTCGTCATGAACAAGGAGCCTCTTTTATGGCTGATGTTTATGGGCGGTTAACGGGAAAACCAGGAATTGCAGCAGCCACCTTAGGGCCTGGGGCTATTAATCTCCTTTTAGGAGTTGCTGATGCCCAAACGAATTCAACGCCCTTAATTGCTATTACTGCTCAAGGTGGGTTAAATAGAATTTATAAGGAATCTCACCAAGTAATTGATTTAAAGACGATGTTTAAGCCGGTTACTAAATGGTCTGATACTATTTATAGTGCACAAGCAACCCCTGAGATAGTAAATAAAGCATTTAACCAAGCTATTGATGGAAATGGTAGGCCAGGTGCTACTTATATCGGCATTCCTGAAGATGTAGAAGTTCAAGATGTGGGTAAACAGTTAAAAGAACGGATAACTCCTAAAGTAGCTAGTTTACCTAGAAAAGAAGATATTTATAGGGCTGCCCAATTAATACGAAAAGCTAAACATCCTATTGGATTAGTAGGAATGGGTGTAATTCGTGAAAATGCTTCTACAAAAGTAAATTCTTTAATTAAACAAATCCATTTGCCATCTGCTACAACTTTTATGGGTAAAGGAGCCATTGATGATCATAATGAGTTTTCTTTAGGTGTTGTAGGTTTTATGGAGCATGATTATGAAAATTTTGCTTTTGATCAAGCTGATTTAATTTTGTCAGTAGGGTATGAACTTTCTGAATTTGATCCCGAAAAAATTAACCCCCAAGCTACAAAAAAAATAATTCATATAAATACTTTTAGTGAAGATACAGATCAACATTATCCAGTAGATGTAAATATTGTAGCTGATATTACGGCTAGTATTGATTCTTTAAAAAAAGAATTAGGAGATCATAAAGTAGCTTCAGCTAAACCACAGATTAAAGAAGCTATTCAAAAAGAATTAGACACTGGTAAAGATGAAGGTAAAGCGCCTTTACTCCCTCAACAAGTTGTAACAGCAACCCGTGAGGCAGTAGATAAACAGGGGATTGTTTTAGTTGATACGGGAGCTTTAAAAATGTGGATGGCTCGTTTATACCAGGCTTATAATCCTAATAGTATTCTTATTGATAACGGGCTTTCTACTATGTCTTGGACTTTGCCTGGATCAATTGGGGCTAAATTAGCAGAACCCAAGAAAAATATATTAGCGGTGATGGGTGATGGAGCTTTTATGATGAATTCCCAGGAATTGGAGACTGCGGTTCGCTATCATATACCAATAACCGTTTTGATTTGGGTTGATAAATCATATGGTTTAATTAAATGGAAGATGGATATGGAGATGAATCATCATTCTGAAGTAAACTTTAACAATCCTAACTTTTTAAAATATACTGAATCTTTTGGTGCTCATGCTCATTTAGTAAATAGTCGGAATGATTTAGTAAATTCTCTTAGAAACGCATTAGGAAATAAAGGAGTTAACGTTATTGTGTGCCCTGTAGATTATAGAGAAAATATGAAATTAATTAAAAAATTAGGTCAAGTAACTTTTTCTTTATAAAAGATCTAAATAAGTTCCAAAGATAGAAAAAAAGAAATATAATTTTGCCATCATTAATGTAAAACTGGACATTCATTGTACCGATAATTTAAAAAATTTTCTCTGAATTTAAAAATAGTTAAAATTAGTAAAACGTTAAATAAAGATTTATTAAATAACCTTCTAAAAACTAGTGTTATGGTTAGGATTGCTTTTGGTAATACAGGTTGAGGGGTTAGCTTGTCTGATCAGAGTAAAATATCATATTGCTCATAGGCAATTTATCTATCTTGTTTTTGGAAAACGTTTAAAAATATCAGGGGTGGACGATTTAAGTTATTTAAAGAATTTTTGGCTTTTATTTTGCCAACCTCACTAGGTTGGAAACTTCCTGAATTAGAAAATTTAATAAGTCACACTTTCATAAATCAACCTTTAAGTTTGATTAGAATAAATAAACCTGTAAAGAGTTTGCTAGATTGGTAATAAAAAATTAACGAAGATTAATGGAAAATTCTTCTGTTTCTTTTTAAGAAAGTGACATAAAAGATATTTATATAAGTTTATTTTAAGAACTTAATTTCTAATTTTTTTAATGAAGATATTAAGTTAAATTTTTTATTTTTATCATAAATAAAGTTTAATAAAGATAAAATTTAATTATTAAAGGAGGTAGTTAGTGAAATGGATCTTTCGTTTACGATTTTTATAGGACTTATAATTGGATGCTTAATTATGGTTGTTGGTGGAGGTGGGGGATCTTTTTACCTTGGTATAATGACAACGCTTTTTGGTTTAGGAGCAGCTACAGCTGCCTCGACCTCTTTAGTAACTTCTCTTCCTCCTTTACTGATAGGGGCCATTTCTTATTATCGTCAAAGAAAAATCAATTTAAAAATTGGTTTAAAAATGTTGCTATATTCTATTCCCGCAGTTATTATTGGATCAATTTTGGCTCATTATATTCCTAGTCAAATTTATTCTGTTATCATTGGAATAATTTTATTAGCGTTGGGAATTCAACTTGTTTATAAGGCAGCAACAAAAAATAAGAAAAAAAATGATAACAAAAAAAATAATGAGTTTATGCCCGTTTTATTTGGAAGTTTAGGCGGCTTAATGTGTGGCATTAGCGGTCTAAGTGGCGGTGGCCCCATAATGTCTGGCCTTTTGTTTATGGGCCTTGATTTTGCTGATGCTGCAGCTACCTCTACTTTTACGTTAATGGGAATGATTTTTATTGGCCTTTTAGGTCATCTTAATCAAAATATTGCTTGGGGAGATGGTGTTGGCCTAATGATAGGAGCTTTAATAGGAGCTTTTATTATGCCTATTATTTTAAGCCATTTAAATCAAGCAAAAGTTAATAGATATATGACCCCTATTTTAGGAATTTTGCTTGTTTTTATGGGGCTAAAAAATTTTATTTAGAAAAAGAATAAATTTTTTTATTATATTGGAAATTTGATATTACAAAAATTATTGAAATGGACTAAAAGTATAAAATAAAAATGTTACATATTTAATTCTAGATATTTAACCTAGATATTTAATTAAAGAAAGTGGAAAAGTATTATGAGTTTTGATTCAAATGTTAATAAAAATTTCCCCAAAGTAAACAACCAGATTACCGTTCCTTATATTGCAGGTGATGGAATTGGACCAGAAATTTCTCAAGCTACAATAAAGGTAATTAATAGTGCTCTTACTAAAGTGTACCAAGGTAAGAAAAAAATTATTTGGAAACCATTAGCTGCTGGTAAAACAGCTTATAAGAAGTATGGTGAATGGTTGCCACAGAAAACTATAAAGGTATTAAAGAAATATCCCGTTTCAATCAAAGGCCCTACACAAACACCAATTGGAATTGGGCATAGATCAATTAATGTTACTTTGCGTCAGACTTTAGATTTATATGCTTGTGTTCGTCCTGTTGAATATTTTTCGGGTGTTAAAAGTCCCGTAAAACATCCCGAAAATGTTAATATGACGATTTTTCGAGAAAATACTGAAGGTTTGTATACTGGAATTGATTTTGATTATTCAGATAAAGCTGCTAAAGATATATTAAAGCTGCTTAAGGAAAATAATATGCTATCAAAAGTACGTTTTCCAAAAACTTCTAATTTTGGTATTAAACCGGTTTCTAAAGAAGGCACTTTTCGTTTAGTAAATTCTGCTATCGAATATGCGATAAGACATAAGAAAAAAAAAGTGACATTGGTTCATAAGGGCAATATTCTTAAAAAAACTGAAGGTGCTTTTCAAAAATGGGGATATGAAGCAGCCCAAAAGCATTCTTCAGATATTTTCACGATGAAAGAATATAATACAATTCAGACTAAGCAAGGCCAAGATAAGGCAGAAAAAGCGTTAAAAAAAGCTAGAGAAACTAATAAAATAATTGTAGACGATGTTATTGCAGATAATTTTTTGCAGCAAATATTACTGGACCCACAGAAGTTTTCTGTTATAGCTACAAGTAATCTGAATGGAGATTATATTTCAGATGCTTTAGCTGCACAAGTTGGTGGAATTGGTATTTCTCCTGGGGCGAATATAAATTATCAAGATCATCGAGCTTTATTCGAAGCTACTCATGGAACAGCTCCCACTATTGCAGGCAAAAATATTGCTAACCCGATTTCCTTAATCCTTTCAGGAACTATGATGCTTAGTTATCTTGGGTTAGGTAAAGTTGCTAGTTTGATAAAAAAATCAATTCAGAAATCTATAGTAAATGATAATGTAACCGGAGATCTTTTGAATAATCCAAAAAAGCAGCCTTTATCTACTAATGCTTATGCTAATTATCTTGTTAAATTAATTAAAAGTAATTAAAATGGTAAATAATATTTTTAGCATAAGTATATTCTAAAAATTTAGAGATAAGTTTAAATAAAAGATTTAATAGGAATTTTGTTTAGGAAACTTAAAATAGAAATTATAAAATTAAAATTATTTTAATATGTAGCTATAAAAATGTTTTTTATTAAAAGATTAAGATGGATTTACCAGGCACTTTATTAGATCCTATAAGGATGTAAATATCAATTGAAATAGAGAGATAACCAAATTATACGGTTAAAAAAACAACCGGGATTTGAATAATAACCTTTTAATTAAGAACTAAAATAAAAATTCTGTGGAGAAATTCTTATTTTTTAAGATAAATCTGATAGAAGAAAGACAAAAATAAAATCGATAAAAGATTAACATTATCATTTTAGGGACCAATTAAAGGTTCATTCTTCTATAATTTTAAAGCAGATGATTAAGAACCTTGGTACCTTTCAGCTAGCAAGAAAATAAATAGTAGGAATAAATAATAAGATGTATAAGCTAAAAATTCTATACTGATTTTCTAATCGTGGTCAAAGCTAAACAAAATTACTAAAAACCCTGGGGCCTGTATAAAAATCTAGATTCAAATATTTCTGCTTTTTTATAAGAAAAATTATACTGGGCGTATTAAACCAACTGTTAGTATCTAGAACAAGGTGGCTTTACTTTAACTAATAATTTAAATAGATTTTTAGATAAAAAATATTTTAAGGTAGATAATTTGAGTTTATTCTAACAAATTTTAAAGGGTTTTATTAAATATGTTTAGCTATAGTGGGATAGGAACTATAACTGTTAGAAAAGATTATTTAGAATATTCTTTTTACCTTCTTACAGTTAGATTCAATTATCCCATTGTAAGAAAAGCTATGTTTACAGATAAGAAAGTAAGAGGGGGGGATTAATCTTAATACTTCAAATTTTTTTACTTTCTGTGGAGATGTTAACCTGATAAACAAAAGCTTATCTTAAATCAATGTAAATAGATTTGTTCTAATTGTTATTGGCATTCTAGTTGGGAGTGGGATACTGTTAAAAATATTTTAGTTAAGGTCTATTTCCAAAAGTAGCTACTTGGGGGTATAAAGAGGTAAAAGGATAGTGAAATCTCTGTACTTTTTAGGTTTAATAATATATTAAAAAGTAAATTTGCCTAAATAAATTGTGATTTTTAATAAACAAGAAGCCTATAAAATTTAAAAAATATCGATTTAATCTGTGAGAGTCAATAGTTTAGGTACCTTAATTATTTATATAGTTTTTGTTGATAATAGGTTTATTAAAATTATTTAATGAGCTTTTTATAAGGTAATATTTTTTTGTGATATGGTAAAAGGGACTTATAGATCAGAATTATAAAGGGTAGAAAAGGCGTGTATGGATTTACTTATAGCATTAGTTTTTGATATGGTGGTGCTTCTTTTAGAGGAACTTGTTTTTACAAATACTCATTATATTTGGGTAGGAGGAATTATTCCGCTTTTGGGTACAATTGGTATCATTTTTTTGTTAATTAAATCTGGAAATAATCAAGTTAGTGGTTATATAATTGCAGTTATTGGTGTAGTTTTACTTTTATTAATTTGGTTAGATGGGCATTCTAGATATAAGAGAAGACAAGAAGCTAAAAGGATTAAAAAGAATCAGGAAGATTAAAACTGATTTTTATTTATTAAAGAATGTTTTTGTATAGTTTGGGTGTTTTTAAGTTAGTAAGGTTTTTTAATTATATCTAATTCATCTAATAATTATGTTAGGTTTTATTGGTATTTTTTTTATAGAATGTAAAAACGCTAATTTAAAAGCTAGCTGTCCGATCTTATTTAAATGGTGATCAATCGTTGAAATATTTAATAATTTACTAGATAAATGGTTTTCTTGACCGAAAAGGAAGGGAATTTTTAAGTTATGGTTTGAGTAATATTTGTAAACACCAGCTGCGACATCATCGTCATTTGTAAAAATAAAATCTGGTTTTAAATTATTTTTAATATATTTTTGGGCTATTAGATATCCGTCTTGAAATGTTGTAATGTGTGTATTTATTAATTTTTTTATAGGAGAAGAGGCAAATATTTGGTTAAAAGCGTTGATTATTACCTTACTTGTCGAACTATTTGAGTATTTACGATTTAAAAGAATACTTACTCTTTTAAAATGTTTTTCTTTAATGGATTTGAAAACTTTAAGGTAAGTTTGTTTTCGCAAGGGATAAACAGCGGCTAAGTTAATGCGTTTTGGATTTTCACAGCAAACAATAAAACCGTATTTTTTATAATAAGCTAATTTTTTTAAAGATAGGCTTTGAGAAGTAAATATTAAAGAATCAAAACTTTTTCGATGAAGCTTTTCTAAATATTTTATTTCTAAATATTTATTATAATTTGATTGTAAAATTACAATATTATTTTTAGCATAAAAAGCTGCTTCCAAGATCCCTGATATTATTTGAGTAAAATAAGGATGATGAGTATAAGGGACTACTACACCTATGTTTATACTTTTCCCTTTACTTAGATGTCGGGCAATATCATTGGGGACAAAATTTAATTTGTTAATGGCGTATTGAATTTTCTGTTGAGCTTTTTTAGAAACATATCCATTTTGGTTAATTAAGCGAGAAACTGTCGAAACTGAATACCCTGATAAGTTAGCTATATCTCTAATATTTGTCATGTAGTACCTCGTGCCTTTATTATATGGCCGTTTTTTAAAATTTACCTAAAAATTTTGGGAAGTTTTTGGAAGACAAAATTTAATTTGACATGAAACGCGTTCCACACAATAAAATAAATTTAGGAGGTACATTTATGAACACATATATGGCACTTATTACAGCTTATAAAAAATATTATGGTTATGCGAATGTTAAGTTTATAAATGGACAGCTTATCTTAACTTTTTCTCGAGGAGTCCGTCCGACTTTTAAAAAGAAAATTAATTTAGAAAGTATACATGATTGTATAAAAAAGGTTGATCTTTATGGAGCAAGAAGAATAAGTTTTATGTTTAATAACAATCAGTATGTTTTTTTTGAAAATGGTAATGGAATTATAGATTACCTATCTAAAAACTTTAAATTTAAGATGGCCATAAAGCGATAGGTTAGGAAATCTTTAAACCTTTAGAAATTAATTATAAATAGAAAAGCTAATTATAAATAATTATAAGTTGTTTTATTTGATAAACAACTTTTTTATTTGATTGCTTTTCAAACTAGTTTTTGGTTTGTTTTGGTCAAAACGCTGATAAAATTTTTTACCTTTTAAATTTATAATAAAATATTTCCTTTTAATGGATTAAACAGATATTTTTGAATGTATTTTTTTCTTTAAATAGCAATTAATTTATAATAAAGCTTTATAATTTATATTTAGATAAAAAAATATTTAAAATTATTAAGGGTAAAGAGAATTTTAATAAATTAAAGTAAATTTTTTTTAATAATTACGTAATTAAATTTATAAAGTAAAAAAATTGTAAAGATGACAGAAAAAGATTTCCAAAATTTAATGCTTTATACAGAATTAGAAAAAAAATTTTATCTAGTTAAATTAGATATAAAAAAGCCTGATTATTCTGCTTTAATTAGAGGCCACAGTTTTGATGACTTTAATTCTGCTTTTTCTTTTGTAAATAAGAAAATTTTACATTTTAATAATAAGAAAGCTTATAAAAAATTAAAATATGTAGAAAATTTACATTTTTAGCTTTTAAACTAAAGTAAGGATTAATTTCTAAGTTGTTTTGTTTTTACTTTATTTAATAAATTTAATAAAAAATTAATTTTTAAAAAATTGGTTTAAGAAATGATTTTATTATGGACGTTCAAGTTAAACGAGTAGGTTTAAAAGATGTAAAAAAACTAAAAGACATTAGTCTAAAAACATTTATTAATACATTTAGTAAATTTAATACTAAAACGAATCTACAAAAGTACACGGATAACGCTTTTAGTATTGCAGAATTGAAAAAAGAGATTAATAATCCCGGCTCTACTTTTTATTTTGTTTATTATGAAAAAAATTTAGTTGGTTATATTAAATTAAATATTAACAACGCGCAAACTGTTAATAAAAATTCTAATTATTTAGAAATTGAACGGATTTACACTTTACCTCCTTTTTTAAGATATAATCTTGATAAGAATATGGTAAAAAAAGCTTTTGTTTTTGCACATAAAAAACATAAACATAGATTATGGCTTGGAATTTTAATTGACAATAAATCGGCAATTAATTTCTATAAAAAATTAGGTTTTATTGAAAGCGGGGAACATGATTTTAAAATAGGTGATAAATCTGTAAAAGATATTATTTTACAAAAAAAAATTAAATAAGTTTTGCCTTTTTTTAAATTTTAATTAAAAAAGTTTAGCAGATATTTTTCATTTTATAATGTAAAAAATAGATTTATTAATCTTATTTATTGTCTTTAATTAAATAAATAATAACTAATATTTTAGAGAAAAAAATAAAAAGATTAGTTTGTTCTTCTATTTTTTACGTAGTTTCTTTTTTTTGTGAAATATTATTTTGGTTAAGTTTATTAAGGATAATAGTAACAATTATGGTAATTATGATATAGATTGATCCTATTGATCCTATATCTCCAGTTCCTATAGAACTTGAAACTACCCCTCCTGTAGCAGAGCCGATAGAAATGCCTATATTAGTAAAAATTGCATTTAGTGAGGAAGCTAAAACCATAGATTGTGGATAATCTTTTTCCGATGTTTCTAAAATGTAAAGCTGAATTGGGGAATTAATTAAAGATGAAAGTAGGGAAAGTAAAATAATACTTATTATCCCTACCCAAGGAATTAATAATGTTAATGGTAAAGAAGCTAAAACAAGGAATTCAATTGCAAATAATGGTGGCATAGCTTTAAGCCCCTTTTTGCTTGCTATTTTTCCACTTGCTTGGTTACTAATGAAAGTACCTATTCCGTAGATTGTTAAAAGAAATGTGATATCTGCAATAGAAAAATGTAGGTTATTCGATAAAATTGGTCTAAGATAAGTATAAAAAGTTTGGTAACCGGCTATGCAAAATATTATTATTGAGATACTAATTAAAATACGACGGTCTTTAAATAAAGATAATTGGCTAACAATGCTTTTACCCTTATTTTGTACTTTTAAATCGTGAGGCAAACTAAAAAATAGTGCAGTTAAACAAATTATACTAAATACAGTAACGGTTCCAAAAGTAACTCGCCAGTTAGAATGTGAACTAATCCAAATACCAGCTGGCAAACCTAGTACTGAAGCAACACTAAAACCAGAATAAATTCCTGCAATCATTTCTCCACGTCTTTGTCTAGGAGCTAGGTAATTAGCAAAAGTCATAGCGATAGAAATTGATGCCCCTGAAGAGGTGGCTACTATAATCCGAGAAATGGCTAATATTATATAATTAAAAGCAAACATGGTAATAAAATTACCAATAGTAAAACTCACCATTAAGATTATTAGGACCTTAAATAATGGTGCTTTCCCTGTAAGGGTAGTAATGATGGGAGTGCTAACAGAATAAGTTAAAGCAAAAATAGTTACTAGATAACCAATTTGACCTACACCAACTTTAAATTGGCTTGCTAAGTCGTTCATTAACCCATTTACCATAAATTCACTAAAACCTAAAGTAAAGGATAAAAAAATTAAGATAAAAGTTTGTAATCTTAGTGTTTTCATACAACCTGGCCTCTATGGGATTAATTTATTTTTAAACTTAATTGCATAACATGTTTTTATGGTCGAATAAAAATGCTAAACTTATTTTCCCTTGAAGTAAAGGGATATTTATATTTTTTTAAAATAAAAAAATAAATTATAGATTTAGATAATTAGATAAAAATGTGATAAAAGAATTTTAATTTAAAAAATGGGAAAAGTATCAAAAGCTTTATAGATATAGATTACAAAAAATATAAAATTAGAATTTAAAAAGTGATAATAATTTAGTTACTATATTAATTTTTATATTTGTCAAACCAATTGTAGACATCTTGTATTCTTTGAATACGTATATTAGGCAAACCGTTTCTGGAAACTCCATGAAAGGATTGTGGATAACGGATAAAGTCAGCTTTAGTTCCTGTTTGTTTTATAGCAGTAAAGTATTCTTCGCTTTGGCTTATAGGACAGCGCATATCCCATTCTCCATGCAGCAAACGTATAGGCGTTTGCACTTTAGAAGCATAAGCTAGAGGTGATTTTTTCCAATAGATTTCTTTACCGTTTGGATCCTTAAATAAATCAGCTTTTAACTCGGTTCTACAGAACCAAAAACCGATATCAGAAATTCCATAGAGAGATTGCCAATCAATGACGGGTCTTTGAGCAATTGCTGCTTTAAACCGGTTTGTATGACCTATTGCCCAAGTGGACATAAATCCTCCATAAGAACCGCCAGCAATAAATTGATGATGATGATCAATTCCTTTAAATTTTTGTATGGCTGTATCTAAACCTGCTAAAGTTTCTGTAAAGTCTTTTTCTCCATAATGTCCAATGATTTAATTTACGAATTTTTGTCCATAAGTTGTTGACCCACAAGGGTTAATAAAAATAATTCCGTAACCTTTAGCGGCTAGAACTTGAAATTCAAAAAAGAATGTTTCTCCATAAGCTGCATGAGGCCCGCCATGTATATAAAGTATAACGGGTGTTTTTTCTTTTTTATTTTTCATTGAGGGGGGTAAATACCAACCTTCTATAGTTTGTTTTTTATTTTTTAAATTATGTGTTTTATAAGTAAAAGATTTAGGAGAAGAGAAAAGATGGCTTTCTTCAAACTTTAAATTAGGATTATACAATTTTTTTTCGGTTTGGTTTTTTAAATCTAAAAGTGTTAGTTGATTAACCTTATTTTGTTTTGAACTAGATAGAAATATTTGATAAGAATTCAAAGGACAAAAATCATAAATTTCTCTTTTATTGTCATTAATAAGTTTTACTGAAGAAGAATTTCCCTTGTAAAGTTGGCTTCTTCCGTGATGATAGGCATGGAAGAGAAAAGTTTTATTATTAAGCCAAAAAATAGCTTTTTCTCTTCTGTATTGAACAAAGTCAGCTATTAGGCCTCCTTTGTAGCCAACATGGATATCATCCTTATTAAAAGATAGATTTTTTAACTGGTTATTTTTGTTGTTAAATATCCAAATATTATCGACAGTTCGATTTGGGTAAGAATTATCGTTACCAATGATAGCTAAATATTGGCCATTTTTTGAAAAGCTAGCGTTATTAAAAATGCCCCTTTTTACTTTTTTTGTTACCCACTTGTGTGTTTTTTTTAATTTATCAAAAATAAATAATCCTTTTGTAGGGTCATAATCTGCCCTTAAGTTTGGTTGAGTTGCTTTAGTATAAGCGATTAATCTTCCATTTTGGTTTATATCTTGTAAAAAGAAATCGTGTTTAAAGCTAAACAGGGTTTTGAATTTATCATTTTTTGGATTAAACTCTTTTAAATAATAAGTAACTTTATTAGGATACCATCCATATCCATCAGATTTGTTAATAAGTTTTTTTATATCCCTTTTTTCAGGGAATTTTTTTGTTCTATATTTTGCTGGCTCGTTTGTTATTTTGGTTTTTAATATTAATGTTTTTTTGTCTCCAGAAAACATTAATTGTTGAATATTTTCTTTTCCTTTAGTAAGTTTTTTAAACTTTTTCTTTTTTAAAGAAATTTTTCGTAATTGAAAATGCTTTTTCTTATCTAGGTGTAAATAAAATAAATTTTTACCATCAGAAGAAGGCCGAATATTTAAACCTGATGTTGTCCACCTTTTATATCTATTTTTATTGTTTAGGCTACTAATATTAGTTACGTAGTTGTTTTTATTTTTATTAATTTTAGTTTCAATAAAAAAACAAGAATTTTTAATTTTCGTTAATTGAGTTAATGAAGTTAATTTATATAAGTCTTCTGCTTTAATTTTATTTTTCATTTATTTCAACTTTTTAAAAACTTCCGATAATTAGAAATAACTGTATAATTAGTTTCTAAATTAAATTTAAATATTTAAATTTTAAAAATAATTATTATTATAAAATTATTTAGCTGGCTCGTAATCATGTAGCCGACGGGTTAACATATATTTATACCAATAATATTCATCACGCCAAGCATGGACCCATTTACCTGTTCTTACCCAAGGTTTACTCCACCCCGAGTAATGAATAATAACTGGTGATTGCCAAGCTTTTCTAGCTAGTTTGTCTAATTGAGGATTAGGATTGGGTTCTTCTCTTCGCATTAATCGTGATTGAACATTATATTTCGGGTCTAATAATTGCCAATTTCCATCTAAAACGGCATTTAGTGCATCTTGGTCTTGATAAACTAAAGTATCTCCATGTTGTTGAATAAACTTATGAACTTTTGTAGTAATATGCTGTTGATTCCATTTTTTTGTATCAAATAAGATGAGCCCACCGTTAAAATATTTGTCGGTCTGGTGTGTATGCATATCAACTAAACGTTTTTTAGTAACTGCATATCCCTGGTCTTGGACGGCTCCAATAACGTTTCCGTGAAGGTCTGCATTCCATAAATCAGAAATATTTCCTCTACAAATCATGTCGCAATCTAGATAAAGTACTCGAGAATAAGGGATCATTAACGGGAGCTCTAATCTGAAATAAGTATTTTCTTTTACAGCCGAATCAGGAGAATTAATATTAGCCTTTTTATAGTATTGAAAATTGCTTTTTATAAATGATATTTTTTTTATATTACTGTAAATATCTTGAAGTTGCCTAATATAAGTTTTATCGACTTGAGTTAATTTATCATCAATAATAAAAAATTGGAAAGTACTATCAAGGTTGTTTTCAAGAATTGAAACATAAAATGTCATCAAAACATCAGTAAAGTCACTATCAGTTGTTGAAGCTATATTTATCAATTTTTTTATATCCCCTTTAATTAACTTGTAAAATGGACTATAAATGTCATAGTATTTATAGTACATATTAGCATATTCGAAAATGGCTATAAAATTATGTTTTTATATTTTATTTTATTAAATAGATTAGTTTTTTTATATAATATGGTAGAGTAAAAAAATAAAATAAATAGAAGGTTGTTTAGATATTATGACAGATGGAGAATTTGAACAATCTATTAACGTAAGGTGCACTAAAGATACTAGAAAAATGTTATTAAACCTTTCTAGAAAGTTAGATTTAACTCAATCAGAAGTTATAGAAAAGGCTTTGCGATTATTAGATGCTCAGGAAAAGTCAAAACAAAATTAATTGTATAAGTTAATAAAAATAATATTAAAATTATTTGTTTTATATATTTTTATCTTTTTTATTAATTAAAATTTATTTATAAATTATGCGAGATATTCTTTTTGCTTAAGTCTTTAAGGATAAAACTTGCGTTTTTTATTTTAGGAAAATTTTAGATAGTTTTAAAAAGCAATTTAATTTGTTTTTTAGCAGATTATTTAATTTTAAGGGGGATACCGCTTACCATAAAGTAGACGGAGTCGGCTTTTTTAGCTAAGAGCTGATTTACTTTTCCTAAAAGATCTCTGAAAGCTCTCCCTAATTTACTAACAGGGACTATGCCCATTCCTAATTCGTTTGTAACAATTACTACTTGAGAAGATAGATTTGAAATAGTTGTGCAAATATTATGCCAATTTGTCAGTAATATTTTTTCAAAAGAATCATAATCTGTTTGAGTTAAAGAATTTATGGTAGCGGTTTTCTTTGGAGAAGAAAGGTTGTTTTTTTGCTTAAGCCAATAGAAAAAAAGATTAGTAGATAATAAAGTAGCACAATCAATTAAATAAAAACTAAATTTATTGTTGGTTTGGTATAAAAATTGACTAACTTTTAGAAATCTTTCTTCGGTTTGCCAGTTTTTTCCTCGTTTTTTTTGGTGTATCAAAATTCTTTTTTTCATTTCAGGATCATGTTGGTTATTTCCACTTGTTGCTATATAACACCCTATAGTATTTGTTGGCAGCATTTTTTCTGCAAAATCGGATTTGCCACTTTTTGCTCCTCCTGTAATTAGTATCATTTATTTTTTATCTCCTTTATTTAAATGTTCTTATAATATAAAAATAAATTTTAAAATAATGATTATAAAATATTTGTAATATATTATAGCTAGCTGTTCTATAGAATAGTTAAAATAGTTATGTTTTTTATAAATAATAGATTAAATAATCGTTTAGAAAATTTAAAATAAAAAACCTTTTTATATATTCTAAAGAGGACAGGTGTATTAAGCAGGATATTGTTTAAATTACTTTTGTTTAATGAATTAAAATAATTATGATTAAAAAACAGGAAAACAAAAAACTTAACGAATATCTTGGTAAAAAGCAGGGAACCAATTTTCCGTATGCAAAAATTTCTCGTTTTTTTTGGTTACTTAAAAATTATGTAATTAAATTTGCTATTTTTTTTGTTATTATTTTTGTTCTTGTTTTAGGAATTGACTTATTTTTTAGAAGTTTCACATATGATAATGGGATTTCTAATTTTTTTCATATTAAAAATTTTGGTGCTTCTTCTAATATAAAACCCAATAATCTTCCTAGTATTTATGGAATAATAACAGGACAGGTTTCAGATTATAATATCCAGGCCTCGGTTACAAGCCCATCTAGTTGGTATATTGCTATAGACCATTTATTAGGATATTTTAATTTAATTTTATTGGCTAAATGGTTTTTAGTTATTTTTCTTACAATTATCATTATTTATTTGTTTACTATTATTTTAAGAAAGCACGATGGTGAAATCTTTCCATTTTTGGATGATCGTTTAGCTAGAAGGACCAAAAGGTATTTGACAAAATATTTAGGTGTTATCCCTTTTTGGCGAAACGAATTTATATTTAATCCTGTAAAAAAAGAATTTAAGAGTCAGGACGAAGCCGAGGTTGCTGATTTAATTTATCATATGAAAATCGGTATACATACTAGGAAAGATATTAAAGGAAGCCAATACCATTGCAAGGCTAAAATTTCCATTCCGTATCCTTCATTTGATAAACAAAAAAATATTATGAAGATATTCTTAAATAATTTTGAATATATTTTAAGTGCCTATATTGAAACGGGTAGACCCGAATTAACTTTTGGTGAACCTTACTGGTCAAAAAATCAAAGATTTATAATTTTTTTAGCTGTTGGCGATGTAACAGATGAAATTAATGAATTACGAAAAAAAAGTTTCTTAAGAAAATTAGCACGAAGAGAAAAAAAATTAAGGAAAAGTAAACATACATTTCTTAATTTATTAATTAAAATAGATGACTGGTTTTGTTCATATAAATATGATGATGATTCAATTTATCAACGTTATTTAAAAAGGCCCCGCCAAAAAATAAAAAACATCAGTTCAAAAAATATTGTAGAAAAAAACATCTTGGGTATAGAGATTAAAAAAAGTAATCATATATTAACCGAAAACGAAATAAAAAATTATTTATTAAACGCGGTCCCTGATCAGGCTATTTATTATCATGATGGTTATTTTCATCAAATTGGCGCCCGTTTTGAAAAAGGAAGTTATCTACGATATCAGTTTCGGAGTCTTGAACAACGGAAAAAATTAAAGCCGTTAATTTTTCCAAATTCTAAGGATTATGATGCCACCCATATTATTCCTATTGGATTCCATGGTTCAGAAAATGATCCTCGCCTTTTAATCGGCTGGAATCCTAAACAAAATAGACATGCAATTTTTGATTTTGAAAATAAGGTTTGTGATATTAATTATCGGGAACCCATTCTTTGGTATAGTATTTTAAAACTTAACAATGATAAAACTGTTTTATGGAAAACAAATATTTATAATATTAAGGGTGAATTGATAATTTCAGGGAAGTGGACCGATTACGATGAGTTTGTTTGGCTGAAATAAAAGAATATTTTAATTTTAATTGTTTATATTTATTAGTTTACATAAAAATTTTTAACCTAAATTTACATAACGATTTATTTTAGTAATTATATATTTTAGTAACAATGTTTATTTATTATAATTGATAAAGAGGTAAATAAAGGTTTTACTTTTAGAGGTAGTAAAAATGTGTGGTCGTTTTATGTTTCAACCAGAGCAAAATCCAGAAACTAAAAGGATATATGAATTAGCTAATAAAAATGGCTACCAAGTTTCAACAGGAGAAGTTTTTCCATCCGATTTAACAGCTTTAGTAATCGGAAAGGATAAAAAAGTTCAGGTAGTTGGTATGAAATGGGGTTTCCCAGGTTTTGAAAAAGGACAAACCTTAATAAATGCTCGTGCTGAAACCGCTGGTACTAAAAAAACATTTGCTAATTCTTTTAAGTTTCGGCGGGCGGTTTATCCGACTACAGGCTTTTTTGAATGGACTTCTCAAAAGGATAAAGTTTATTTTAATTATGATAGGAAGCCTAGTCCTTTATATATTGGAGGATTTTATAATTATTTTGATGGACAACCAAAAAGTATTTTATTAACTACTGAACCTAATTCTTCGGTTCGTCGTGTGCATAACAGAATGCCATTGTTATTAAGAAAAGACCAAATTAAACCTTGGCTATCTAATGAAAAATTTGCAAAAATGCTTTCAAAACAACCTATGCCCAATTTATTTGGGGTGGAAACTAATAAAAAATGATTGTTGATCAGAACTTTATAATTTTTATTTTTATTATTGATTAAATTGAAAAAAATTAATAGATTATTAATTAAATAATTGTCTATGAACTGTCTATGAATATAAAAAACCAAGTATGATGATTATACCTGGTTTTTTTATATATTTTATTCAGGATCAATTCTAACAGTATGATTAGCGTTTTCCGCACTTATCATTGTTGGTACAGCCATATCCCCTTGATATTTATTTTGATAAGCTTGATTAATCTTTTTATTCAACGTTGGATTACCGTTTGCTGCTGCAAATTTTACTTTATAATCTTTGCCAGCTAAATGAATTTTTCCTGCTTTTTGTGTTATAGCTGATTTATACCATTTGGTTCCTGAATATGGTCTACTATAGAGATTATTTTCTACAACCACTGACCAGATATGAGTTGGGGTGCCATAAGTTTTCCCATCTGGGTAAAAAGGTGAAATACGCATATCATTTGCCTTTGAGAAAGATTTTAATTGATCATATGTCCATTTTTTTGTCATTTTTTCTCCTTTTTTAGTTATATTTTTTATAAATTAGGTTCAATTTAAATTTAATACTTTTTAAAAAAAATGAAAAATTTTGTGTAAGCGTTTGAAAAATTTTAGAATCAAAGTAGAATATAGGTGTTACATTAAAATCTAAATTTAAAAAAGGAGAGAAAATGGATCAAAAGGTTTCGCAACATGGGAATAGAGGGTATCTTATTCTTATAGCCTTAGCAGCCGGTATGGCTGGTTTGCTTTATGGATATGATACTTCCTGTGTTTCAGGTGCAATTGTTTTTCTAAAATCGTTGTACCATTTGACAGGGTTTCAGGAAGGTGAAATTACTTCTGCTATTATGATCGGTGGTGTAGTTGGAGTTGCTGCTGCCGGATTTTTAAGTGACCATTTTGGACGACGGAAAGTCTTAATATGGGGTGCGATTGTATTTTTTGTAGGTGCTTTAATTTCAGCTTTCACTCAAACCCCAGGACAATTAATTTGGGCAAGAATTTTTGGAGGCATTGGAATTGGGTTAGCTTCTTCTTTATCGACTACTTATATTTCTGAAATTGCTCCTCCTAATGTAAGAGGAAGATTATCTTCTTTGTATCAATTATTAACAACAATTGGTATTTTCTTAACTTATCTTGTTAATTTATTTATCGTTAATCTTATAAGCCATGCTTGGAATGTTACGACAGGTTGGCGTTGGATGCTTGGAATTGGTGCAGTTCCGGCTCTACTTTTCTTTTTGGCATTATTATTTTCACCAGAAAGTCCAAGATTTTTAATTGAAAAGTTACATGTTCGAGAAGGTTATAATACTTTAGCTAGAGTCAATGGTAGTGATGAAGGAAAGAAACAAATGAATGAAATTTCTTCTGCTATTGTTCGTGATAGTCATTCATCTTTAGCTAAATTATTTGGCCCAGGACTTCGTAGAGCTTTTGGAATTGGTATATTTTTGGCAATTATAAACCAAGCTGCTGGTATGAACGTTTTTATGTATTATAGTCCAACAATTTTTCAAACTGCTGGTATGTCAGGTGGTAATGCTAATTTCTTAGCTACCGTAGGTGTTGGTGCAGTTAATGTTATAGCTACTGTTGTTTTCATGTTTATGATTGATAAGTTTGGTAGACGTAAACTTCTTCTTGTCGGAGCACTTGGCTTAACTATCTTTTCAGCATGGGTAGCTATTTCTTTTGCTGCTGGCAATAATGTTTTATTGATATTAGGAATTTTCCTTTTTGTTATTTGTTTTGCTTTTTCGATGGGTCCAATTCCATGGGTTATGATTCCGGAATTGTTCCCAACCTATTTAAGGTCTAGAGCTGCAGGATTATGTACTGTTTTGCTATGGGCAGCTAACTGGGCTATTGGTCAGTTTGCACCCGTAATGTTAGATGCTTGGGGAGGTCTAGGAACCTTTATCTTCTTTGCTGTATTAAACTTAGTTATCGGTGTCGGTGTTTACTTCTTTGTTCCAGAAACTAAAGATAAGTCTCTTGAACAAATTGAGGATTCTTTCTGGCCGAAGGGAGTAAAACGTGAGACCAATCTTAAAGAAGCTGAAGAGAATAAACAGCTTAAAAATGTCGAACAAGTAAAGAAAGAATTAAAATCAATAGCTAATAAATAATTAGCAATTGTTAAAAGTAATAAAATTTTAAAATGATGTTTAATGAAAATTCTCTTTATAAATATAGAAATTATTATTTAAGAGAATTTTTTCTTTGTGTTAAAAACTTTTATGAGGAGTTAATATGCCATCTAAATTAATGGGTGTCGATGCTGGTGGAACAAATATTTCATTTGGTATTTCGGATGTTCATGGGAAATTGCAAGACCAGTGGAGTATTAAGACTAATATTTTGGATAATGGAAATCATATTGTTCCAGATATGATAGATTCTATTTCTCATCGGCTTAGTTTGTATAATTTAAAGCCTTCTGATTTTTATGCAATTGGAATGGATTTCCCTGGTAATGTAGTTAAATCGGGAAGTGCTGTTTCAGGTGCTTATAATTTAAATTGGGGGCCAGCTCATGATGTTAAGGGTCCTTTAGAAGATAAATTTAAAATACCAGTGGTTTTAGAAAATGATGCTAATGTTGCAGCCTTGGGAGAGAATTGGAAAGGAGCTGGTAATAGTAGTCAGGATGTAATTACGGTTATGTTAGGAACCGGAATTGGTGCTGGTATAATTGAAAATGGAAAATTACAATTAGGTTTTCATGGTTCTGCTGGTGAAATTGGCCATATTTGTGTGGTTCCTAATGGCTTCAAATGTGCTTGTGGTAAGCAAGGCTGTTTGGAGAGGTATGCTTCTGCTAATGGAATTGTCGAGTTAGCTAATCATCTGGCTGAACAATATGAAGGAACTTCTAAACTAAAAAAACTATTAGATACAGGCCAAGATGTAACGTCTGAGACGATTGTAAACTTAGCTAAAAAAAATGATTATTTGGCTTTAAAATCTATTACCCAGTCTTGTAAATATATTGGGTTGGTACTTTCTTATGTAGGTAATATCTTAGATCCCGAGACAATTGTTATTGGTGGAGGAGTTTCACAAGCAGGCCAGTTTTTGGTTAATTTAATTGAAAAGCCCTTTAACGAGTTACTTTTTCCTCCTCTTAAGGGAAAGATAAAGCTTAAATTAGCAAAACTTGGCAATATAGTAGGATTATTCGGTGCTCTTTCGTTAGCTTTAAAGTATGTTGAAGATAAAGAATTAAATAAAAGGGATTTATTAGCAAAAAAGATAACACTTTAGTTTATATTTTAAATAATATATAAATAATTTTTATTTGTATGATAAGGGTTAATTAGTAAATATTAACGTTAAAAAATATAAATTTATTATTTTTGTATAATGAAAAAAAGTTAATATAGATAAAAACAAGCTTTAAGGAGCTTGTTTTTTCATGATCTAAACGAATTAAATTTTTAATAATTAATGGAAAAATGTTATATAGTTTAATTAGTATTTTAATGTTTTTCTATTTATGATAGTAAATTTAAAAGTTTGAGGCTTGTCTCAAATTTAAATATATTTTTTAAAAAGGGGTTTAAATAATTATTTAATTTATTTTAAATTTGGTTTTTGTTTAAAAAGGGGAATTTTGAAAAAAAATAATAACTTAAGAAATAATCTAAAAAAAGAAGGCCATACACATACAGAATTCTGTCCTCACGGTAGTAAAGAAAATGTTGAGTTAATGATTCAGAAGGCTATTCGCTTAGGTTTTCAAGAATATAGCATAACTGAACATGCTCCTTTACCCCCTAATTTTAAAAACGATTATGAAGGCACTAGGACTGGTTTAACCGAAGCTTCTATGGGCGAAAAAGATGTAGTTGCCTATTTAGATAAATGCAAAAAAATGCAACGAAAATATAAAAACCAAATCAAAATAAATATTGGCTTTGAAATTGATTTTTTCCCTCAATATATAAATTGGACTAGACATTTTTTAAATAAATATAAAAAAATTACTACTGATAATATTTTATCCGTGCATTTTATGCGAGGGAAAAATAATAAATTTTGGGCTGTAGATGATGAATTAAAAGACTTTAAAATTGGTTTACTTGATTATTTTAAAAATACCCAAGAATTATATAAATATTACTTATTTTATCTTTTACAAGCAGTTCAAGCGTTAAAAGGCCCATTAAGAATTGGTCATCTAACTCTTGTAAAGAAATTTCAAGATTATTTTGGTCTTTCTCACGGCCTTGATGATGAAAATCAGAAATTAATGAGACGTTTATTGGCTCTTATAAAAAAGGAAAAATTTGAACTCGATTTCAACGCTTCAGGTCTTTATAAACCCTTTTGTAATGAAACTTATCCTGATTTAAGAACGATTATTTTAGCAAGAAAAATGAAGATCCCCTTAGTATATGGCAGTGATGCCCATAGTGTTCAGGAAGTTGGGCATGGTTATCATTGCTTACATGACTTGATAGAAAATTAATAAAGATTTAAAATGCGTTTCCTGATTACGACAAAGTTGAAATTAGTATAAGGTATTTTTGCTTAATGAGAAAAATTTGGCAGGAATTTTGTGAATTTATTTGTCTGATAAATGCCCTATAAAATTAAATTAGTTTTCTTAGTAACTTATAAGTGTAAAAGATTTTGATAATTACTGTTACGTGGGGTATAGATATTTAGAAGCCGGATTACTTAAGTAAATGAGAGGATGGAGATATGTGTTTTTTAATATTAGAATCTATAAGCCATGGATTTTAACCATAGTAATTGATATGTTTAAATCTATGGTATTTACTTTTGTAGCAATAAGCTAAAAAGAGAAGTTTTATGAAACTGTCTTTGACATATTAAGATTTTGTGTTAAGTTATTCTATAAATTTATAAAATAAAAGTGGTGAGTAGGAAAAGTAGTTAATATTATATAAAAAGAGAGCCCACATGATGAGAAAGGGTAATATAAATTAATGAATACACGCCTATGAACTGGCTAGTCGAATAAAGTAGATTAGTCCGCATGTTTAGCGTTATCAGGGTTGCCATAACTGGCACTCTTCAAAGTTTACCAGTTGTTGGCAACGTAAGGCTTGTCATCGTGAGGTGACAGCAAATCGAGGTGGTACCGCGATATTTATTCGTCCTCAGAAATTAGTTTATTAGTTTCTGAGGGCTTTTTTATTTTTTAAATTTTGTAAAAAAGGAGGAAAAATGAAAAATCGAAATTTGCCTAGTGGTACACGAGATGAATTTGGTGCTTTAGCTTTGATTAAAGAAAATATTGAAAATAAACTCTTTTCGCAGTTTAAGAAACATGGTTTTGTTAAGTTAACTACACCGGTTTTAGAATATGCTGATGTTTTCCGCCCCTTAAAACTAAGTAATTATCGCCCTTATCAGATGCTTGACCAGAATGGAAGAAATTTAGTTTTAAGGCCAGATATGACCTTACCAATTGCTAGGGTCTTAAGTACAACCGATATTAGTTTACCTATCAAAGTTTATTATGGTGGCGATGTTTTTCGGCTAAAAAAACAGCTATCGGGTGGATATAATCAAATAAGCCAAGCAGGGATTGAGATTATTGGCTATAAAGAACTTAAGGCCGAATGGGAATGTCTTTTAATTGGTATTAATAGTTGCCGAAGGTTAGGGATTAAGAATTTAGAAGTAGAAATAGGATATGCAAGGTTTGTCGATGAAATACTAAAAATTTTGCCCCTTCCAAATTCGATAAAAATCTCGTTAAAGGAATCTTTGTTTGCTAAAAATATGGGAAAATATCAACAATTATGTTTACCGTTAAAAAATAGCCCTTTTAATGCTTTTCTTTCTGAATGGCCCTGGCTTTTTGGAAATTTTACTTCTGTAATTAATACCGTCTATAAATTTCCTAAGCTCGCTCCTTTAAAGCCCATTATTTCTTCTTTAAAAAAAACATTCAATTTTTTAAAGAGAATCTTTCCTCAACAAAATTTAAATTTAGATTTAAGTTCTCCTTCTACCCAGAGTTATTATACTGGGACAACATTTCAAGCTTTTACTAAAGATTCAAATGATTATTTATTTAGTGGAGGACGTTATGATAATTTATTAAAAAATTTTCAAAATTTGAAAAAGCCTGCAGTAGGTTTAGCTTTTGATATAGATGTTTTAGCTAAGCATCTAAGCCTTCCAAGGGAAAAGAAACATACTTTAATTTATTTTCGTTCTGACCAATGGAAAGAAGCTGAAAAAAAAGTACAAGAAATCCCAAATAGCAGCTTATGTCTTTCTAATAGCTTAGTAGAAGCCAAAAGGATTGCTCTTAGTTTGAATTATAATTTGCTTAATTTAGATCGAAAAACGCAGAGGACAAAATAATTATGATAAAAATCGCTCTCACGAAAGGTCGTATTGAAAAACAAATTCTTCCATTATTTAAAGCGGCTAGAATTCATTGTAAAGAACTTTCTCAAAAAGAAAGGAAGCTTATTTTTAATGAAGATCCAAGATATGAAATAATTTTGGTTAAAGCTCAAGATGTTTTAACTTATTTAAACCAAGGATCTGTTCAAATAGGTATTGTTGGTAGTGATACTCTTTCTGAACAAGATAATCGACAGTATGACATGCTTGATTTAGGTGTAGGTCGTTGTCGGTTTGTCTTAGCTTCAGACTATAATTTTGATCCTCAACAAACTAGAAGAAAAATCATTGCTACTAAATATCCTAATATTACTAAAAAATATTTTCAAAGTATTGGTGAAGATGTAGAAATCATAAGAATTGAGGGTTCAGTTGAGTTAGCTCCACTAACTGGTTTATCAGATGCAATTGTTGATATTGTTCAAACCGGAAGGACTTTAAGAGAAAATCATTTAAAAGTTTATGCTAAACTCCAACCAGTTAGCGCTCAGCTAGCGGTTAACCGTTTAGCTTTAAAGCAATATAGATCAGAAATTAGAAATTTAATTTCTAATTTAAAAAAAGCCCAAGTTTCTTTGGGAATATCAAAGGAGAATTATAATGCGCCAAGCTCATATTAAAAGAATAACTAAAGAAACTAAAATCGATCTTAATTTAAATCTTGATAATTATCATACTATCAGTATAGATACAGGTATTGGTTTTTTTGATCATATGTTGGAAGTTTTTGCTCGGCATGGACGATTTGGCTTAAAAATTAAGGCTGCAGGTGATCTTAAAGTTGATCCGCATCATACGACTGAAGATGTAGGTATTGTTTTAGGATTAGCTTTAAAAAAATCATTGGGGAATAAAAATGGTATTGAACGGTTTGGTTCAGCTTTAATTCCTTTAGACGAAACTTTAAGTCGTGTAGTTATTGATTTATCTGGGCGTTCTTACCTTGTATTTCAAGCTCAATTTTCCAATCCTAAATTAGGTACTTATGATACAGAAGTTACTGAAGATTTTTTTCAAGCTGTAGCTTTTAATGCACAAATGAACTTACATGCTTGTGTGCTTTATGGACGTAATACTCATCATAAAATAGAAACTCTATTTAAGGCTTTTGGGAGAGCGTTGCGTCAAGCTGTTACCCTTAATCCAGAAATTAAGGGCATACCTTCTACTAAGGGAGTTATTTAAATGATCGCAATTATTGATTATGATGCTGGAAATACAAAGAGTGTTAAAAATGCTTTAGATTATTTAAAAATTAAAAATATTTTATCTAAAGATCCACAGATCCTTTTAAAAGCTGATGGCCTTATTTTACCTGGTGTAGGTGCTTTTAAAAAAGCAATGGATATTTTATATCAGCGAAATTTAATTTCTGTATTAAAAAGGGCAGCTTATGTGAAAAAACCAATTTTAGGTATATGTTTAGGTATGCAATTGTTTTTTGAAGAAAGCTTTGAATTTGGAAAAAATAAGGGGTTAGGTTTAATTCCAGGCCGAGTATTAGCTATTCCTGAAAAAAGGGGTATAAAAATTCCTCATATGGGTTGGGATTTTAATCATGTTTGTAAGAGGGCTTCTCTTAGCGAAGTTTTTTTAAATCAGGCAACTTATTTTGCCCATTCTTATTATGTTCAAACTGTTCCTAATTATATTTTGTCAACTGTGGATTATGGATTAAAAATTCCTAGTATTGTACAAAAAGAAAATGTTTTTGGCATGCAATTTCACCCGGAAAAAAGCGGGGAAGTTGGATTAAAAGGGCTTTTAAGATTTAAGGAGGTAGCTAAACATGAAAGTTATACCCGCAGTTGATTTGGAAAACCAAAAAAGTGTTCGTTTATACCAAGGAAACTTTGATCAGGCTACTTTGATTGATGAAAAACCTGTAGAACAAGCACAGAAAATTGAAAATTCTGGCCTTAACAATTTACATCTAATTGATTTGGATGGAGCAAAGTTTGGTCGCCCTATTAATCGCCAATTAGTTTATAGAATATGTCAACAAACTAATTTAAAAGTAGAAGTTGGAGGAGGCATCAGAACTCTAGCCCAGGTAAATGCTTATTTAACTGGCGGGGTAAATCGAGTTATTTTGGGATCGTCAGCTTTGGATAATCCTCAATTGGTTAAGAGAGCGATTAATTTATTTGGAAGTGATCAAATCGTCATTGCCATCGATGGAAAAGATGGAGAAGTTGCTATTTCCGGTTGGGTAAAAAAAAGCAATATAAAAATGCAAGATCTTTTATCTAATATGTTAGCTTTTGGTGCAAAACAATTTCTTGTAACGGACATTTCTAAAGATGGCACCTTAAAGGGCCCTAATATTAAACTCTTATCGAATTTAAGAGTTGCTTTCCCGAAAGTAAATATAATTGCAGCAGGTGGGATTTCTAACTTAAAAGATTTAAAGGAACTTAAAAAAGTTGGCATTAATTCAGCTGTTGTGGGGAGAGCCCTTGCTACTGGCGACCTTCCTTTAGCAACTTTAAGGGAGGTAAATAGTTATGATAACTAAAAGGATTATTCCTTGTTTAGATGTTGACCATGGAAATGTTAAAAAGGGAGTTAATTTTATCCATTTGGCTAATGTAGGTGACCCAGTAGAAATAGCTTCTAATTATGAACACCAAGGTGCTGATGAATTAGTATTTTTAGATATTACGGCTACTAACGAAAAGCGTATGACTCTTCTCCAAACTGTACAAAAAGTAGCTAAACAGGTTTTTGTTCCGTTAACCGTTGGCGGTGGTATTAAGTCAATTAAAGATATACAACTTTTGCTTCAATCTGGAGCGGATAAGGTTGCGATTAATTCTGCTGCTCTTTTTAATCCTGAATTAATTTCTCAAGGTGCTGAAAAATTTGGAAGCCAATGTATTGTTTTATCTATTGATGCTAAATGGGATCCAGATGAAAAAAAATATTGGGTTTATACCAATGGGGGGAAAAAGGAAACAAAGAAGGATGCTTTAGACTGGGCTAAAGAAGGTGTAAGTAAAGGAGCTGGAGAATTATTAGTAACTAGTATGGATAAAGATGGAACAAAAAAAGGTTATGATATTAATTTATACCGTGCTTTAAATCAATTGGTTAATGTTCCTATTATTGCTTCTGGTGGTTGTGGAAAATTAAAAGACTTTATTAACGTTTTTAAAAAAACAAACGTAGACGGAGCATTAGCAGCATCGGTATTTCATTTTAAAGAATTAACGATTCCAAAAGTAAAAAATATTTTAAAACGAAAAGGGATTTTAGTTAGATGAAGCCAAATTTTTCAAAATATTCTAATAGGTTAGTTCCAACCATTATAGAAGATTATCGGACTAAACAAGTATTGATGTTAGCTTATATGAGTGAAGAAAGCTACAAAAGAAGTTTAAAAAGTAATCAAACTTGGTTCTGGTCTAGGAGCAGACATAAACTGTGGCATAAAGGTGAAAGTAGTGGACACATACAAATTATCAAAGAAATTAAAATTGATTGTGACCAAGATACCCTTTTAGTTATGGTTACTCCGAAAGGACCAGCTTGTCATACAGGGCATCAAAGTTGTTTTTATCGTGATATATTAGTAAAGAAATAAATTTAAATTTATATAAAAAAATTAAAAAAGGAAATTTTATGCAAGATATTGAAGAACTTTATAAAATCATTTTGAAACGCAAAGATAAAAGAAAGAAGGGTTCCTACACTAATTATTTGTTTGATGAAGGTCTTGATAAGATTTTAAAAAAAGTAGGTGAAGAATCAACAGAAGTGATAGTAGCAGCAAAAAATTCTTCTAAAAAAGATTTTGTTTATGAAACTGCTGATTTAGTTTACCATTTATTGGTTTTAATGGCTGAAAAAAATGTTAGTGTTGAGCAACTAAAAAAAGAATTAGGTAAAAGAAAAGGTTTGATGAGCAAATTTAAAGATCGTCGACAGATTACTAACTTATAAAGGAATTAATCATGGTTAAAAAAACGGTTACTTCTTTAAAGGCCTACAAAGCTGAACCGAGTTTATTAAAACTAAAAAATAATTTAGGTTTAAAAAGTTTAACTCGTTTATCTGCAAACGAGAATGCTTTTGGTACTTCTCCTAAAGTTCCCCAAGCTTTAATAAAATGGGGATTTAAAAATGTTAATCGATATCCAGATAGTAATTGCAAAAAGCTACGAAATTTGCTTGCACAAAGTTTGCAAATATCTTCAGATAAATTTTTATTTGGTGATGGTTCTGATGAAATTATAGAATTAATTTCTAGAGTAATTTTAGAACCAGGTGACGAAGTTATTTTGCCTCAACTGACTTTTGCTGAATATTATTTTCATTCGAGAATAGAAGGGGCTCACATAAAACCTATTAAATTAACTAAAAAGGGATTTGTAGATCTAAATTCATGCTTAAAATCTATTACTTCTCGGACAAAAATAATTTGGTTATGTAACCCCAATAATCCTACTGGAACTTATATAAATAAAGAACAAATTAAGAGTTTTTTACAAAGGGTTCCTCAATGGACAACAGTGGTTATTGATGAAGCTTATATAGATTTTGTTTCCGAAGAAAAAAATCCTTCCTCTATTTCTTTGAGCAAAGAATTTTCTAATCTTATCGTATTACGAACTTTTTCTAAAGTTTATGGAATGGCTAATTTTCGTATTGGATTTGCTGTTATTAATCATCCATTAATAGATTATTTACAGACTGTTCGTTTACCTTATAATTTAAGTACTTTTGTTGAAATTGCTGCCTTGGCTGCTTTTAAAGATCAAAAATTTGTTAAAAATGTTGTTTCGGCAATTATTTTTGAAAGAAAAAAATGGGAACAGTTCTTAGTGAGAAAAAAATTAATTTTTTGTCCTTCTCAAGCTAATTTTATTTTTTTTCACATTAAAAACGAAAATCAATTATATTCTTATCTTCTTCATCATGGTTATTTAGTGAGAAACAATCTTTGTGATAATTGGCTTCGAATAACTATAGGGAAAGAAGCAGATAATAAGAAAGTTCAAACATTGATTTCAACTTTCCTTAAGGGAAATAAAACTTAAATTCTATAAATACTATTTTTTAAAAAATGTGAAGTGGAATAATATAATGAAAATTATTGAAAAACCTTTAAAACAAGTTTTAAAACAAATTAATAATGATTATAAAGGATCTTTTAATGAGGACCAAAAGGTTGAAGAAAATGTAAAAAAGATCCTTAAAGAAGTTTCTCAAAAGGGCGATCGAGCAATTAAAATCTATGAAAAAGAATTTGATCAAATAAAATTAGATGATTTTAAAGTTTCGAAAGATGAAATTAACAAAGCTTATAAAAAAACTTCTTCTCAATTGAAAGAAGCTTTAGAAGCAGCAAAAAAAAATATCACTTCTTTTCATAAATTGGAGTTAGAAAAAAATTTTATTGATTCAAAAAAAAAGGGTGTATTCCGAGGAGAAAAAATAACCCCTTTAGCTTCTGTTGGAATATATGTTCCAGGTGGCACAGCTGCATACCCTTCTTCTCTTTTAATGAATGCTATACCAGCAAAAGTAGCCGGAGTAAAAAAGATTGTTATGGTCACACCTCCTCAAAAAAATGGTCTAAATAAAACTGTTCTTGCTGCTGCTAAGGTTGTAGGAATAGATCAGATTTATACTGTAGGTGGAGCTCAAGCTATTGGCGCTTTAGCGTATGGGACACAATCGATTCCGAAAGTAGATAAAATAACTGGTCCTGGAAATATTTTTGTTGCTAAAGCAAAGAGACAAGTATATGGCCAGGTTGGTATTGATATGATTGCCGGCCCTTCGGAAATATGCATTATTGCCAATATTCAAAGTGATCCTAAACAGGTAGCTGCTGATCTTCTTTCGCAAGCAGAGCATGATAAACGAGCTAGGCCTATTTTGATAACTGACAGTAAAAAGTTAGTAAAAAAAGTACAGCTTGAATTAAAGCAACAAGTTAAATTTCTCCCTCGAAGAGAAATTGCTGAAGGTTCCTTAAATAATAAGGGAATGATAATTAAAGTTGAAAATATTGATCAAGCTTTTATAGTTGCTAATAAAATTGCTCCAGAACATCTAGAGGTCCAACTACCAGAAGCAGCTTCTTATTTAAATCAGATAAAAAATGCTGGTTCAGTTTTTTTAGGTTTTTCTGCTTCTGAACCAGTGGGTGATTATTTAGCTGGGCCTAATCATATTTTGCCGACAGGAGGTACAGCTCTTTTTTCTTCACCTTTAGGTGTCTATGACTTTGTTAAACGAACCCAGTTTATTTCTTATACAAGGAAGGCTTTATCTAAAGAAAAAAATGCTATTACCCAATTAGCCAGAGCTGAAGGCTTAGAAGCACATGCTAGAGCTATTGAAAGCCGATTTAAAAAATAATCTTTAAAGTTTATATTATTAATATAAAAAATATAGATGATTTTTATAGTGCCAACCTTTTTTTATTTTTAGGGGATTGCTGGTATTCTTGAATTGCTTTTGTTGAAAAATCTTTAAAATTATTTTTATTGTTAAAAATAGCTTTAAGGGTATCTAAACAAGTGTAAGTTGGTATTTGGTAAGTTAAAGCTAGCTGCCTTAATTTATATCCAAAAGTATTTGTGTCTTGCCCTTGAGTAGGTAAATTTAAACAAGCTAAAATTTCTTTTTTTTCAATTAATTCTTTAATTTTTTTTAAATTTTTTTCAATATTAAAACAATTGATATGGTTATTTGATAAGAACTTGGCTGTTGTGTTAGTAGCAATTATTTTAAAACCTAAATGGACTATTTTTTTTATAAGAGGTAAAGTTTCTTGTCTTTGAACTCGGCTTAAAGAACAAATAATCATTTTACGCCCACTTTTTTTAAATAAAAGGTTATTTTTATTTCCTGCGAAAAATGCTTTGAAGAAAGCTTCTGAAAAATTATTACTAATTCCTAATCTTTCACCGGTTGATTTCATTTCAGGACTTAGAATCGGGTCTGCTCCCTTTAATTTTTGAAAGGAATATACAGGTGCTTTAATGCCAAAATAATTTTGATGCTGATAAAAAGTTCTAGGAAATCCTTGGGAAATTAAATCTTTTCCTAATTGAACATTTACTGCTATTTTCACTAGGTTTAATCCTGATAGTTTGCTAGCTATAGGAACAGTTCTAGAAGCCCGAGGATTTACCTCCATAGTAAATACTTGCCCATTTCTAATAATAAATTGAATGTTTAATAAACCCTTAAGTTTTAAAGCTTGAGATAATCTTTTTGTAATTTTAAGTATTTTTATGACGGTATTTTTGTTTAAATTATAAGAAGGAAAACAAGTAATGCTATCACCAGAATGGACCCCTGATCTTTCTATATGTTGAAAAATTCCGGGAATTAATACTCGTTTCCCATCACTTACAGCATCTAATTCACATTCGGTACCCTTAATATAAGGATCAACTAAGAGAGGAAAAGCGTTTTGTGTTAGATGTTTATTCTTTAGATAATTTTTTAAATCCTGTGAATGATGAAAGATAAACATTGATTTTCCACCAATAACAAAAGAGGGACGAATTAAAACCGGATAGCCAATTTTTTTGGCTATTTTAGGTAATTCTTTAAACTGATTGACGGTTAAGCCTTTAGGATGAAGAATTTTTGTTTGTTGGCAAAATTGGTTAAAGATTTCTCGATTTTCTGTTTTATCAATTTGTGAAAAATTCATGCCCAAAATAGAAATACCATGTTCTTGGAGTTTTTGAGCTGTTTTAATAGCTGTTTGTCCTCCATATTGAATCAAAACTCCTTTGATATGTTCTCTATCTGCCACGTTTATAATATCTTCAATAGTCAAGGGTTCAAAATAAAGCCTATCAGCCACTGAATAATCAGTACTTACAGTTTCTGGATTATTATTAATAACTATTGCCTTAAAACCTGCTCTTTTAACAGCTAAGGTGGCTTTTACAGAACAATAATCAAATTCAATTCCTTGACCGATACGGATAGGGCCAGAACCAATAATTAATATTTTGTTTTGTTTAGAATTTGAATTTATAATTTCATCTTCACCAAACCAAGAAGAATAATAGTAGGGCGTTTTTGCCTTAAATTCTCCAGCACAAGTATCAACCATATGATAAGAAGGTTTTATATTAAATTTATCTAATAATTGGTGTATTTTTTTACTAGGAATATTGAGTAGAGTTGCTAAACGATCATTTCCGATATTTAATAGTTTGGCTTTTTTTAGATCTTCAAAAGTTAAATTCGTTAAAGATTTATTTTGTAAATTTTTTTCAAATTGTATGATATTAAAAATGGAATTTAAAAACCATTTATCTATAAAAGTAATTTTATGAATTTTACTTACTGAATATCCTCTTCTTATTAATTCACAAATAGCAAAGAGCCGTTGATCAGTAGCATAAACTAAATCTTGAATCAGCTCCGAGTTTGATTTAGTAGTTAAAACAGGATCTGTAAGGCCATTTAAACCAATTTCTAAAGAACGGACTGCTTTATTCAAAGAACTTTCAAAAGTTCGATCAATAGCCATCGTTTCCCCTGTTGCTTTCATTTGTGTTCCTAATTTATGGTTAGCTTCTGGAAACTTATCAAAGGGTAAGCGTGGGAGCTTAACGACCACATAATCTAGCATTGGTTCAAAAGAAGCGAAGGTGTTTTGAGTAATTGGATTTATAATTTCGTCCAATCGGTAACCGACAGAACATTTGGCGGCTGTTCTGGCAATAGGATATCCGGTAGCTTTAGAAGCTAAAGCTGAAGAACGGCTAACTCGAGGATTAACTTCGATAATTCGGTAGTTATTAGATTTAGGATCTAAGGCAAATTGAATATTACATCCACCGATAATTTTTAAAGCTGAAACAATTTTTAATGCAGCATTTCTAAGAATTTGGTATTGGCGATCTGAAAGTGTTTGAGAGGGCGCTACTACAATTGAGTCACCAGTGTGGATTCCTACAGGATCTACATTTTCCATATTGCATACAATAATACAAGTTCCTTGGTTATCCCGCATTACTTCATATTCAATTTCTTTCCAGCCCTTAAGGCTTTTTTCAATTAACACTTCATGAATAGGGCTTACTTCAAGTCCTCGTTTTAAGATCAATTTTAAATCTCGTTTGTTATATATAAAACCTCCTCCGGTACCACCTAAAGTAAAGGCTGGCCTAATAATTGCCGGGTAGCCAATTTTGCTTAAAAATTGTTTCCCTTCTAAATAGCTATGTACGGTTTTAGATTGGGCAATAGGCTCTTTTATTTTTTGCATTAATTCCTTAAAAAGTTGTCTATCTTCTCCTTCTTGAATAGATTTGACAGATGTTCCCAATAATTTAACTTGGTATTTTTTTAAAATTCCTTTTTTAAAAAGAGAAACAGAAAGATTAAGACCAGCTTGTCCTCCTAACGTACCAATTAAACCTTGAGGTCTTTCTTTTTTAATAATCTTTTCCAATGAGTTAAGGGTTAGAGGCTCAATATAGACTTTGTCTGCCATTTTATTATCAGTCATTATAGTAGCAGGGTTATCGTTGACGAGGATTATAGTAAGTCCTTCTTCTTTTAAAGCTAAGCAAGCTTGAGTTCCTGCATAGTCGAATTCAGCTGCTTGACCAATTATAATTGGCCCAGAGCCAATGACTAAGACCTTCTTAAGGTGATTGATTAAGGGCATAAACTTCCTCCTTTCTTTTTTGCACATTTTTTAAAAATTTTTTAAAGATATATTTGGAATCTTGAGGACCGGGATGCCCTTCTGGATGAAATTGAACCGTACTAATAGGTAACTTTTTATGTTCAAGGCCTTCAATGCTGTTATCGTTGATATTTTTAAAACTAATTGAAAAATTAGTATTAGATATACTTTTTTTATCTACTACATAACTATGATTTTGACTTGTTATATAAACTTTTCCTGTCTGTAAATTTTTCACTGGTTGATTAGGGCCGTGATGACCAAAAAATAATTTTTTAGTCTTTGCACCAAAAGCTAAAGCGACTAATTGATGTCCAAAACAAATTCCTAAAGTAGGATAGTGAGAGGCAATTTTTTTAATTTTTGGGAGAGAGTAAGATAAATTTTGTGGATCACCAGGGCCGTTACTAAGCAAAATTCCATCTGGATGTAACTTTTGAATTTGGGAATAATTGACATTAAAGGGGACAGTAATGACTTCACAATCCTCCCTAATAAGATTTTGAAGGATGGATTGTTTAAATCCAAAGTCTATTAATAAAATCCTTAGTTTATGTTTAGAATTTATATTATATTTATAATACATAGGAAAGGATTTTTCGGAGTTTATATTTGAAAATATTGATTTAACAGAAGTATCAGGATGAATTTTCTTCCAATTTATAGGTTTTGAGGGTTTGTTTTTAGAAATTAAGGCTTTCATACTACCTGATTTTCGAATTCGTTTAACTATTGCTCTGGTATCTACAGTATTAATAGCCGGAATTTTATTTTTTATTAGCCATTGATTAACATTTTCTTGAGAAGAATAATGGCTAGGGAGAAAAGATAAATGATTAAATAAAGCAGCTTTAACTTGAATAGTTTTTTTCTCACTAGCTGATAAACTAATACCATAGTTGCCTAAAGAAGGATAGGTAAAAGTGACAATTTGTCCATGATATGAAGGATCGGTCATAATTTCTTGGTAACCGGTCATACTAGTGTTAAATATAATTTCTCCGTCAATTTGTTGATAATTTTGATAACCAATTGCTTCTCCTGGAAAAATATCTCCATTTTCAAGTATTAAATAAGCTGAATTCATAAATTTTTCTCCATTTTTTTAAATGTTTTTGTTAAAGCATAGATAAAATAATTAATTTGTTTATATTTCACAGTTAACGGGGGCAAGATACGTACGACATTTTTCCCTGCTGTTAAGATTAATAAATGATAATTATCTCTTAGTTTGTTTACAATTTGGATAGCAGGTAATTTAGTTTTGATACCGATCATCAGGCCTAGTCCTCGAACTTGGCTTATAATTTTTGGAAAGTTTTTTTCTACCTGGTTTAATTTTTTAAAAATATATTTTGATTTTATCTGACAGTTTTTTAAAATATTATTTTTATTAATGGCATTAATAGTAGCAATACCTGCTGTCATGACTAAAGGATTCCCCCCGAAAGTAGATCCATGAGTCCCAGGAGTAAAAAAAGAAGAAATTTTCTTTTTTGCCATCATAGCTCCAATTGGGAATCCAGAAGCAAGAGCTTTGGCACTAGTTAGAATATCTGGTTTTATCCCATATTGTTGATAGGCATAAAAACTTCCTGTCCGACCGATACCAGTTTGGACTTCGTCAACTATTAAAAGGATTTGTTTTGTAGAACAAATTTTAGCTAATTTTTGAATCCATTTTTTGTTTGCTGGGATGATCCCACCCTCACCTTGAACAAGTTCTAAAATTACAGCTATACAGTTTTTATCTTGGCTAATTTTATTTAAGGATTCCTTATCGTTGTAGGGTAGAAAACTAAAGCCGGGAAGCATAGGCCCGAAGGTTTTATGAAGATTCATTTGCCCTGTTGCTGTAAGGGTTCCTAAAGTTCTTCCATGGAACGAATTTTTAAAACTTATAATATGTCCTACTTTTTTTCCTAAAGCTAAATTAGCATAGCGCCTGGCTAGCTTAAAAGCTGCCTCGTTAGCTTCTGCTCCACTGTTGCAAAAAAACACTTGATCAAAACAGGTTAGTTTTGTTAATTGATTAGCTAACTTCCTTTGTTGAGGTATATGATAAAGATTTGAACAATGCCATAGTTTATGAAGTTGCTTTTCTATTGCATTTAGGACTGTTTTAGGTTGATGTCCTAAAGCTAAAACGGCGATTCCAGAAGTAAAATCTAAATATTTTTTCCCTTTATCATCCCATAAATAATTTTTTTTGCCCTTAATAGCATTTATTGGAAAATGCTGATAAGTTTGCATTAGTGGTGTAGTCATTGTTTGTGTTTTTATATTTTTCATTTTTTCCTTTCTAGTTTGAAAAAATTTTTGTGCCAATTTTTTTGCCGTTTAAATAATTAAGCATATTTTGAGGAGAATTTCCGTCTATAATAGATATTTCTTGAACTTGATTTTTAAGAGCTGTAATTGCAGATTTTATTTTTATTGACATCCCTGCATTAATTTGTTTATTTTTAAGAAGATTTTGGGCTTGTTGAAGAGAAATATCTTGAAGGTAATGTTTATGTCCGGAATTTTGAACTAAAATTCCTGGGACGTCACTTATAAAACAAAGTTTTCCGTTTAAACTTGAAGCTATAAAAGAAGCTGTTTGGTCTGCATTAACGTTTATATGTTCGTAAGATTTATTTATGGAAATAGGTGAAATTACCGGGATAAGGTTTAATTGACAAAATTTTTTAATTAGTTTTGTATTTACCTTAATAACTTTACCAACCATTCCAAAATCTTTTTTGTTAATTAATTTACCCATTAAAAGATGATTATCAATACCGCTGAGCCCCAAGGCTTGGCCTCCATTTTCTTCTAATTTTGTAACTATTCTTTTATTGATTAAACCATTAAGTACCATTTCGGTGATGGTTAACGTTTTGTAATTAGTAACTCTTAAATTGTGCTTAAATTTAGGCTTTATACCTTCTTTTTTTAGCATATTTGAAATTTTTTTACCGCCACCGTGAACAATAATAGGTTTATAGCTAGTTTTTTTAGGAATATTTTTAATAATTTGATAAAAATCATCATTTAATTTAGAGACAATACTGCCACCACATTTAATAATTAAATATTTATTCATTGTTTTTCCTTTTTAAGAACTGTAAGAAGAATTAATTTTGACATATTTGTAAGTTAAATCACATCCCCAAGCTATGGCTTTTCCTCTTCCTTCTTTGAGGACAATTTTTAAAATTATTTTTTTGTTTCTTAGATACTGAGAAGCTTTCTTTGTATCAAAGTTTTTAGCTATCCCGTTAGCAAATATTTTTTGTCCATTGCCTAAAGACATAGTTACATGGTTAATATCAAATTTTTCTCCACTATAACCTAAAGCACAAATTACTCTTCCCCAATTTATATCTTCACCAAATAAAGCTGTTTTAACTAGATTAGAACCGATTATAGTTTTGCTTATAATTTTGGCTGAACTAGTATTACGAGCCCCAGAAACCTGCGTTTCTAAAAGTTTAGTTGCTCCTTCTCCGCCCTTAGCGATATTTTGAGCAAGAAATTGACAAACTATTTTTAAACCCTTGAGAAAAATTTTCCATTGAGGATGAGATTTATTAAGTTTGTGATTTTTTCCTAAGCCGTTGGCCATCACCAACACCATGTCATTGGTACTGGTATCTCCATCAACAGTGATACAATTAAAACTCTCATCAATAATTTCTTTGAAAGCTTTTTTTAAGCATGCTTGTTCTATAGAAGCATCAGTTGTAATAAAGCCTAGCATTGTAGCCATATTTGGATGGATCATTCCAGATCCCTTGCAGCTTCCACCAATGGTGATTTTTTTACCATCGACTTTCATTTGAACGGCCAGATGTTTACTATGTTTATCAGTAGTTAATATAGAATTTTCAAATTTATAAGGGGCTTTTTTTAATTTTATTGTTTGAATCCCTTTTTTTATTTTTGCCATATTTAATTGAGTACCGATAAGGCCCGTAGAAGCCACTGCAACATAATCTTTAGGTATACGAAAATGGTTTGCTGTTAAATTTCTAGTTTTATAAGCGTTTTTTATTCCTTGAAGGCCTGTACAAGAATTGGCACAAGTGGTATTAACTATTACCGCTTGTAAATGGGAATTGTTTTTTAGACTATCTTTGGTAACCTTTAAAGGCGCAGCTTGGAAAAGGTTTGTTGTATAAACGCCTGCTGAGATAGCTGGTGCTTTGGAATAGATCCAGCCTATATCAGGTTTATTTTTGCTTAGTCCGATTTTTTGGCCGCCACCTTTAAAACCGAGGGGGCTATCAATGCTGCCGTTAGTGATATCTATAATATTTTTTTGAGTTTTAGTATCTATATTCTGCATTTTTATGGGAAAATTGGCATAGTTTTTAAACCAAGTTCTTCTTTCCATCCTTTCATTAAATTTAAATCCTGAATAGCTTGTCCAGCGGCTCCTTTAACTAGATTATCAATAGTACTGGCTATTGTTAGACGATGAGTTCGTCGATCAGAAAACAAGCCAATATCACAAAAATTGGAAGCAACAACGTCTTTTGTTTGAGGCCAGTTTCCTTTTGGAAAAATTCGAATGAAATAATTTTTTTTATAAAAATTTTGATAAATTTTCAAGATTTCTGTCGTTGAAATATCTAGTTTTAAATTAAGGTAGGCAGTGATTAAGATTCCTCTAACCATGGGAACTATTTGTGGAGTAAAAGTAATAGGGGCTTTTTTTCCAGTTATTTGATAAATTTCTTGTTCAATTTCGGGGGTATGTTGGTGAAAGCCTATTTTATAAGGCTTCGTGTTTTGGCTGATTTGGCTAAATAAATTGTTAAAGGAAGTTTTTTGCCCGGCTCCGGAAATACCAGATTTACCATCAATGATGATTGAAGAAATATCTGCTATATTGGTTTGAATAATAGGTGCTAAAGCTAAAAGAGTAGCCGTAGGAAAACAACCAGGGTTTGCAACAAAACGAGCTTTTTTAATCTGAGAGGAATTTATTTCGCTTAATCCATAAACAGCTTTTTTTAATAATTTAGAAGAAGCACTTTTTTTGCCATACCATTTTTGATAAAGAGAAACTCGGTTTAAGCGGAAATCTCCAGAAAGGTCTATGCAAATTAGCCCTTTTTTTAAACATAACGGCAATAATTTTTTGCTTATTCCAGCTGGGGTAGCAAAAAAGACAACTTGTGAAACTTGGCTAATTTTATCAATATCAAATTTTTCTAATTTTTTATTAGTTATTTTTTGTAGGTGGGGATAGATTTGTGAAATTGTTTTTCCATGATGAGATTGAGAAACCAACATTTTAATTTGAATTTTAGGATGCCTTAAGAGAATTTGGATTAATTCCAACCCGCTATAACCATTTGCACCGATAATTGTTACATTTACCATGATTTTCCTTCTTAAAGATGCTTAATATTTTTTAAATAGAATAAAAAAAACTCGCCTCTTAAAAAAGAGACGAGTTTTCCCGCGTTACCACTCCATTTACTCTTTTCTATAAACTAGAAAAGAATCAACTTGAAATTGATAACGGGGCCTCTCCCGAATGATCCTATGTTTTCAGATCATTACCAGTAAAGTGCGTTTCACTATTTTTAGATACCAGCTTTCATCTTGCCTGGCTCGCTTTATCTAAAATGTATAGCTACTTTACTTTACTTTAGCTTTTAGTAGTAAAACGGATATAATTATAAAATCCGTTTAAAAAATTGTTTAGTTTGAATTATAAACGCTTTTTTTTAAAAAGCAATTTTTTATTTATTTTTTAATAAAAATATGCATAAGTTTATGTAACGAGAATAAATTTTAATAAAATAAATCTTTTATTAATAATTATTAATAAAAGATTTAAAAAGTAATTTTGAATTTTTTTCTTGTTTTTTTTAAAAAAGGGTTTTACTATTTGAGCTATTAAATCAATGGAAAAAGAGGAAAATTATGAAAAAAGAGAAAGTTGTATTAGCTTACTCCGGAGGTTTAGATACTTCCGTCGAAATAGTGTGGTTAAAAAATAAAGGATATGACGTTATTGCTGTTTGCCTTGATGTAGGAGAAGGTAAAGATTTAAAGGCGGTAGAAAAAAAGGCCTTAGAAGTTGGGGCTATAAAATCTGTCATTATTAATGCAAAACATGAATTTGCTATCAAATATTGTCTTCCTGCTCTTCAAGGGCATGCTCTTTATGAGGGCGAATACCCGCTTCTTTCTGCTCTATCTCGACCATTGATTGATAAAAAGCTTGTAGAAGTTGCAAAAAAATACCAAGCTAATGCCATTGCTCATGGAAGTACTGGGAAAGGTAATGATCAAGTACGATTTGATGTAGGTATACATTCTCTTTTGCCTGATATAAAAATAGAAAATCCAATTAGGCAAAACCATTGGTCTAGAGAAGAAGAAATTGATTATGCAAAAAAGAATAAAATTCCTGTCCCAATCACAAAAAAAAGTCCTTATTCAGTCGATGAAAACCTTTGGGGTAGGTCTAATGAATGTGGCATTTTAGAAGACCCATGGACCATTGCGCCCGAAGATGCATTTGCAAGAACTCTTCCTGTTGAAAAAACTCCAAATCAACCTGATATTGTTAACTTAACCTTTAAAGAAGGGATTCCAGTTGCTATAAATGGCATATCCTTTCCTTTGGAAAAATTAATTCAAAAATTAGATAAATTAGCTGGAAAGCATGGTATTGGGAGAATTGATCATGTAGAAAATAGGATGATTGGAATTAAATCGCGTGAAATTTACGAATGTCCTGCGGCTACAGTGCTTTTAAAGGCGCATAAAGATTTAGAAGACCTAACTACCACAAAAGAGTTAGCTCATTTTAAACCATTAATTGATCATCAACTTAGCCAAACAATTTATAAAGGTCTTTGGTTTTCTAGTTTAATGAAAGCCTTGTTAGCTTTTATAAAAATAAGCCAAATGGATGTTAATGGAGTAGTTAAAGTAAAGTTATTTAAAGGTAACGCAACATGTATTGGAAGGAAATCTGACAATTCATTATATAATCTTAATTTAGCAACTTATACTTCTGCTGATAGTTTTGATCAAAAAGCTGCTTTGGGTTTTATTAAGCTTTTTGGATTGCCATCTCAAGTTCATGCTCAAGTATGGCAAAAGATAGATGAAAAAACAAAAGATGAAAAGAAGAAAAAAAATAAACAGGAAAATTTAAAAGTAGATGAAGGTAAATATTGATGTCTAATAAGTTGTGGGGAGGGCGATTTAAAGAAGGAAATACAAAAGCAGCTGAAAAATTCGGCGCTTCTATTAATTTTGATAAAAGGCTAGCGAAGCAAGATATTAAGGGTTCTATAGCCCATGTAAAAATGTTAAGAAAAACACATATTTTGAAAACTAGTGAAGCAAACAAAATTGAAACTGGTTTAAAAAAACTTCAAGCTAAATTAAAGCAAGGCAAGCTTCATTTTTCGATGAAGTATGAAGATATTCATATGAATATTGAAATGCTTTTAACTGAAGAAGTTGGTCCATTGGCTGGTAAACTACACACAGCAAGAAGCCGAAATGATCAAATTGCAGTTGATATGCACCTTTATTTAAAAGAAAAGCTTAATATAATTATTTCTGAAATAACAAAATTACAACAGACTATCATTAATAAAGCTAGTAAAAATGTAAAAACTATTATGCCAGGTTATACTCATTTGCAGCATGCTCAGCCGATTTCTTATGCTCATTATTTGCTAGCTTATTATGAAATGTTTAAAAGAGATAAAAAAAGGTTCCAATTAGTATTGGAAAATACTGATATTTCTCCTTTAGGTTCAGCGGCTTTAGCTGGAACAACGTTTCCCATAGATAGAAAATATGAGGCTCAACAACTTGGCTTTTCTTCGATATATAATAATTCGTTAGATGCTGTTTCTGATCGTGATTTTCTTCTTGAATTTCTAAGCGCATCATCGATTTTAATGATGCATCTTTCTCGTTTTTGTGAGGAAATTATACTTTGGAGTTCTTTTGAATTTAATTATCTAGAGATTTCAGATAAATATGCTACCGGGAGTTCGATTATGCCACAAAAAAAGAATCCTGATTTAGCAGAATTAATTCGGGGTAAAACTGGTCGAGTTTATGGAGAATTAATAGGGTTATTCACGACTATGAAGGGTTTGCCTTTGGCTTATGACAAGGATATGCAAGAGGATAAAGAAGGTGTCTTTGATGCTATAGATACCTTAACTTCTTGTCTTCCTATATTTTCTGATATGTTAAAAACTATTACTATTAAAAAAAATAATATGAAGCAAGCTACAGAAAATGATTTTTCGAATGCTACAGAACTTGCTGATTACTTTGCCAGTAAGGGTATACCTTTTCGTCAAGCGCATAAAATAGTAGGGAAATTAATTCAAAACCAGATTAAAGAAAATAAAAACTTGCAAGATATTCCTATAGATAAATATCAAGAAATAAAGCCTCAAGTTAAAGAGGATCTTTACGAAGACCTTAAGCCAACTTCTGCTGTTCAGCGTCGGACTTCTTTTGGAGGAACAGGTTTTTCACAAATTGAAAAGCAAATAAAAATAGCAAAAAAACAATTGTCTAAAAGAAATTAGACAAATATTTTTATTTTTTGAAAATTATTTATTGTTTAATTAATTTTTTAAAAAATTAAAAAACATGAAAGAAATAATTATGGCAAATGATTTTAGGCAAAATCCTTTTCAAGGTAAAAGTATTATTGCTGAGAAAGATTTTACAAAAAAACAATTAGAATATTTAATTGATTTTTCTCTTCATTTAAAAACTTTAAAGAAAATGAATATTTTGCACCATTATTTAGAGGGAAGAAATATAGCTTTATTATTTGAAAAGCCCAGTACACGTACTCGTTCAGCTTTTGTCACTGCTAGTAACGATCTTGGGGCTCACGCTGAATACTTGGGGCAAGAGGATATTCAATTGGGAAAGAAAGAAACTGTAAAAGATACGGCTAAGGTTTTAGGTTCAATGTTTGACGGAATTGAATTTCGTGGATTTAAACAAAAAACAGTTGAGACTCTTGCTAGAAATTCAGGGGTTCCTGTTTGGAATGGTTTAACTGAAATGTGGCACCCTACTCAAATGATTGCTGATTTTATGACCATAAAAGAAAATTTTGGTGCCCTTAATGATAGTTTAACGTTGGTTTATATGGGAGATGGGAGAAATAACGTTGCTAATTCTTTACTGGTTACAGGCGCTATTTTAGGAGTTAATGTTCATATAATAACGGCTAAATCTCTGTTTCCTGATAGTTTGGTACAAAACATAGCGAAAAAATTTGCTAGGAAATCTGGAGCTCGTTTAATTATTACAGATAGTTTGAACGAGGGTTTAAAGGGAGCTAATATTATTTATACTGATGTTTGGGTTTCTATGGGAGAAAATAATTGGAAAGAAAAAATCAAACTATTAAAGCCATACCAAGTTACTATGAATATTATGGAAAAGGCAAATATTGCCAGCGACGGTAAATTAATATTTATGCACTGTTTGCCGAGCTTTCATAATTGTGATACAAAAATTGGAATCTCAATTAAACAAAAATATGGTCTTAATGAAATGGAGGTTACTGATGCAGTATTTAATTCTAAATATGCCAGGCAATTTGAGGAAGCTGAAAATCGACAGCACTCGATTAAAGCTATGATGGCTATTACTTTAGGTAATTTATTTGTTCCTAGTTCTTAGGTTTTGTTTAACCTGAAATAAATAAATTTATCGAATTTTTTATTTTTAATAAGCATTATAGAAATTTATTTATTAAATGTTTTAACTGTGAAATGGAATAATTTATTTGTAATAATAATAAATTGTAATAAAAAGCTTATTTTTGGGTAAAATAATTTTTAAAATAAATTTAAAGTTAAAGGTTTAGTTTTTTTAAAAATTTTGGTTTTGGGCGTTGATAGGAAAATCCTTCTCCAATGACTTCATTAGCATCTGAAATAGTTACAAAAGCATGAGAATCAAATTTAGTAATGATATTGGTTAGTTCATGTATTTCACTTTTATCTGCTACTACATATAAAGTATTTCTTAATTTATGGGAATAAGCACCTTTACTACTAATAACGGTTGCGTCTCTACCTATTTGTTTAGTTATTTCTTGGGCAATTGATTGATATTTATCACTTATAATTAATACCACTTTAGCTGCATAAGATCCATTTATAATAAAATTAACTAGTTTAGAAAAAATATATGCATATAGTAGGGTATATGCCATATGGCGTACATCAACGTAAACTAAAGAAGCAAATAAGACACCCACGTCAATCCATAATAATGTTTTTCCCATAGGGATACCCTTTAAGCTTCCTAGGATTCTAGCAATGATGTCAGTTCCTCCAGTAGTTCCTCCAAAACGGTATAATAAACCACTACCAGTCCCTCCACATAAACCGGCTGCAATTGAAGCTAAAAATAAGTCGTGATGGATGTTAATATTAAAAGGAATTTTTTGCCAAACCCATAAAAAAAGAGAAAGCATAAAAATTCCATAAAATGTATAAATTAAACTTTGTTTGTCTAAGAAATAAAAACCAATTAATATAAGAGGAATATTTAGAAATATTGTGGAATAAGAAGGGTTTATTTGAAAAAGAGCTTTTAAAATTAAAGAAATCCCATTCAATCCTCCATCAGCCAGATTATTATTGATGTTAAAGAAAACAATAGAAAATGCATATAAAAGGCATCCGAATCCAATCATAATTAAATCAATTATACTAATTGAACTTTTGTCTGTTTTCAAAATTTAAAACCTCCAAAGAATTGTTATATTTATAAAAAACGAAAAAAATTATTATAAGTATCATCTAATAAATTTTAATTTATAAAAATTAGAATATTTTTAAAAAACAAAATTATTATAATCTTTTATAGAGTAATATTTTTAATAGCCTTTATAACAAGGGGGCCTAAAAATGACAATAAAAGGATTTAAAGATATATATTTTAGAACCGTTAGCTATCGGGACCATTTTCAGAAGATTTTAAATTTGTTAAATCGTTTTATCGACGAAAAAACTAAAAGATTAGATCAAGTGGCTTATTTTAAAGACCTTTATCGAATTGAATTTCCCAAATTAAGAGAATTTAAAAGTCAACTTATTATAGATTCTCAAGAAAATAGATATCCTAATATGAGGTCTATATATAATAAGGGTTTTAAAGATTATAATAAATTCTTCAGCTTTTTATTTCCTCATGGGAAAAAAATTAACCATACTGATTATTTGGTAATAGAAAAAAGCCGTTTTAATAAATTGGTTAACAACCTTAATAATGATATTGAAGAATTAAAATTAGATACTGAAAAGCTAGCTTCTTTACCGCCTTCCACTAAAATAAAGAAAACAAATTTTTTTGGTATAAAAATTAAAAAAGAAATAAAATCGATTCGACAACTTTTGAACCAAAAAAAGTTTAAACAAGAATTCTATATTCTTAGTTTAATTATCCATGATTTAAATAATCATCGGGGATCAGTAGCATTTCAAAGAAGATATGATAGCTTGCGTAGTACTGTTAATGATAAATTAAATTATTTTAATGTTTGTTTAAAAAAGGCTGTAATTTCAAAAAATAAACCAATTCAGGAAATTACGAATAATCATAAAAAAATCCAAATAAGGTATAAACCAATTGATCAGATAGTTTAGTATTTTTAAATTGTCCTTTATTTTTATTATTAATATCTTCTACTATTAATAATTGAATAATTTAATAAAATATAATCTTGAAATATGATAAAAAATTTTATTAAAAATATATTTTGTGTTTTGGTTTTAACGGTTATTTTTTGTATCTAGGTAATTTTTTAACATCTTAAGATATTCTTTAGGACGCCAATCAACTATCCCAGTTTTTTCGTTAGGTATATAAAATTTTCTTTGTGCTAAAGAAAGATTAATTGTCGATGTATAAATATTTGCTTCTTTAGCATCTTTATCAGTGAATTTTTTTCCACTATAATAATAAGGCTCAAATTCTTTGTTAGTTCCTAGCCAATGACTAGGGCCCATTATGCTACTACCACCTAAAAACTGATTATATAGATCTAGTCCTCCTAAGTTAGCCGTAGCAATATAAATATCATCTTGAAAAACTCCTGCTTCTAAAGTCGTTTTCCCCATGTAAGATTTACCTGGAAGATCTGGAAGAGCTGTACTGTTAACGTTTAAGCGGCACCCCATCGCAGTATAATATCTCCTTAGTTCAGGAAAACGGTAATTATCATAACAAATGGAGTATCCAATTGGTCCCCACGGAGTATTTAAAATAAAGGGTTTAGACCCTCTTTTTGCCCAATTAGGTTCTGGATTTGGTAAATGCATTTTTCTATAAGATCCTTCTAATCCCTTTGGAGAAAAGATAGCTAAGGAATTATAAACTATATCATCTTTATAGGGATCTTTTTCTGGCATACCGATAGCAACGTAAACACCATACTGAATGGCTTTTTTTTCAATTACTTGGGTTGAAGGACCAGGTATTTTTTCTGCTAATTTATATTGCATTTTTTCTTTTAAAAGTTTATTGGTTTCATCATCATATCCAGTTAAAGACATTTCTGGAAAAACAATAAACTGGCTACCTTTTTTAGCACAACTGTCTATATATTCTAAAATGTTATTAAGGTTAGTCTTTTTATCTCCCCATTGGGAGTTAAAAGTAATTACTGATAAAGTTAAAATATTTTTTTGTTTCATAATGGCAACTTAGAAAATTTTATTTTTAGCATATTTGATTAATTATTATTTAATCATAAATTATATTTTTATTTATTTTAAACTAAAACTAAAAAATAATTTTATTATTACTTTAAAATATGCCGGCAAATTTTGTTAATAAGCTCTAATTTCACAATTTACTAAGTAATATGGTAAATTAAAATTGAGAAGGGAAAGGAGATAAAAGTAATGGTAAAAGCAGCTAATTCAATTGTAGATTTAATTGGGAATACCCCGTTAGTTAAATTAAACCGAGTGGTGCCAAAAGGGGCTGCTGATGTTTATGCTAAATTAGAATTTTTTAACCCAGGCGGTTCAGTTAAAGATCGGATTGGATTATCAATGATTGAAGCAGCTGAACATTCAGGTGACTTAAAACCAGGAGGTACAATTGTTGAACCTACTTCTGGTAATACAGGAATCGGGTTGGCCCTAGTTGCTGCCGCTAAAGGTTATTCTTTGGTAATTACAATGCCAGAAACAATGAGTGTTGAACGACGAAAACTTATTAGAGGATATGGCGCAAAATTGGATTTAACTCCTGGTAATAAAGGAATGTCTGGGGCAATTGCTAAAGCTAAACAGCTATCAAAAGATAAGGGATGGTTTTTACCTATGCAATTTGATAATCCCGCTAATCCTCAAATTCATCAAAAAGCAACAGGGAAAGAAATTATTGAAGCTTTCAATGGTAAAACTCCAGACGCCTTTGTTGCTGGTGTTGGAACTGGCGGAACCTTAACAGGAGTCGGGAAAGCTTTGCGTGAAGTTAACCCTAAGGTTAAAGTTTATGCTTTAGAAGCCGCTGAATCACCAACTTTAAAAGAAGGTCATGGTGGTAGCCATAAAATTCAGGGAATTAGTGCTGGCTTTGTTCCCAAAGTTTTAGATACTAATTTATATGATGATATTGTAGAAATCACTAGTGCTGAAGCTATAAAGTCAGCTCAACAAGTAAGCCAAGAAGAAGGCTTTTTACCAGGTATATCTGGTGGTGCAAATATTTTGGGTGCCTTAAGAATTGCTCAAGATTTGGGAGCTGGTAAAAAAGTTGTAACAATAGTTCCCGATAATGGGGAACGCTATCTTTCTACTCCTTTATTCAATTTTAATTAAGATTCAAAGAGTAGTCCTTAAATTTAAAATGAAGACAATAGTTTTAAAAGATAAATGTTTATTAAAAAGATTTTTAAATCTATTGTTTTTTTATATGATTTTTTCTATGGGTTTACTTAAACATTGATTTTCCAATAAATTTTTCGTTTTTCTAAATTTAAATATACTATTAGTTTATTTAAATTTATTTTTTGTTTGTTTTAGCAAAATTAAAAGAAAAATGATAAATTCCTTTTGATATTTTTAAGTTTTTAGTCTTAATTTTATTAAAATTATTTTTTGGTAGTAATTGGTTTAAATTAATTAAAATTAAAGAATGTGTAGGTTTGAGAACTATTTTTTTAGAAAGTTCATATTTATTTTTTATATAATACATAGCTAAATTTTGTGGAATTTTTAGATTACCGATTTTTAAAGTTTTTAATTTTAATTGTAGATTCCCTTGTTTGTTTATTTTTGGATTAGCAAGAGCAGTGAGAGTAATTTTTTTATTTAAAATTTTTTGAGTAATTTTAAAATTAGTAGTTTTTCCTGCTGAGAGATTATATTTAATATCTTTTCCTTTAGTATTTTCGTTTAAATAATAGTTTAATATATAATCTAATTGTCTTTTATTTAACGATACATTAATTTTAGTAAGTTTTTTATAAAAATTAGCGTTAATCATTGTGTTGTTATCACTTTTTGATTGTGGGGATGTGATTTTAACCCAAATCAATGTAGCTAATAGAAATTCGCTAATTATTAGAACAAAAAAAAGCCATTTCCAAATGTTTATTCTTCTTTTTTGCATAATTTAATTCCTTAGTTGATTTTGGTTTTATAAGTTTATTGGATATTTAAATATAGTGGTTAATTAAAAAAATTTGATAAAAAAATAGTCGATAAGTTTTTGTTTAATATCTAAATATGATTTTTTTAATTAGATTATATATTCATTATTTGTTTGGACATTAAAATTTTAGAATACGATATAATAATTTACTAAAATATTTAGTTATTTTAGTGAAAGTTTTTTTATAATCTAAAAATGGATTATTATTTAATATAGCAAGTTAAAAATTAATTTATATGAAAATAGACCTAGCTATAAAATATTTGTTTAGATTTTTAATTTAATTGTATAGAATATAAAGTAATTAATTATATATAGTTTTTTATTTTGAAAGGAAGATTATTTATGAGTGGAAGAGCATCTGATCAACTAGTTGACGTTTTAATTAATTGGGATGTGAAACATGTTTATGGTTTGCCAGGTGATTCTATCGATACTACAGTAGATGCCTTAAGAGAACGCCAAAATAAAATTGGTTTTGTTCAGGTTCGCCATGAAGAAGTAGGGGCCTTGACTGCTGCTGCAGAAGCTAAATTAACGGGAAAACTTGGAGTTTGTCTTTCAATTGGCGGCCCAGGGGCCATTCACCTATTGAATGGTTTATATGATGCTAAAATGGATCATGTACCAGTATTAGCGCTTGTTGGCCAAGTAGAATCTCAATTTTTAAATGAAGGATTTTTTCAAGAGGTTAACACACCACAACTTTTTTCAGATGTAGCTGTTTACAATAGACTAATCTCCTCTTCGGATAATCTGGCAGAAGTAACAGATGAAGCCATACGAACCGCTTATCAAAAAAAAGGAGTAGCTGTACTTACTATACCGGATGATTTACCAGAACAGAAAGCAAAAAAATCTTATGTAAGTTCTGCGCATAAATTTAAAATTACTACCCCAAAAGTAGATTCTAAAAGTCTAAATGAAGCTTCTTATTTGCTTAAGAATGCAACTAAACCTTTAGCTTTAATAGGAACAGGTGCTAAAAATGCGGGTCCAGAAGTAACTTCTTTTTTAGAAACTAATCATATTCCATTTATTTCTTCTTTACCAGGAAAAGGCATCATTGGCGATGATCATCCTGCTTCTTTAGGAAATGTGGGGAAATTGGGTACTAAACCTGCTTATAAAGCTATGAAGAGTACCGACCTTCTTATCATGTTAGGAACCAATTACCCTTATACTGCTTATTTACCAAAACCTGGAAATGCTAAAAGTATTCAAGTTAATATTAATCCAGCTGATATTGGTAAGCGTTATCCAGCTGATGTTGGTCTCGTAGCTTCAGTTAAAGATGTAATGAAAGCTTTATCCAATCCGAAAAATTCAAGTATACGAGATGATGATCAATTTTTAAAGTCTTGTCAAGCTGACATGAATAAATGGAATCATTGGATGGATAGTAAACGAAATGCAAATAAAACTCCAATTGCCCCTGAAGCTTTATTTAATTATGTAAGTAAGACAGCTCCTAAAAACTTAATTTATTCTGTAGATGTTGGTACTGCGACTTCCTGGAGTGCTCGATTTTTAAATGTTAAACCTACTCAAAAGCATGTGATCTCTTCTTATTTAGGTACAATGGGCTGTGCACTTCCAGGATCTATTGCAGCAAAATTAGCTTATCCAGATCGGCCGACTGTAGCTTTAGAAGGTGACGGAGCCTTTGCAATGGTGATGCAAGATTTCCTTACAGAGGTTAAATATAGGTTACCGATAATTAACGTTGTGTTAAATAATTCTAAATTAGCTTTTATTGAATATGAACAGCAGGCTGCTGGTCAGCTAAATTATCAAATTAATTTACAAGATACAGACTGGGCTGAATTTGCTAAATCTGCCGGTGGTATCGGGGTTACAGTTAAAAGTAATACAGAATTTCAGAAAGCACTTGATGACGCTTATAAAATAAAGGATCGGCCAATTTTAATTAATGCTTATGTTGGTGATGCTGCGCCTCTTCCTGGAAAAATTGTTCATGATGAAGCAAAGGGTTATATGAAATTTGGAGAACAATATCTTAAGACTCGACACAGAATTCCAAAGTTGCCTCCGATCAAAGATATCATAAGACAATTTTTTTAATTTTTTCTAAAGATTAATACTTTTATTTGGAATTGTTTTGGATAATTTTTTATTAAAAAAATTATTTAGATTAATTTAAAAATTAAAATTAAAGGTCAATTTTATTTGTTGAAGAAAACAAAAACTCTTATCTATAGTTATTAGATATAATTTCATGGGGCTTAGGTTCCTAAATTAAGAAATTTTTAGATTAAAAGATAAGGGTTTTTATTATTTTGTATATTTTTCTATTAGGATTTTTAAAAATAGAATTAATTTTAATTAAACGATTTAATTATGAATTTTTGGTATTAATTGTTTTTGGTTTCTGTAGAATATTAAATAAAAACATGTGGTTAATAAAAACATTTTCTCAATTAACAACTAAAGAATTATTAGGATTTTTAAGATTAAGAAATGCTGTTTTTATTGTTGAACAAAAAAGTATTTACCAAGATATTGATTATTATGATTTGAAATCTATTCATATTTTTAGAAAAACCAATGGGAAAATCATTGCTTATGCCAGAATTTATAAAGTTGGAAATTACGTTACATTTGGGCGTTTAGTAGTAGCTAAATATTATCGTGAAGAGGGCCTTGGTAGGAAACTTTTAAATAAAGTAATGAAAATTATTAAAAAGAAATTTCCGGGTTTTAAAATAAAAATAGAAGCTCAATTTTATATTCAAAATTTATATAAGCAGTTTGGTTTTCAAGTATCTGGTAGAAAATTTATTTTAGATTCAATTTTTCATATTAATATGGTCCATAATCCTTTATAAAAGTAAATTTTTTAATTAAAAATATATTAATTAATCTAAAAAATAGAAGGATTGGTAATTTAGTGTATAAAAAATATGTTGCAATGGGTGATAGTATTACTGATAAGGAAAACTTTTTGCCTGAAATAAAAAGATATTATGAATGGCTTTCAGAGTGGTTAAAGCCAAAAGAACTGGAAGTTTTAGGGGTTTCTGGATCTACAATTTCTGATAATACTGCATGTATGATCGACAGAATTAATTTAGTACCTAAGGACTGTGATTTATTAACTATTTATGGAGGAATAAATGATTTTGGGCTTAATGTTCCTTTAGGCTATTTAGGTGATAAAAATAAAAAAACTTTTTTTGGTAGCTTATATCAATTATTTTATAAAGTCATGTCTTTATTACCAAAAACTCAGATATATTTTATTTCTCATGTACATATTGGTAATGAATTTTTTCCTGAAAAAAATTCTTTCGGATTTGAACAGAATATTTATGAAAAAGCTATTCATCAAATGACAAATTTTTTCAGTATACCTCATATTAGTTTATATTGTTTGTCAGGGATTAATTTCTTTATACCTGAAATGGCAAATTTATATAGTTTGGACACTTTACATCCTAATTCGTTAGGTAATCTTAAAATTGCACAGACAATTTATAATTTTATCCGTAATAATAATTTTAAAAATTTTTTTAAATAAGTTTTAGTTAATTAATTTAGGAGGAAAATTTTAATAAACATTGGCAAATATTTATCAATATGATGCTGGTCGAAATATTTTACAAGATCGAAAAAAGCGTTTTGCACTAATAAAAAAATCTCAAAATGTCACAAGCATAAATTTATTTGTATACGTTGTAGTTATGATTTTTGAGTTATGTATTGGATATTTAAACCATATTTCAGTCCTTATAGCAGATGGTCTGAATAATTTAACGGGCGTTATTAGTGCGGCTATTTTAATATATGGATTTGTATTATCCCGTAAGCCTCCTGATAAAAACCATCCGGTAGGTCACTGGCAATATGAAAATATATCAGCTTTTCTTTCGGCAGCTATTATGTTTGGTGTTAGCATCCAAATTTTTGGCGAAGGAATTTCTGCTATAAAAAAATTTTTTCAAAATCAAACTGTTGCTCCTACTTACTGGTCTTTAGGGATTAGTTTAGTTTCTTGTATTTTTCTCTTTTTGTTGGCTTATTTTAATAATTATAGCGGTAAAAAGTTTAATAATAATGGTTTGCTTGCAGCTGGTAAAGATTTATTAAGTGATTCTTTAACGAGCTTAGGGACCTTTTTAGCTATCATAGGAGCCTACTTAGGCCTTAAATGGTTAGATGGCCTTGCTACCATTTTAGTGGGAATTTTTGTTTTGTTTGCCTCATTTTCTATTTTTAGGTCAACTAGTGTCCGTCTTACAGAAGGTTTTAATCCTCGTTTAATAAAAAAATATAAGAAAACCATTTTACAAATTCCTGAGGTTAAGGGTGTAAGAAGTATTGAACCAAGGTGGCTTGGAGACCAAATCGTAATGCAAATTGGTATCTATTTAAAAGATAATACAAAAATGTATACTTGCCTATTTTATTGGGGAAAAGGTTGAACGGGCTTTAATGAAAAAATATCATGTTTTAGACGCTGATGTTAAGACATACCCTTTAATTGTAAAAGGGAGGCCAGGACTAAAAAAATTAGATTTTTAATTTATTTTTTTAGTAAATTAAAATTTTAATGTAGCTATAATTATAATATTTTTAAGTTTTTTAGTTTATTTTAATATTTTTAATTAAATAAATTTATCATGCTATTAGAATGAAGTTGGGTTATTCATATTTTTAGTTAGTTTACTAAATAAGAAAGGAAGGAATGTTTATGAAAATTGGTTTCATAGGATCTGGTAATATTGGTAGTAATTTAGCTCGTTTGGCAATTAAGCATGGTAATAATGTTATAATGAGTAATTCTCGTTCACCGGAAACTTTAAGGAATTTAATTTCTGACCTTGGCTCACATTCTAAAGCAGCTTGGGCTAAAGAAGCAGCAAAAGAAGGAGAAATAGTTGTTGTTACCATTCCTCTAAAAAATTATCTTCAAGTTCCTGTAGAACCTCTTAAAAATAAAATAGTTATTGATACCATGAATTATTATCCCTCTCGAGATGGACATATTCAAAGTTTAGATAATGGCAAAACTACTACTAGTGAACTTTTACAGGCCCATTTACCTAATTCTAAGGTTGTCAAAGCTTTTAATTCTATTATGGCTGGAGATTTACTTTCTACATCTTTACCAAAGAATAGCCTTAATCGGAGAGCTTTACCGATTGCTGGAAATGATAAAGAAGCTAAAAAAGAAGTTGGCCGAATAATTAATGATTTTGGATTTGATGTTTATGATGTTGGCCCACTTCCAGAAGGTTTCCGATTTCAAAATGGTTCGCCGGCTTATGTTATTCGAGCAAATAAAAAACAACTAATTAAGGCTTTAAATAAGGCTTAGTTTTTATATACTATTTATATTAAAATGGTATAGGGCCTTATTAATATATGACATTTATTAAAATTGATAAATAAATGGAATTTTAGGAATCATTTGTATTCAATTTATTAATTTTCTTGTCTTTAATTTTTCGATAATAATAAATTTATGGTGCTATAAAATTTTTTTATAAGTAATTTTTTGACAATTAATTAAATTTATTTTAATTTATAAAAATGATTGATATTAGGAGGGTTAATCATGAATTACGTAACATTAAATAATGGAGTAAAGATCCCACAATTAGGGTTAGGTGTTTTTCTAATTAAAGATAATAAAATTTTAACTAATGCTGTTAAAGTTGCTTTAGATGTTGGTTACCGTCATTTTGATACGGCTACCCTTTATCGTAATGAAAAACCTTTAGGTGACGCTTTAAAGAATTCTTCTGTTGATCGTAAAGACTTATTTGTTACTTCAAAAGTTTGGAATAATGTTACGACTTATGATGGAACAAAAAAAGCTTTTGAAGATAGCCTTAAAAAATTGGGTATGGATTATTTAAACCTTTATTTAATTCATTGGCCAAGTAAAGGTTATTTAGAAAAATGGCGTGCTTTAGAAGATTTATATTCTCAAGGGTTGGTAAAAGCAATTGGGGTTTCTAATTTTGAAAAACCACATTTAGATAAATTATTATCTAAGGCCAAAGTAGTTCCAGTTGTTGATCAACTTGAAACTCACCCTTATTTTCAGCAAAAAGATTTACATGCTTTACTTAAAAAGCTTAATATTCGCCACGAAGCTTGGAGTCCATTAGGAAGGGCAAAAAATGGTGCTCTTCAGGATTCCACAATTATTCAAATTGCCAAAGCACATGATAAAACTCCAGCGCAGGTTATCCTTCGTTGGCATATACAGCGTGATGAGATTGTTATTCCTAAATCAGTTCATGAAAAGCGAATTAAAGAAAATTTTGATGTTTTCGATTTTTCACTAACTGGTAAGGAAATGGATGAAATTGCTCAATTAGATAAAAATCAACGAATGGATAATGATCCTGAAGATCAAACTTTTCTTAAGCAGTCAGTCTTAACATCTTAATGATGAAAAATTTATTTTTTAAAGGGTTTAAGAGATTATCTTGAACCCTTTTTATATACCTGACAAAATTTTAAAAAGAATCTTAAAATTTCGAAGATGGTTAGTTTTCTATTTTTTAAAAATGTAAATAAATTAAGATAAGGACATAAATGGATTTATTTACTTTGTTTTTTATTGAAGTATGCTTTAATAAGCGGGAGAAAGCAGTAATCACAGAAAATTATTTGGTTAAAAAAAATAATTTCATTAGGATATAAAATAAACTTGCTATTTTTATAGTTTGTTTATAACTAAGGTTATAGAAAAAATATAAATTTTTAATGAAAAATTTTAAAAGGGAAGATTATGACTATTTCAATTAATTGGAAAGAACCTACTAAAGAAGAAGCAATGAAATCAATACGGCCTAATGAAATTGTGGAAAAAACACTTAATCCAACAAAATTTGAGCAGTTTCAAAAATTTTTCACAATTCCTTTACTTTCCAAAATGTCAAGCAAAGTTTCTCAGACAAATAGAATGCAAAATGTTCAAGATGGTGTTCCTTATGCAATAAGGATTTATAAAAATGAATCTAATTTATATCAGAAACATCAAAAAGAAATTAAAAATAAACAGGCTATTCATCTTCCTTTATGGATTATTTATAAAGAGTCCGAAAGAGATTTTGCCAGAAAAAAAATTTCAGAATATAATTTTTATGTTTGGTTAACAGACCAACTTTATAATAAAGTTTATAAAATTTTTTTTAGAGATAACCTTTGGTTGGCTGTAAAAAATATAGAAATACATACTGACCGTTCTGGTCGTCGTTTATTCAATGTGCCTCATTTAAATTTAATTTTTTGTCTTAAAAATAAAAAAAACGATAAATCTGGCGTTTCACAAACTGTAAATGTTACAGCTAATGCTGTAACAAAAGCTATTACTAAATTGGTAGCAAATATTTTTAATAAAAAAGGGGAATGGGGTTATGAATTACCTAAAATTGCTATGAATAGGTATATTCAGTTTTTTAATAAACAAAGATTTTCAACTTTTAGAAATTTTAGAGGTAATAATATTCGAGAATTAACTAATATTAATTTGAAACAATTTCCAGAGTATCGAGATTTGTTAAAGCGTGTTTGATAAGAATAAAATGAGAACATAATGTTTTTATATTAGAATTTTATATACAATTTAATTTAAGGGTGAAACTTATGGAATGGAAAAAAATTTTCAAATATATATTATTAATAATTAGTTTAGGGCTGCTTATTGTATTTTTATTTTATTGGGGCCTAGCTAAAAAATATGTTAAAAAAAATTCATAAAAAAGTATCCTATTGATTAATAGAAATAAGAAAAGAAAGGGTTAGTAATTGAATTAAGGAATTACTAATAATTTCATTTGTTTTTTTGATATTAATTAATTTTAGGGATATTCAGTAAAATTTGTGTTAAATATTTATAGATAATTACATCTTTTTTAAGCACTTTAATTGAGATGTTTTTTTTATTTATTAAAAATATCGCATTTTTAATAAAATTTTATTAACGGTTATTGAAGTTATGATAAACTTATTAGGTTAAATATCTAATAGTATTTTAGTATTTCAATAAGAGATAAAAAGTAAATAAGAGTTTTAAAAATTAATTATATATTTTTTTATTTTTTGTAATGTTAAGGGATATATAATATTTAAGTTAGTATTTTGATTTGGACATATTAAAAATGAATAGGTTAATTTAAAAATGTTAAAAAAGGGATCCTGGATTGAACAACCTGATGGTTATCTAAATAAAACCCCGGTATGGCAATTTATTTTAGTTTCAATTTTATTTGGTTTATGGGCTATTGCACAAAGCTTAAACGATGTTTTAATTACACAATTTAAAGCTGTTTTTAATTTAAGTGATTTTGCAACAGCCTTTGTACAAACTGCTTATTATGGAGGATACTTTTTGATTGCTATTCCAGCTTCCATTTTTATAAAGAAAAATAGTTATAAATTAGGCATTATTGCTGGTCTATCTGCTTATGCTTTAGGTTGCTTTTTGTTTTTTCCAGCTTCGAGATTAGTCACCTATCAAGTTTTCCTTTTTGCTATTTTTGTAATAGCGGTTGGCTTAAGTTTCTTAGAAACATCTTCTAATACTTATAGTACTTTATTAGGTACAAAAAAAACTGCTACAGTTCGATTAAATATTAGCCAATCTATTAATGCAGTTGGTCTTTTGGTAGGAATATTATTGGGGAAATATTTTGTTTTTACTAATACTAATTTAAAAACAAAGATGGCTCATATGAGTAATCAGGCGGCTCAGATTTATGGTACACATCAATTAGCCCGGACCCTTTCTCCATATAAATATTTGTTAATTGCTTTACTTATTTTGATTATTTTGTTTGCTTTTACTAAATTTCCTTCTGGCAAGGCTAAAACTGATAAAAATAAGGCCCAGATTAAATTAACGGAAACTTTTAAGTATTTATTTCATAATCATAGATATTGGCATGGAGTAGTAGCTCAATTCTTATATATGGGTGTCCAAACAGGTATTTGGTCTTTTACGATGCGGTTAGCATTGGACATGTTTCCTAGCTTTAATGAGCGATATGTTGCAAATTTCATGTTGTATAGTTATGGCTTTTTTATTGTTAGTCGTTTCTTAGGTAGTTATTTATTATCTCGTTTTTCGGAAACCAAGGTTCTTATAACCTTTACGCTTTTATGCACTTTAGATATACTTTATGCTACCTTTATCCCCAATATTTCAGCAATTTATGCTGCGATCTTGGCTAGTTTATTTATGGGGCCTTGTTATCCAACTATTTTTGCTCGTAGTTTGGAAACGGTTAAGGATAAACGTCATACAGAAACTGCTAGCGCTTTTTTAGTTATGGCAATTGTTGGTGGGGCGATTTTACCGACCTTACAAGGGCTTTTGTCTGATCATACAAATATGCAATTTTCTTTTATTTTGCTTGTTATTGAAATGTTTTTAGTTTTTATTTATTTTTTAAGTGAGAAAAAATATGATAAGAATTATAGATAATTAATTTATAATGAAATGCTTTATCCTCAAAATTAATTTTTTGAAAATTGTAGTGTAAAATAATAATTTATAAAATCTTTTAAAAGATAGATCAAAACTTCTACCTAACATATTTAGATAAGGGTTTTAACTAGGACAAAAATACTAAGTGAAATAAGTAAAGAATATTATAAAAAGACTCATATCTTAAGAATTTGGATATAATTTGTATTTTTTTTATAATAGAGAATTAAAGGAGGCATTTTATGATTAAAAATAGATCAATACGAAAGGGAGATGAAGATAGAGAACTAAATGCTGGATCTGCATCTCATAATTATATAATTGAATTTGATTTACCTGAAAACCAAAGAGTTAACTTGCATAAAGTAAAAGGTATTTCTAAATTGGGTTATATTATGTTTAATAAAGATAAATCAAAAACTTGGGTATTTAATTCCAATTTTAATCAGGATGAATTTACAAATAAATTATTTACCGTTCTTTCCAAAGCTACAAATCATAAATTAGATAAAGATAAAAACAAAATTAAAGTAACTGTCAAAAAGTAAAACAAATAATCTTAATTAAGGGTTTTTTTGGTCTATTTTTGATTTTTAATTAGAAAAACTTAAAAGATAAGTAGTTATTTTTTAAAATAAATTCTGATTATATTATATAGAATTATAAATTCTTATATTTTTAGAAGAGGAAAATAAAATGACAACTAGCTTAAATGCAAAAGCAGGAACTTATTCTTTTGACAGTAATTTTATTGTAAATCGACTGGGATATGGAACAATGCAATTAACTGGCAAGGGAACTTGGGGCCCTTATAACAATCCTAAACAAGCTGAAGAAGTTATAGAAAAAGCAGTTTCTTTGGGTGTTAATTTAATTGATACCGCTGATACCTATGGTCCATGGTTTGCAGATAGATATTTGGCTGAAGCTTTAAAAAATATACCTAAGGAAAAACAGCCTTTTATATCGGATAAAGTTGGTCAAGTAAGAAGGGGACCAGATATTTGGCAGCCTTTAGGAGACCCTAAATATTTAAGACAAGAAGAAGAAACCTCTCTTATGACTTTGGGAAAGGACCATGTTGATCTTTTATTTTTGCATCGTATTGACCCCAATTTTACGATAAAAGAACAAGTAGGCGAGATTAAAAAATTTCAAGATGAAGGTAAAGCAAAGCATATTGGGCTTAGTCAAGTTACAGTAAAACAAATTAAAGAAGCGGAAAAATACGCTAAGATTGATGCTGTAGAAAATTATTACAATATTGCTCATCATGTTGATGATGATGTAGTTAACTATACAGAATCTCATGGGATGGCCTTTATACCTTATTTTCCATTGGGAAGTGGTAAATTGCTTCGATCAGATAGTCCGTTAAGTAGTTTTGCGAAGAAATACCAAGCTAGTAATGCCCAAATTGCTTTAGCTTGGCTGCTTAAGCGCTCTAAAAACATGCTGCCTATTCCGGGAACTTCTTCTATCGATCATTTAAAAAATAATTTATCTGCTGCTTCAATTGAGTTAGAAGATGAAGATTTTAAAAAACTGAGTAACTTAAGTAAATAAGTTAATGTTATTTATATATAAAACATCTAGTTTTGAGGATAGATGTTTTTTATTTTACTTAAATAATAATTTTAATTTTTGTCATAAATGTTTTTTATTAATATTATTAAGTTACTAAGGTTTGGTATATTTGAAATTAGGATTTTTTAGCCAAAAGGAATTTAATCATTGAAGTTTATTTATAGTATTAAGTTTAAAGTTAATTTATTTTCTAAAAATTCTTTTCTTAATAAAAATTAATTTATTATAAATTAACATAAAAGAAAAAACATTTAGAATAAGAGATGTAGAATATAAATTTTACGAAAGAATCTTATTTATAATTTTCGCGGGATAGAGCAGTCTGGTAGCTCGTCAGGCCCATAACCTGAAGGTCGGTGGTTCGAATCCATCTCCCGCAATATAGTTTTAGTTAGTTTTTTGTCAATATTAAATATATAAATTGGTCTTAAATTTTTTTGTTATTTTTAAATAAAAATTACTTAATTAATTATTGATTATTTTTTTATTTGTTTTTTTATATTTTTAGATTGATAATGATGAAGGATTTTAAAAATTTTATTTATTTTGGTTTTTAACCAAAATTACTATGAAAAATAAAAAGCTTAAAAAGATAAATTATGGAATTTAAAAGAATAATTGCGGATAAAATTTATTCTTCTCTTAATGGGAAATATTTAAATAAGAGAGAAATTTTAAAATTAATTGAACAACCTAAAGATATCAAAAATGGTGACTTTTCTTTCCCTACTTTTATTTTGGCTAGAAAACTCAGACAAAATCCTAAAGAAATTGCTTCTAATATTATTAGTAATATAAATTTTGGTCCTTTTAGTAAGATTTTAACTGCAGGCCCTTATGTAAATTTTTTTGTGCCAAGAAATAAATTTTTAAACCAGTTATTACATAAAGTTTTAGAGGATCCTACGTTTGGAGAAAATAAGTCTGGTAAACAGGGAAAAATAGCTATTGATATGTCTTCTCCTAATATTGCCAAACCGATGAGTATGGGCCATTTACGATCCACCGTTATTGGTGAAGCCTTATCTAGAATTGCTAGAGCCAATGGTTATGTTCCTTATAAAATTAATTTTCTTGGAGACTGGGGTACTCAATTTGGTTTAATGATTGCCGCTTATAAACTGTGGGGTAATGAGCAAAAGATAAAAAAAGATCCCATTAACGAATTAGTAAGTTTATATGTAAAAATTAATAAAAAAGCTGAAAATAATTCATCTTTAAAAGAAAAGGGTAGAAAATGGTTTAAAAAATTAGAAATTGGCGACTCGGAAGCTAGAAAACTTTGGTCTTGGTTTAAAGATATTTCTTTATCTGAATTTCAAAAGGTTTATAGCCGCTTAGGGGTAACTTTTAATTCTATGAATGGTGAAGCTTTTTATAATGATAGAATGTCAGACGTTATTAAATTACTAAAGGATAAAAAGTTATTGATTAAATCTCAAGGAGCTGAAATTGTTAATTTAGAAAAACTACTTCCAAATAAGCATATTCCATTAGCTATGATTGTAAGGTCGGACGGTGCCACACAGTATATTACAAGAGATTTAGCTGCTGCTATATATCGGTATGAAAAATTGCATTTTGTTTCTGCTTTATATGTTGTCGGAAATGAACAAAAAGATCATTTTAGACAAATTAGAGCTATTTTAAAATTGGCAGGAAAAAATTGGTCAGATAGAATTGAACACATTGGTTTTGGACTAATAACTGTAAATGGGAAAAAAATGTCAACCAGAAAAGGCAATGTAGTCCAGTTGGTAAGCGTTTTAAACAAGGCGGATGAGTTAGCTAAGGAGCAAATTAAAAAAAAGAACCCTCATCTTAAAAATTCTGATAAAGTAGCTAGAGAGGTCGGAACTGGGGCTGTTATTTTTAATGATTTACAAAATCAGAGAGAATTACCAATAAATTTTGATTTAGAAAAAATTGTTCAATTTGAGGGTAATACAGGCCCTTATGTACAATATACCCATGTTAGGGCTAATAGCATCCTTAGGAAATCTCATATTAAACTGAATAAAAATCAGAGTTATAAACTATATGACCCAGAAGCATGGTCAATAGTGACTAAATTATCTCAATATCCTCAGGTTGTTGTTGAAGCGTGGCAATCAAGAGAACCTGGTGTCATTGCTAAGTATTTATTAAGATTGTCTAGAGAATTTAATACTTTTTATGGCCATACTAAAGTTTTAGTGGAAAATGAAGCTGAAAGTTCACGCTTGGCATTAGTAAAAGCTGTAGGCAAAATCTTACAAAAGGGATTGAAATTATTAGATGTTCATGCTCCCTTAAGAATGTAGTTTTTTAAATATTATTTTTTTGTTTCTTGTTTTGCCAATGAGTATTTATGTTTTTCTTTTTTAATTTTTTATTTGGATTAAGAGAAAGATCTATTTTTTTTAAGGGAACTAATTTTGTATGATATTTGTATTTATATCCTATATATAAAATTAAAAAAATAGGAATACTAAGATAAGTAATTATTATTTCTTTCCAATTTAAGGTAGTAAAGGCCTTTGGATCTTGACCGATAATAATTAATAAACATAAACAAAAAGCTAAAATTGGTCCAAAAGGGAACCACTTAGCATGATATTTTAATTCTTTTATAGAATGCCCTTGTTTAAGTAATCCACGGCGAAAACGAAAATGTGATATAGCTATCCCTAACCAAGCAATAAATCCTGTTAGTCCAGTCGCAGAAACTAGCCACTGGTAAATTTGGGGTCCTTCAATGCTGGTTAAAAAAGTTAATCCGCTAAGAAGTATTGTTGTAATTAGAGAATATAAGGGGATGCCATTTTTTGTTGTAATACCAAAAAATTTTGGCGCATTACCTTCTCTAGAAAGTGAATATAGCATTCTGGTTGAAGAATAAATCCCTGAATTAGCTGCTGATATTACAGAAGTTAAGATTACAGCGTTCATTATACTTGCTGCTGCTGCTAAACCAGTTCGTTTAAAAACTAAAGTAAAAGGACTTATTGTAATGTCGCTAGCACTTGATCCTAATAAGTTTTTACTTGTATAAGGGATCAAACAAGCAATTACAAAAATTGACATAATATAAAATAATAAAATACGCCAAAAGACTTGGCTAATAGCTTTTGGAACGCTTTTTTTTGGTGTAGCTGATTCTCCAGCTGTAATTCCAACTAATTCAGTACCTTGAAAAGAGAATCCAGCTACCATAAAAACGCTTAAAATAGCTGGTATTCCTCCCACAAAAGGAGCTTGTTTGTAATGAAAATTAGATAAACCAACGGTATGTCCGTTCATAATTCCAAAAATAGTTAAAAGACCAACTATTATAAATATAATAATTGTAATCACCTTGATTAATGCCATCCATGATTCAGTTTCGCCAAAAGCTTTGACAGTTAAAGCATTTATAAGAAAAATTATAATTAATACGATAGCGCTCCAAATCCATCCAGGTATATTAGGAAGCCAAAATTTCATTACCAAAGCTGCAGTGCTTATGTCGACAGCTGCTGCGATAACCCAGTTTAGCCAATAATTCCAACCCATAGCAAAACCAAAAGCTGGATCAACGTATTTAGCTGAATAAACAGCAAATGAACCTGAAATAGGATAATTTGTAGCCATTTCTCCTAAACTAGTCATTAAGAAGTAAACCATAATGCCGATAGCAATATAGGCGATTAATCCTCCACCTGGGCCAGCAGTTGAAATAGATTCACCACTTGCTACAAAAAGCCCTGTACCAATACTTCCTCCTAAAGCGATCATTGATAAATGTCGTGTTTTTAAACCGCGTTTAACTTGATGGTTCGTTACTTTTTTTAACATTAGATTTTTTTCCTTACTAAACTAATGCCATACTAAATAATATATAAGCAATTTAAAGGATATTATGAGATTTTTTTAACTGCTTTATTAATTATTTTTATAGGGAAATTGGCACCGTACTAACTTTATTTATTATTATTTTTTATACAGGATACTTTTTATATAATTTTTTAGGTAAAAAAATAAACAAAGCCTTTTAAAAGATTAAATTATTAAATTAAAAATAATTTATTTTTTAATTTAAAAAATTATAAAAAATAATTTTTATTTAATGTAAATAGTTTGAACAAACTTAATTTATAGAATTATAAAAAGTACACTAAATTATTATAATGGTTTTTTATTTGGTTGTAGGTATGAATCTTAATAAAGTATAAAAGAGTAGTTTAGATAAAAAAGCGTTTATAGAAAAACGAATCTTTAATTAAAAATTTGTTTTGTTTTTGCCATCCTAGAGAAGTTAAAAGTTTTAATGATCATTGTTAATTTAGTTTCATAGATGTTTATCTAGAGGGAAAAATCCGTTTAAGTGAATTTTGGCATTGCACCTTTAATATTGGTAGTTGCAAGATACTAGAATTTTATCTTTGCTAATTTATTGATAAACTTTTTTATTTAATTATTTTGAATTATTTATTGTTATATGTCTTAAATGCATTTATTTTGAGTCTTAAAAATTAGATAATTTAATTGTCTTTGAAATTATATAAACTTAAGTTTGGTTTTTAAAAAGGAGGATTTTTAATGAATGCAGTTTTAGTTAATGAAAAAGGCGAACTAATAGATAAAAAGGTTCCAATTTCAGAACCGTCTGGACATGATGTCTTAATAGCTATAAAAGCAGTTTCAGTTAATCCAGTAGATTTTAAGCAAGCTGAACAAAATAAAAATAAATCTCCTAAAATATTAGGTTATGATGCAATAGGAGAAGTAGTTAAAAATGGCTATAAAGCCACTAAATATAACGTTGGAGATATGGTTTTTTATGCAGGAACAACAACTCGAAATGGTTCTAATGCTGATTACCAATTGGTAGACGAACGAATTACTTCTAAAGCGCCAAAAAAGATAGAACCTGTTAAAGCTGTTGCTTTACCTTTAACCTGGTTGACAGCTTACGAGATTTTGATTGATAAATTAAATTTGTCTTTTCATAAAAATGTAAATCAAGGCACGGTTTTAATTATTAATGGGGCTGGCGGAGTTGGTTCTATTACAATTCAACTGGCTAAATGGCTTGGTTTAAAAGTTTTTGCTACTAGTAGTCCTCAAAATTTTGAATGGTTAAAAAAATTAGGGTGTGATATAGAATTAGATTATCATCAAAGTCTAGTTAAGCAAGTTTATAAAAACGGCTACCGAAATGTAAATTCAGTTATTAATTTATATGATACGGCTAAATATTTTGATGAAGCTGCGGATTTGATAAGCCCCTTTGGGCATATTGCTAATATTGTTGAAACTGAAAAGCCTCTTCCATTACAAAAATTGCAATCTAAATCAGCCTCTTTTGATTGGGAATTAATGTTTACTAAGTTTGATCAGGGCTATAATTTTGAGTCTCAGGGAAGTGAGTTATCTTCTTTGGCTAAGTTATTAGAGAATCACCAAATAAAATCTACTTTAACAAAATGTTTAAATGGACCAATTAAAGCACAAAATCTTAAAACCGCTTATGATTTATTACGAAGCCATAAAATGAAAGGCAAAATTGTCATTAGTAATGAAAATAAGTAAAATTTTTTAATTTTTAATGAAAAGATAAAATAAATAGTAAATTTATTTATATAGTTTTTTTAAAAAATGTAAAAAAATAAAAATTTATAAAGGAAGAATAATAAATGGTAGGTTCAATTATTGGTTTAATTGCTTCTATAGTGTTTGTAATTTTAGTAATTTTTTTAGTTATAGTACTTTTATCTTTTAACCGGACATTAAAAACGTTTAATAAGCGTCGGGATCCTATGGTTAATGATATAAATGAAATTATTAAATCGTCGGATAATGTTAAAAAATATGATAATAAAGATTTCTTATATTTAATACAGAATATAGCTAATTTAGGGGAACATTTTATAAAAATAATTATAAGATTAAAAACTAAATAAAAAAATTTAAAAAAATAGGCTTACAGGATTATTAACTTTATGTTTTTTTATATTTTAAATTTTTAAATTAATTATTGAATATAAAGTTAAAATTTTAATTGCCTGGAGAAGAGATTATTTTAAATAAAAAAATTATTAAGAAATTATTTCAAAAGCATCTCGTATTAGATGGTGCCATGGGAACTGAATTAGAAAAATATGGTGTTCAGACTGACAATAACTTATGGTCTGCAATGGCTTTAGTTAAGAATCCAAAAGCCGTAATCAATGTCCATAAAAGTTACTTAAGTGCTGGGGCTAATATAATAATTACAGATAGTTATCAGGCTAATTTGAAAGCCTTTGAAAGGGAGGGCTTAACTAGAAAGCAAAGCCAGGATTTGATTAGGAGATCTGTTTATTTGGCTAAAATTGCCCGTGCTCAATTTTACAGAGAGGCATATACTAAAAAGCCCTTATTAATTGCTGGAAGCATTGGACCTTATGGTGCCTATCTTGCAAATGGTGATGAATATAGTGGTAATTATCATTTAACTCAAAAAGAATATCAAGATTTTCATTATTCGAGAATGAAAATTCTTGCTAATGCTGGAGTTGATTTATTTGCTTTTGAAACGCAACCCAAATTTGAAGAAGTAAAAGCTTTGGTTAGCTTACTTATTAATAAATTTCCCCAACTGCCTGCTTATATATCTTTTAGTGTTGATGGAAAATCAAAATTGTGTGACGGAACTTCAATAATAAAAGCAGTTCAGTATTTTTCTAATGTTCCTCAAATAATAGCCCTTGGAGTAAATTGTACAGCAATAAAAAATATAGAAGGTTTAGTTGAATTAATAAAACCGGATACATCTAGGCCTATAATTGTTTATCCTAATAATGGAGATATTTATGATCCCGTTACTAAAGATTGGAAAGAAAGTACACAGGATTTAGATTTAGCTGAACTTTCGAAAAAATGGAAAAGGAGGGGTGCTAACATTATTGGGGGATGCTGTAGAACTACTCCAAAAGATATAAAGAATATTTCTAAAATGTGTCCTAATTAAAAAAGTGATAAGAGATATTTCTTAAAAATATGATTCTAATGAAAAAATTAGATAAAAAAATCCCATAAATTTATTCATAGAACGGATACAACTAAAATCAATTAGTCCTTTAATATCTTAGAAGTATTCAGCTTTGGTGGTTCCTGTTACTTCGAGGATATAGAAATATATCTAGAAGCCAGATTATCTAAGCAAATTGTGGCTATCTAATAAATTTGTCTGATATTAGGATTCACAAACTGCAGGTTTTAATCTGTTGTAGTTGGTTTAGAAAATTAATTTTATTAATAATTTTGAGGGGATATTATTTTTTAAGGTTTTTGTTTTTTTAATATTAAACATATTTAAAAGTTAATTTATTAAAAAATAATTCGTTTTAATTACGTTATGATATAATAACGTTGTGGTAGGTTTCTGATTGGGAGACTTACTATAAACTTACATTTGTACTGTATATTAAAAGCTCTGGTTAATTAATAATCAGGGCTTTTTTATATATTTATATATAAAAAATTATTAAGGCTAAATTTTATAATCTTCGAATTTTTAAAAATACCAAATTTAGTTTATTTTATAAGATAAGTTAGACCATGATTAATGTAGAGCAAATTTTTCAAATAAAAGTTACTTTGTTTTTAATTTTTGTTAATTTTGTTTATTTTGTTTATGAAATTAAAAAAGTAGGTTTTAATCCTATGGTGAATGGAAAAGAAAGTCCCTCTAGTCTTGTTAAGTGTGGAGCCGGCTGTGGAATTATAGATTTAACTACTCAAAAATATCGTTTGTTTACAAGCATGTTTATGCATGCTAGCTTAAATCATATTGCCAGTAATATGATTACCTTATTTATTTTTGGACGGGCTTTAGAAATCCGGTTTGGAAGTATTCGCTATTTAGTTATATATTTTATAACTGGTTTGATAGGTAATATTGTTTCTAGCTTTATTCACCCGAAAACTGTTTCAGTAGGGGCCTCAGGGGCTATATTTGGTGTAGTTGGTAGCTTAATTATTTGTGCCTTATTTACACCACATAAAACACTAGTGGATTTTGGTTATATGGTACTTACAGTAGGTTGGAACTTATACGCGGGATTTTCGGATTCTTCAATTGATATGACAGCTCATATAAGTGGATTAATAGCAGGTATATTGTTTGCTTTAATTTTTATCATTTTAGAAGGTAATTTTAGTTAAATAAAATTTGCTATTAAAATTGAGAAAGAATCTCCGAAATTGGTAATTGTAATTAAATAAAGAATTTTTCTTTAATAAATTTAAAAAACATTTATCCATAAAGAATTTACAAATTTTGCTGATTTATAATAACTTTTTGCATTATATTTTTTATTAATTTGTTACCCCTTTCATAAAATAATATAATAAAGATGGAAAATTTATTAATTCTAGTTTTAAAGGAGGATTAAAATGAGTAAGTTAAAAGATGGTGAATATAAAGGAAGAGGATTAGGACATAACGGAGAAATTGAGGTTAATGTAAAGGTAAAAAATGGTAAAGTAAATTCTATAAATGTATTAAGACAAAATGAAGATACAGGTATCGGTGGAGAAGCTTTTTCACGATTGGAAGATGAAATCGTTAAAAAGCAAACTTATATTGTAGATGCTATAAGTGGAGCTACTAATACTTCTAATGGTTTAAAAGAAGCCGTTAAAGAAGCTTTTGATAAAGCCCTTGTAAAAAATTAACATTTTAAAAAAATAGTTTGTTTAATATTTATAAAGTAAAAAATTGTAATATATTTTAAGGTTTTTACTTTAAAATATTACTTACTATTTTTTTAAGTAAATTTAATAGAAAATCGATTAACTTTACTAATTTATTTTAAGTGAATTAACTGGCCTTATTTAAAATAAGTTTTTACAATTTTAATATTTAAACCAAATTTGAAACTTGTTTAATTGATAATTTAAAAAGACAGCCAAATAACCTAAAATAAAAAACAGTAAGGAGGTTTTTATGGAAATTAAAGTACCTTTA
>CAKQDH010000006.1 GCA_934229385.1 uncultured Oenococcus sp.
ACTACAATTACTTTGGTTTTTGCCATTAATTTCTATCTCCTTTATTTTTATTTCCAATTTATATTTTAAAACAAAAACTAATTAAAAATTAGGTTCCGAAATAAAAGTTTATAGAAAATTTTTGGATTTAATTACTTATTTAAATTAAAATTTACCATTGATTTTTAAACGCTATAATTTTTAAATTTGGGAAAATTTTATAAAGAAAACTTAAAATATTTTTTTCGTGGAAATCATTTATATTAACTTCTTTAGTTTTTCCATTGAAAACAAGTTTTAAAACTTGTTTGTTTTCCTTATTTCTACTTTCAGAATAATTTATTCCAAAACGAATTGAATAAAAAATTAATTTTTGTATATTAAAAGGAAGATAACTTAAAGAAGGAAAGATATTTTTAGAATTTAAAAATATCTTTTTTCTTTTTTTTGCTATTTTAAGTCCAAATGTTTTTAAACTGCCTTTTTTATCAATGTTTTTGGTTATTTTAGCGGCTAAAGTTAGTTTTGGTTTTTTAATAAAATTTTGATATTTTTTTATAATTTGTAATTTTTGTTTACCAAAAGATAAAGAATTTGCTACCTTTAATAGATCCTTAAAAAAATTTAGTCCATTGTTTATTTTAAATGAAAGTTGATAAGGATTTTCTAAAGCGGTTTGATTATTGTCCTTAGACGATTTTTTTAAGTTTTTTGTTAAAGCTTTAGATTTAATAGGTTTTATCAAAAAATAAAATAAACAAATTTGAAAAAAAGTTAATTCATCTTTATTGATTCCGTTTAGTGAAAACGGGTCGTTATCAAAAGTTCGAAATTCTAGATACTCAACTTTATTTTTTTTATTTTGTAGTAAGCCGCTCCCCTTTAGTCGAACAGGGCCATAAAATTCAGCTGGAGAATATAGATGATGTTTTTTTACGGCTAAAGAAATTGCTTTTGTATAATTTTCTAAATTTGAATAAATAGAAGTATCTAGCTGGTCTTCTTTTTTATTGGTATAACCATGTGTGCTGTTTCTAAAACTCCTAATGGGAAAACTAATTTCATTAGTTTGTTTGCCAAAACCCTTTTGAACAATAGGACTTGCTCCAAATAAATAAGTAAAAATCCATCTATATAATATAAAGTTTTGGGCAATATGAAAATATAATTGATTTTTAAAGTCATCAAAATCTTTAAATTTATTTTGATAATGTCTAAAAATAGGGATTAAAAAGTTTTTGGGTAAACTAAAGTTTATATGTATTCCACATATAATTTTAATAGGAATTGAATACTTTTTAATTAGGTAATTTCGATATTTTTGATAATCTATACGTTTAAAATTTTTGCTTATAAAATTTAAAGTTTTTTTGTCTAGAGAAGGTGGCATACTTAAGGGCCAAATATATTCATCATTTTCTAGAGAATGAGCTAGCACTATTTGCAACACGTTAAGTTGTTTTAAGGCCCCTTTAATGTTTGTTTTTGGAGCTGTGATAATCTCATTTTGCGATTCGGCAAAATCTGATTGTAAATAAGGATGATATTTTCTAGATCCTAATATGGTTGGATAAGGATATCTACTTAGTTCACCATTACTATTTATCCTATGTTCTTCAATTTCAATTCCTACTAAGCTTCTAAAAAACACCCTTGAAAGGTTTTCTTTTTGGATAATTGTTAACAGATGTGGAAACATTTTCTTCTTTGAAATAAGTTTTATAGTTTTTTTATACAAAATATAGCTTTATCAAAAAGCTTTTAAATTTTTAAATTGTTTTTTAATAAACTTTTATTTATAAAAAAAGAAATTTTAGCTTTATTTCTCTACTTAAAGTTAATTAAGTTTGGTTATTAAAAATTTGAAAATAAAAAATTGGATATTAGATTTTGGATATTAGATTGAAGGTATTAAATTGTTTTTGAAGTTACTTAAATTAATATTTAATAATAAAAAATTAATAATTATCGCCATTTAAAATAGAGTTTTTAACAATAACATAATTTACTAGACGAATATCAAGCAATTTCTCCCCGCCTGCATAAGAAATGGAAGATTGTAAATCTTCTTGAATTTCTTTTAAAGTGTGTTGTATATCGCCTCTATAAGGGACTAACATTTGTTTTCCTTCTACATTTCGATAAGCACCTTTTTGTTTTTCAGATGCAGATCCCCAATATTGTTTATAATTTTTATCACCGATACGAATTATTTTTCCAGGAGATTGTTTATGCCCTGCTAAAAGTGAGCCAGACATAACCATCGAAGCCCCAAAGCGTATTGATTTAGTAATATCTCCATTATGACGGATACCACCGTCTGCAATTATAGGTTTTTTAGCTGCTTTAGCACAAAGTCGTAAAGCTGATAATTGCCAGCCTCCGGTTCCAAAACCAGTTTTAAGTTTGGTAATACAGGCTTTTCCCGGCCCAATACCTACTTTAGTGGCGTCAGCACCTGCATTTTCAAGTTCTCTTACAGCTTCTGGTGTTCCTACATTTCCAGCAATTAAAAATGAATCTGGCATTATTTTTTTTATATATTTAATCATTTTTATTACTGAATCGGCATGTCCATGAGCAATGTCTATGGTCATATATTCTGGTATATTATTAGAATCTTTTAATTTATTAATAAATTGATATTCCTCTTTTTTAACTCCTAAACTAATAGAAGCATAAAGATGTTTATTATGTATTTTTTTTATAAAATTAAATCGTATTTTGGGATTAAAACGATGCATAATATAAAAATAGCCATTTTGGGCTAGCCAGGTTGATAGAGATTCATTGATGACAGTTTCCATATTAGCAGGAACAACTGGGATTTTAAAAGTTTTTGGCCCAAATTTTATTGAAGTATCAGCTTCAGATCGGCTGTTTATAATACATTTGTTTGGGACTAATTGAATATCTTCATAATCAAATACTTCAGTAGGGATCATTTATTAATAGATTTCCTTTTATTAAATTAAATTATTTTTAATTAAAAAGTTTGTGTTTTATAAATAAATTTTGGTTTTTTCCTTCTTTTGAATACGCCTGTATAAGTCTAGTATTTTTATAAATAGATTACAAGATAGAAATTCAAACTAATAATAAAAACTATTAGCTTATTTATATCTATGAATTTTCATTAATTTTTTATCTACCTATTTGTTTAAAACTAATATAAAACTGAAAAACTTCTTTCACTTTTTTTTATGTTTATTTCTTTATCCTCTATTTTTATAATTTTAATCCAAGGAGACTCATGGCTCATATAAGATTTGACATATTTTATATAAAAAAGAGGGCCCTGGATCTCTACTTCAACATCATCATTAGATAGGTTCTTTACCCACCCAGTGAGATTCTTTTTATTTGCAATAGATTGGATTATATAACGAAATCCGACACCTTGTACTCGGCCTTTAAAAACTAGGCGATGTCGTTCTATTTTAGAATTTAAATTAGACATATAAAGCTATCTTCTTAACTGAATTAGGATTTAATTAATAAGTAAGTTATTTAATTATAATTATATATATTGATTAATTCTTAATATAGTTATATTATAAAAAATTTTTCTAAGGATGAATTTTTAAGAAGGTCAGAGTTAAAAAATTAAAAGAATATAAATTATTTTATTTATGTTTATATAATATGGTTTTTCTTAACAGCCAAAATTAATAAAATGGAAAATAAATTAATTAGAAATCATCTAAACGTTTAAAAATGTCATTTTAAATTTTTTAATTTTTTAACTTTTGAGGGGAAATTTTTTTGGAGGTAACTTTCAAAATTTCTTTGATTTCTTTGATAAGTATAAATTGATATCCCAAAATAATTACAGGCTTTTTTAATATTTGGAAAAAAATGTCCAAAAATCAAAAGAGCTTTTTTATTTCCTTCCAGGTGTTCTTTTTTATTATTATTAGCTACTATTCTTTTTAATTCTTCATTTGATAGATGGTAATTTTTTTCTCTAAGTTGGTTTCTTTTATGGATTTTTTCTACCCAGCTATTAATCGGAGATTGAGTGTTTATAGATTTGGTAAAAAAGTAGTTTATATTTTTAAAAGCTTTTTTGGTTTTTTGATTTATATAGCCTATTTTTTTTTGAAATTTGGTTTTATTAGTGAGCATAGTATTTTCTTTTTACTTTTCACCTACTATATTAAGAGGGAAATTTTACTATAAATATACAAAACGAAAACAAAAATAATACAAAATATTAAAAAAATTTTAAAATTACAAAAAAATTAATTTTGTTGAAAAAATGTTAGAAAATTAGTTTTATTTTGTTTAACTTTTTCAAGATATTATTTTGATGAAAATATTAAAAATGAAATCCATCAAATATAATATTAAATTGAAAACTGTTAATTATTTGTAAAAAAAGTCAATTATTCTCTAATTTTAAGGAAAAATATGGGCTAGTATATTTTTAATAAAAAATTTTTTTGTATTATTATAAACAAGTAATACATAATATATAGTTAAAAGTTAAAAGGAAAAGTAATGAGTTTTTTTCATCAAAAGCAATCATCACCTCATGTTCAGTGGCAGGGAAGTAACATACTTATTAAAACTGATGAAGAATATCAAAATCTATTAAAAAATCCTGAAGTTACCCTTCCACAAATGATTACAATGATAGCCTCTATTTTGGATAGTCTTGATAGTTCAGATCCAATTTATTATTTTAACCGGAGTATATTAGCCTGTTCTAGATTAATTTTAAATGGAGAGAGCGACGAAGAAATAATTTTACCATATTTAAAACAGATTAATTATCAGTGGGATTCTCCTATCCCAGAATTTGCGTTGAACAATTATATTTTTAATAACCTTTATAGCAATTTATACCAATTGCAAGATTATACCAAAGATATTTTATTTTCTCTCTTACCTAAAAAAGCTAAATATAATAAACAAAATATTGACAAATTAGTTTCCAAACCATTAAATAATCGGAGCAAAGAAAAAAACAAAACTAGTTTTCAATATAATGAGACTGATTTAATTTTGTTAATAGCAGAGAAGGGATTTTCTAAATATATTTTAGAATATCGCTATCCCCAAAAATTAATAATTTTATTAAATAAGAAAACTTACTTTGTTGAAGATCACACAGATTTACTGCATGATTTCCTTTTAAAAGTTAATCAAAGATCAAATTATCCTATAAATAATACTGAAATAAATCAATGGATTTATAGTGCTTTAGGTAACACATAACTATATTTAAGTAATCTAACTTACAAATAAAAATAGAGCCTAATTTTTATCTTTATATCATAAATATTATTATATTTTTGTTGGCTGTTAAAAATTGGTAAAATACCTGTATGTCTCAAAATAATAGGAAAATTAGTCTTTTTAGTTTAACTATGTTAGCTCTAAGCTCTTTAATTGGCTCTGGTTGGCTATTCGGTTCTTGGCAGGCGGCAAAGGTAGCTGGTCCAGCTGCCATTTTATCCTGGATCATTGGAGGAATAGTTATTGGTTCTATCGCTTATAGCTATATTGAATTGGGTACTATGTTTCCGGAAGCTGGTGGAATGAGTAAATATGCTCAATATTCTCATGGGCCTTTGTTAGGCTTTATCGCTGCTTGGTCTAATTGGATTTCTTTAATTGCTATTATCCCAATTGAAGCTGTAGCTGCTGTTCAATATATGAGTAGTTGGCCTTGGTCATGGGCAAAATGGACTCATGGTTTTTTATCTCAAGGGACGGTCACTACTTCTGGTTTAATGGTGGTGTTTGTTTTTATTATTGTTTTTATGCTTCTCAATTATTGGTCAGTAAAAGTATTGACTAGTTTTACTAACTTGACTTCAGTTTTTAAAATGGTTGTTCCTTTACTTACTATTATTTGCTTATTAGCTTCTGGTTTTCATTCTCAAAATTATGGATCTAGCTGGCATTCTTTTATGCCTTATGGCTCAGCTCCAGTATTTGCTGCCACTACTGTAGCCGGAATTATTTTTTCTTATGATGCTTTTCAAATTGTGATCAACATGGCTAGTGAACTTAAAAACCCCAAAAAAAATATTTTCCGGGGCATGGTGATTTCTTTAGTGATTTGTGGGGTAGTTTATATACTTCTCCAAAATACTTATATTGCCTCTGTACCAGTAAGTTTGGTCCAAAAAAGTGGTTGGAGTGGAATTAACTTTAATTCTCCGTTTGCTCAACTAGCCAGTTTAATAGGATTAAATTGGTTAGCAATTCTACTTTATGTTGAAGCTTTTATTTCTCCTTTTGGTACCGGAGTGTCTTTTACTGCCTCTTCTTCTCGAGTTCTATATGCTATGGAGGGTAATCATCATATACCCAAATTTATCGGTCAGATTAATCCGAAATATAACATTCCTCGAGCTGCTTTAGTTACTGATACTGTAATTAGTATTATTATGGTTACTGTTTTTCGTTCCTGGTCAGTATTAGCTTCAGTGATTTCTACTTCTACACTGGTAGCCTATCTGACCGGCCCAGTAACGGCAATTTCTTTAAGAAAAATGGCACCCAATTTTATTCGTCCCGTTAAATTGAGATTTTTAAAGTTTATGGCTCCTACCTCATTTGTCTTGGCTTCTTTGGCCATTTATTGGGCTATGTGGCCGACAACGGTGGAAGTAATTTTAATTATCTTATTAGGTTTACTTTTTTATATCTACTATGAAATAAAACAAAATCGGACTGACATTAAAAAAGACCTAAAGGCTTCCTGGTGGTTAATTGTGTATTTATTATTTATGTCAGTTATGTCTTATCTGGGTAGCTCTCAGTTCAAAGGACGAAACGTCTTTTCTTATCCTATGGATTTTGTGATCATTATTGTAATTTCTTTAGGGTTTTATTTTTGGGGAATTCATACTAATTTTATATCTTTATATTTTAAGCAAGGCAAGAAAATAAATTCATCTTTAAAAAAATAAGTTTTTTGGAAATGTAATAATTGAAGAGTATGTTTGGTTAAAGTAGATAATAAAATATATTTTTTATATTAAAAAATTATAGGTAATTTATTTATTTAATAAGTTTAAATTTAAATATGAAAATAAATATATGTTTACCAAAATATTAAATTAAGAACTTATTTAAAAATGAAATACATGCAAAAAAGTTTTAGCCATAATTATTTTGTATAAAATTAGATAATTTTTATAAGATGTTTAATAACTTAAAAATAACTAGAATTGTTAGTTTTTAATTTATTCCTTTTTGTTTGTTGTAAATAAAAAATATTTTTAAATATTAAATTTAAATAAATATTAGTAGTTTAAAAATGTATTTTTATTTTAGGTAAGATTTTCTTTAAGCAAATAGTATCTGTTTTGCTTCTAATCGAAATTTTGATTTAAAAATAAAATATATCGAAAATTAATTGTCTAAAGGTGCCTAATTTAGCCTATGAGAACTTTGTTTATAGCCTTTTTTCTTTTTTGGGTTCTGATTATAGATTCATCAATAGTATTTTTAGTAGCTAGATTTAAAATGTAAACGTTTTTAAAATTAGAACCAATGCGATAAATTCTACCTGCTCTCTGATCCATTATAGCCGGGTTCCAATCTTGATCGTAATTAATTATGACGTTAAATGATTGTAAATTAAGCCCAAAGTTTCCGGCATCAGACATTAATAGAATATTAGATTTAGCATTTTGTCTTTGAGCTGTTTTAATAATTTTATTTCTTCGTTGAGGAGAAATGCTGCCATCAATCCTATAGGGATTTTCTTTAACCTGTTTTTGAATTATTGCTTGAATTAAGTCCAACATATTTGTAAATTGGCTAAAAATAATAACTTTATTATTTTTTCTTAGAGTTTTTTCTAGTATCCTTATAAGGAAGTTCAATTTTGAAGAGTTAGCTACTTTAGCCCACTTTTTATATTTCAGCCCCATTTTTGAGCCTGATAAAACAAGCCTCGGATCATCACTAGTTGCGGTTAAAAGATATCGGTATCCTTGTAGTATATTATCTTGTTTTGTTGCTTTCCTATTACTGGAAAATAAATCGACTTCTCCTGTGATCGGATCAAAAGATGAAGGTGGCATAGCATCTTGAATCTTTTTTTGATCTCCTTCTATTTTTCTGTATAAAAGCGCTTGTTTTTCACTCATCTTACAAGAAAGAGTTTGGACATGTTTATTAGGCAAATCAGATAATACATTTTCCGTTTTTCTTCTTAACATTATTTGAGAAATTCTTTTATGGAGTTCATCCAAATGGCGGTAACCAATTTCCATATTTCTGTTAAATTTAAATCCATAAACAATGTATCTTTTTCTATAATCTTTTAATTTTCCCAAAATATCCGGATTAACCCAATGTGCTAACCAAAAAAGTTCTTGAGGAGAATTCTGTGAAGGTGTCCCTGTTAAAGCAAAACGATATTCTGGAATGAGCTGAGAAATAGCTTTATATAATTTAGATTTACCATTTTTTAATCGATGAGCTTCATCCATAACAATGGCTTGAACATTAATTTGCCTTACTAATTTTATATCGTTTCTAACAGATTCATAATTAACTATCAAGAGCTGTGTATCATCTTCCATAAATTTTCGATAACTTTTTTCACGTTTCTTTTTATCTCCATCGATAATGATTTTACTTAAATTAGTAAACTTAGCTGTTTCTTGGTAGTATTGATACTTAATAGAATTAGGGCCTATATACATGGCTTTTCTTATATGCTTAGAATAAAATAATTTAATAAGCGCATATAGAGACTGAGGGGTCTTCCCTAAGCCCATTTCATCTGCTAAAATAGCTTTTTTTGTGTCTACTAAAAAAGTAGCTCCTAATTTTTGAAAAGGATAAGGAAGTAACTTCATTTTATTTATATAGCTACTTTCTTTTCTTATTTTTGGGAAGTTGTTTTCTTTTACTCCTCGAATAAAAGCGTAACTTTGGGTAAATGTAGAAATGGATTCAAAATTTTCTAACCATTTGTCAAATAAGGATCTATCCATTATAGAGTTGTAAGGGTTTATTTTTTTGGCAAGATGATATTTTTCAGCAATTTCTAGAAATTCTTTTACCCTATGGAAATCATTGAAATTAGTACGACCATTTTGAGAGACTAAAATTATTTTTTTTTCTGGATAATATTTTAAGGCAAACATTTTTCCTTACTTCTATAATTTATAATTCCAAAGTATTTTTGTAATGGACTATGAAAATTATTTATATATTTAACCAAAAGGCAATTAATTATTTTAGATTAACTAAATTTTTTCTTAATTTCTATTAAAGAAATTATTTATTTAATTATATTCTTGTTAAAAGTCATAAATTTCTTTTATGGAAAGCTTCTTTATGAGCATTTAATATAATAAATACTCTAAAACAGAAATAAAACGGAATCAAATATATAATGTTAATGTGAATAAAATTTCACTATTTTTTTAAATATAAAGGTAATAAAAGAAAATATTTTTTCTATAATAAAAATGATCAGGGCTACTATTAAGCCAGTTAATAAACCTCCCAAATGAGCATTTATATCTATAGAAGGATCTTTAAGACCAATTCCAATATTAAGGAAAATTAATAAAAAGATCAAAATAAACGATATATGAGTTTTAATAGGTGAAAAGAACGAAAAAAATAATAAAGCTCCTAAAATGCCAAAAATTGCTCCTGATGCTCCCACAGCAACAATTGTAGGATTCATTAATGAACTAATAAAATTACCGGCTATTCCTGTTAGGAGATATAAAAAAAGATACCCTAATGGTTCAATTCGTGTTTCTAAAGCTGGCCCAAATAAAAATAAAGTAAACATATTGGAAAAGATATGAAGCAAATTAACATGAAGAAACATAGAATATAAAAGTCTTTGTGGCTCTTTAGTTAAAGATAAATTTCCGTAATTTGCTCCTAAAGACATTAATTGTTTAGGGGAAGCTGCTCCAAAAATAATTGTATTTCCAAATTTTTTAATTTCATACATAAATATGAGTATATTAATAAGGATAATAATATTGGTAATAATACTTTTTTTCTTATTGGGCATTAATATTTTGTAATTTTTATCTGGATTTAATAATTTTATAATAAAATTTATTAACTTACCTTAATTTTAGATGGTTTTTAAATTTTTAATAACGTAATTTGTTAAAAAAATTAACAAATTACGTTATTAACTTTTATTATTGAACTAAATTAAAAATAAACTAGTTCAAATTTTAGAAATAAATCTTAAGTCAATTTATGGATACTTATAACATTATATATGTAGGAGAACAAGCTTTATCAATTGAATTCCCTAATAAAATTAGTCCAATGATAAATCAGCGGTTACAGTATCTAGCTAAAATTATTCATCAAGAAAAATTAACGGGTGTTCAAGCAATTATTCCAGCTTATCATACTTTATTAGTAACTTTTAATCTTTTAAAAACTAATTTTCAAGTATTAAAAACAAAATTAATTCCAATTATTAATAATCATTTAAAAACTTCTTTACCTAAAAATAGAGTTTTAATAATTCCTGTTTGTTATGAAGAACCCTTTAATCCAGATTTAAAAACAATAGCAAAATATGCTGGAATTACAAAAAAAGAAGTAGTTAAATTACATAGTAAGAAAAAATATCCTATTTATTTTTTAGGGTTTTTACCAAATTTTGCTTACATGGCTAGTGTTGATAAAAAAATTGCAATGCCACGTCTTTCTAAACCAAGATTAAAAATTCCTGCTGGGAGTGTCGGCATTGCTGGTTTTCAAACTGGCTTTTATCCTGTATCCTCACCGGGAGGATGGAGATTAATAGGACGTACCCCTCTTACTTTATATAACCCTAAATCTCCAGAACCTTTTTACCATGCTGGTGATGAAATAAAATTTCAGGCTATTACTAAGAATGAATTTAAAAGTATCCAACAAGATGAACATGAGAAAAGTTATAAAGTAAGGATAATTAAAGAATGAATGATGGAAAAATTAATTGTTATTAATCCAGGTTTTCAAGCTACGATTCAAGATTTAGGACGGCCAGCTTTTCAAAGTGATGGTTTTCCAGTTTCGGGGTTTATAGATTGGTTTTCTGGTAGGTTAGCAAATATTTTGTTAAATAACAAAGCAGATGCTTCTGAAATAGAATTTTCGTTAGTAGGACCAGAAATAATCTTTAAAGCTCCTTCTTTTATAGCCATCACTGGTGGACAATGTTTTCCTAAATTAAATGGAAAATTAATAGTTACTAATCAAGCTGTTCGAATAAGAACTGGTGATCATTTAAAAATTGGACCGATTAAAAATGGACGTTTTGGCTATTTGGCTATTTCTGGAGGATTTTTTGTAAAGGAAGTTATGGGGAGTCGTTCAACCACTCTTAGACTTAATTTGGGAGGATATTTAGGCAGGCCTTTAAAAAAGGGTGATCGATTAAAATATAAAAATTGTAATTATTTACCCTGCCTAGCATATAGAAAGATAAATCAGAAAATTATTAATGAGCATAAAATTTTAAGCCTAAGGATTTTGCCAGGACCACAATGGAACATGTTTAGTTATACTGATAAAAAGCAGTTCCAAACGCAACTTTATAAAATAACAGATGAAGCCGATCGTATGGGTTTTCGTATTTATGGAAAATCATTGGCTAAAAAGAGTGCCAATATGTTGTCTGAAGCAACTGTTGAAGGAGGCATTCAGATAACAGCTGGTGGTCAACCTATTATTTTATTATCTGATAGACAAACTACAGGTGGTTATCCGATAATTGCTACAGTTTTAAAGTCTGACATTCCGAGATTAGTTCAAAGCCAAAATGAGCAATTAATAAAATTTAGTTTAGTTAATTTAAAAGAAGCTCAAAGAGTTTTTATCCAAAAAATAAATACTTTAAAAAAAATAAAAACTACGATTAGTTTACAGAAATTTAAAGAGCCTATTGGTATAAATCGTCCGACTGCACAACGTATTCAAACTCTATTTAGAAGGTGATGATCTTTATGAAAGATGAGGAAATAAAATTTCTAGTTAACGTACTCAAAAAGAATAGTTTATCACAAATAGTTTATAAGAATAATAAAGAGAAAATTATTTTAAAACAAGAATTAAATCAAACTATATCCCCAAAGCAATCTCTTAATTTACCGAGAGAAAAACCTAACAAACAAAAAATTACAAAAAAAGTTACGATTAATTCGCCAAGTGTTGGTACTTTTTACACCGCTAAAAATCCTAAAGATCCCCCCTTAGTAAAGGTAGGTAATCATGTTTCAGTAGGAGACACTATTGGGATTGTTGAAGCTATGAAAATGATGAAAGAAATTAAAGCTGATAAAGCCGGCATAGTTAATGCTATTTTGGTTAAAGATGGTCAAGGAGTAGAATTTAATGAACCGCTTATTCAACTCAAATAAGCCTATAAATAAGTGGGCGTTTAAAAAAGTTTTAATTGCAAATCGGGGCGAAATAGCTATTAGGATTATTAGAGCGTGCCGGCAATTAGGGTTAGAAACTGTGGCCGTTTATTCTTTAGCTGATAAAAAAGCTTTGCATACACAATTAGCTGATCAAGCTATTTGTATTGGGCCAGCAGATCCTTTAAAGAGTTATCTTAATATTCCGAGAATAATTGAAGCTGCTAAATTAATGGGTGTTCAAGCTATTCATCCAGGTTATGGATTTTTATCAGAAAATGCTAATTTTGCGCGAGTATGTGAAAAAAATAATTTAATTTTCATTGGGCCTAGTGCCAAAATAATTTCCTTTCTGGGGAATAAAGAACAAGCTCGCCTTACAATGTCAAAGGCTGGAATGCCAATTATTAAAGGGAGCTTAAAAGCTATTACTAGTTTAGAAAAAGCTAAAGAGCAGGCGCTAAAAATTGGTTTCCCTCTAGTTATTAAAGCAAGTGCTGGCGGAGGAGGAAAAGGTTTAAGATTAGTTAAAAAAAAGAATAATTTTGAAAAAAAGTTCCAATTAGCCCAACAAGAAGCTAAGGCGACCTTTAATGATGACCATATGTATTTAGAAAAATATTTATCTCATCCTAGGCATATTGAAGTACAAATTATTGCCGATAAAACTGGAAATGTAACTGTTATTGGAGAAAGAGACTGTACTATTCAACATAATCATCAAAAGATTATAGAAGAGGCTCCAGCTGTTGTTTTAAAGGAAAAAACTCGGAGGCGGATGTTTAAAATTTGCAAAGTAGCTGTAGAAAAACTTCATTATATGGGGCTAGGAACTATAGAGTTTTTATATGAAAATGATAGAAATTTTTATTTTATGGAAATGAATACCAGGGTTCAAGTTGAACATCCAGTTACTGAATTAACAACAAGCTTAAATTTAATTATTAGTCAATTTAAAGCAGCGGCTGGAGAAAAATTATCTGAAAATCAGCCTTTTGAATCGGGATTTGCTTTAGAATGTAGAATAAATGCTTTGAACCCTGGTACTATAATTGGTCTTCATTTACCGGGCGGTTTTGGGATTAGAGTGGACACCGCTATTTATCAAGGATATTATGTACCCCCCAATTATGATGGGTTAATTGCTAAAATTATTGTTTTTGGTCGTAAACGAACGTTTGTTTTACATCAAATGGAAAATATTATTGATGAAACGGTTATAAAGGGCATTAAGACAAATCTTAATTTGCTTGAACAAATTTTATCAGAACCTGATATGAAAGAACAAAAGACTGATGTGAACTGGTTGGATCAAAAAATAAATTTTTCAGGAGAAAAGAATGAAAACTAACCTTTCTCATATAAAACCCGTTGAATTGCGGCATTTAATTAGAAAAGGAATTTTTACTAAACCAACAAGTGGCTTATGCCCTGGTTTTACTCAAGTTAATTTAGTTATCATTCCATCCGATTTGGCTTATGATTTCTTATTATTTACTCAAAGAAATCCTCGTCCTTGCCCGATTTTAGAAGTAGCTGATATTGGAAGCCGCAAATTGCATTATTTAGCCCAGGATATTGATCTAGCAAATGATTTTCCTAAATATAATATTTATCAGTATGGGAAGTTAACGAAAACTTGTCAATCTGTAGGTAATATCTGGCAGAAAAATTTTATTAGTTTTCTTATTGGGTGCAGTTTTTCTTTTGAATCAGAACTAATTTCTTCTGGAATAGAAGTTCGTAATATAACGGAGCACGTAAATGTTCCCATGTATAAAACTAATATACCTTTAAGAAAAGCAGGTCCGTTTCAAGGAAAAATGGTAGTAAGTATGCGGCCGATTCCTGAGAAACAAGTTCCAAAAGTTGTTCAGGTTACAGCTAATATGCCTAAAGTACATGGTGCTCCTATTCAAATTGGTGATCCTTCATCAATTGGTATTAATAGCCTTATTCGACCAGATTATGGAGATCCAGTAACGATTAAGGATGGAGAAATTCCAGTTTTTTGGCCTTGCGGTGTGACTCCTCAAAATGTCATTATGAATGTAAAACCTTCATTAGTTATAACTCATACACCGGGACATATGTTGGTTACAGATATAGTTAATGAAACCTTGAAATATTAAAAAATAATAAAATTAAGGAGCTAAAATGTTAACGATAGATTTAAATAGTGACCTCGGAGAAAGTTTTGGTAGATATACTTTAGGAAATGATAGTGCTCTGATTCCTTTAATAAGTTCGGCTAATATTGCTTGTGGTTATCATGCTGGAGACCCTAACACAATGTTTAAAACGGTTAGATTAGCAGAAAAATCTGGTGTAGGCGTGGGGGCTCACCCCTCTTTTCCTGATTTAAATGGGTTTGGCAGACGATATATGTCTATGCAACTTGAAGATGTTACTCATATGATAATTTATCAGATTGCAGCTCTTTTGGGTTTTACAAAGAATCATCGCCTGCATCATGTTAAACCCCATGGTGCTTTATATAATGCTGCTGGTAAAAATTTAAAACTAGCAATGGCCATTTGTAAAGGTATCAAATTTGTAGATCCAGATATAAGGGTTTACGGCCTTTCTAATAGCTGCTTGATTCAAGCTGCAAAAAATTTAAAACTTCCATTTGTTCAGGAAGTTTTTGCTGATAGGAATTATGAAGAAGATGGTAGCTTAGTTCCTCGGACTCAACAAAAAGCCGTTTTAACGGATCCAGATTTTATAGCAAAAAGAGCTGTTAATATGATTAAAACTAAATCTGTAATTTCTATCACTGGGAAAAAAGTACCCTTGGCAGTTGATTCCATTTGTGTTCATGGAGACAATCAAAAAGCACTTTTTATAGTAAAAAAAATTATAACAAATTTAAAACAAAATAAAATTATCATGAAAAAGTCATAAAAATTTCTAATAAAGAATATAAATTAAAAACAAATAATAGAAATAAAAAATAGATAGCCTAAAAATTTTATAGAATTTTTTTAAAACTAAGGATAATAAACGCTATTTTTTATTTTATTTGTTCTTATTTAATTTGTTTAAACAAGTTATAAATCTTTATAACCAATATCTTTACGATAATAAAAATTATTTAAATTGATTTTATCTAACTCTTGATATACTCTTTTTTGGGTAGCTAATAGATCTTTTTTATGATCTACGATTGTAAAAATTCTACCTCCCGAGCTATATCTTTTTTTATTTTTTTCTAAAATACCAGCATAAAATACATTTTGAGGTAAATTTGGAATAAATATGTTTTGTTTAGGATGAGAAGGATAGCCTGGAGCACAGACTGTAACTCCTAGGTAAAAATTATCTTTTTGCCATTTTATTTTCGGCTTTCGATTATTTATGAGGCTTATAACCAATTGGTAGAAATCACTTTTAAGTTGTGGTAGGAGAACTTGTGTTTCTGGGTCTCCTAAACGGACGTTATATTCAATAACCTTTGGTCCTTTTTGGGTTAATATGCATCCAATATAAATAACACCCGTATAATTGTATTTTTCTTTTTTTAAGCCGTTAATAGTAGGCTTAATAATATTTTTTATTACCTGTTTTTTTATATTTTTATTAATATGTGGTATTGGAGAATAAGCCCCCATTCCCCCAGTATTTGGTCCTTTTTCACCTTTATAAAGTTTTTTATGATCTTGAGCAAATGGTGAGAGAATTTCGTTATCAGGACTAATAAATAAGAAGATTGAGAATTCTTCTCCTTTTAAGAAATTTTCAATTAGTATTTTGCCAGATTTTTTTAAACTTTTTTTAATTATTGAAGGTATTTCCTTTTTATTTCGGGTTATAGTAACGCCCTTACCTCCTGCTAAACCGTTTTCTTTTATTACCATAGGCGAAGGTATTTTATCAGCATATTTTTTTGCCTGAAGATAGTTGGTGAATGACTTATATTCAGCAGTAGGGATTTTGTTTTTTCGCATGAATTCCTTAGCAAATTTTTTATCACTCTCTAAGCGGGATGATTTTTTATCTGGTCCAAAAATTTTAAACCCTTTAGAGCTGAAATAATCAACTATTCCCTTAGCTAAGGGTAACTCAGGACCTACAAAAATTAGATTTATATTTTTATTTTTACAAAATGATAGTAATTTTTTAAAATTTAATTCTGCAATATTAACGCATATAATTTTATGTGCTACCATACCTGGATTTCCAGGGGCACAATAAACTTTATCGACTTGAGGGCTTTTTAAAAATGTTGTGGCAATAACATCTTCTCGACCTCCAGAGCCAATAACAAGAACTTTTGACATGGGTAATTCACCTTTTTATTGTAATTTATAAATGTTTATAATGATTTACTAATAATATTATATTTTTAATGCCTAAAATGCCTTGTCCCTGTCATTACCATAGATATGCCAAACTTATTAGCCATATTAATAGAGTCTTGATCTCGAATACTTCCCCCGGGTTGAATTATGGCTTTGATATCATGTTTAGCTGCGTATTCTACACAGTCGGGCATAGGAAAAAAGGCATCTGAGGCTAAAATAGCTTTTTCGTAACCGTCTTTTGGCATAGCTTTTTTTATCGCAATTTTTGCAGAATCAATTCTATTAGGTTGACCAGCACCAACACCTAAAGTTTTATGGCCAGTTGCAACTACAATAGCATTACTTTTAACAAATTTAACTACATGCTGACCAAATTGAAGCGCTTTTAATTGAGATTGAGTAGGTTGCTTTTTAGTTACTACTTTAAAATCTTTAATTTTATCAACTTGATGATCGGTTTCTTGCATTAATAAACCTCCGCTAACAGAAATGGTTTCGAATTTATCTGGTTTATTTTTTTGAGTTAAATCTATCTTTAGTAAACGAATATTTTTCTTTTTTTCTAAAATAGTAAGGGCCTCTTTACTAAAAGAAGGAGCAATGACAATTTCTAAAAATATTTTATGCATTTTTTTTGCTGTATCTGTGTCAACTTCTCGATTGACAGCAATAATGCCCCCAAAAATTGACATTGAATCGGAAGCATAAGCTTCATTCCAAGCAATGCTTAAATTCTTGGCAATACCAACACCACAAGGACTCATATGTTTCATAGCGATAACTGCTGGTTCGTTAAATTCTGCAACCATATTTAAAGCAGCATTTGCATCTTTAATATTATTAAAGGATAATTTTTTTCCGTGAAGTTGTTTTCCAATAATTGAGAGGTTAGATTTCTTTTCTTTTTGATAGAAAGCAGCTTTTTGGTGACTGTTTTCCCCATATCGAAGTTCCTGTAATTTTTCGTAAGGTAGAACTAATTTTCTTGGAAATTCTTCTGAGGAAAAATGTTTGGCAATTAAAGCGTCATAGGAAGCAGTCCAACTAAAAATTTTTATAGCTAGTTTTTTCCTAAATTTATAATCATCTTTATGATTTTTTAAAGCTTCAATTATTAAATCATAATCTTTAGGATCGATTACAGGTAAAACGCTTTTAAAATTTTTTGCTGCAGCCCGTAACATAGAAGGGCCGCCAATATCAATTTTGTTAATGACTTCTTTTTCAGTTGAATTAGGTTTTTCTATTGTTTGTTTAAAAGGATAAAAATTTACATCAATCAGATCAATTGGTTTTATTTTTTTACTTTTAATTTCCTCTATATGCTTTGGATTATCTTTTTGAGCTAAAATGCCACCAAAAATATTAGGATGGAGGGTTTTAATTCTTCCATCTAACATTTCTGGGAACCCAGTAATTTCTTTGATTTTTGTAAATTTTATTCCTGCTTTTTGAAGGACTTTGCCAGTTCCTCCTGTAGAAATTAATTCATAATTTAATTTTATTAATTTTTTAGCAAAACCTATTAAATTTTCCTTATTTGATACGCTAATAAGAGCTCTTTTTGTCATTTATATTTCTCCTTTTTGAAATAAATATTGAACCGTTTCCGGATATAATTTATGTTCTGTATGATGAATTCTTTGTGTTAATTTTTCCAAATTATCATTTTTATAGATAGGGACCTTTCTTTGGGCAATAATTTCCCCCGTGTCAATCCCCTTATCAACCCAATGAACGGTTACTCCTGTATTTTTTGCTTTAGCGTTGAAAGCATCTTTAATACCAGTCTTACCTGGAAAATGAGGTAATAAGGCAGGATGAATATTGATTATTTTTCCTTCATATTTAGAAAGTATAGTAGGTCCGATTATACGCATGTATCCAGCTAAAATAATAAAATTAATTTTTTCTTTTTTTAATTTTTTTAAAATAATTTTTTCGCTAATAATTTTATTAGAATATTTTTTAAAATTGATAACAAAGGTAGGAATTAACTCTTTTTTGCTTCTATTTAATACATTTGCTTTTTGATGGTCACATATTAACAATTTAACCTTAAGAGGCAAATTTGTTTTTTTAAAATAATGAACTAGAGCAGAAAAATTAGTTCCTTCCCCTGAAGCGAAGATGGCAAGATTCTTTGGGTAAGAATTTTTGAGCATTAGTTTCCTCTAATTATTACTTTTTGTTTTCCCTTAATAATTTTTCCCACAATAAAAAATTTTTTATTATTTTTCTTAAAAATTTTTATAGCTTTTTTAAGTTTATTTTTATGAACTACTAGTACCATTCCTAATCCTAGATTGAAAGTATTCTCCATGTCTTTAAAAGAAAGCTGTCCCAGTACTTGTAGATCCTTCATTATATTAGGAACTTTCCATTTTTGAATATTAAATATGGCTGATAGATTTTTTGGTAAAATGCGTGACATATTTTCTATTAATCCTCCACCGGTAATATGAGCTATGGCAGTTATAAGGCCTTGTTTAATTAGGGGGTAAACAGTTTTAAAATATATAGCAGTTGGTTTTAGTAATTCTTGGGCTAAACTTATTTTGCTATGTGGTAATTTATCATTTAATTTGTAATTATTTTCTTTAAATAAAATGTCTCTAACTAAACTAAAACCGTTAGAGTGCAATCCGTTAGAAGGTAAGCCAATTAAAATATCTCCAGTTTTCAAATTATTAGTTTTTAATAGTTGCTTTTTGTTAGCAATGCCGACAGCAAAGCCTGCTAAATCATAATGGCCATCTGGATACATGCTTGGCATTTCGGCTGTTTCTCCACCAATTAATTTGCTTTTTGCTTGTGAAACCCCTTTTAAAATCCCTGATAAAATTTTTCTTCCCTTTTTATTATTTAGATGTCCAATTCCTAAGTAATCTAGGAAAAATAATGGCTTGGCGCCTTGAGCCAAAATGTCGTTAATACACATTGCTACTAAGTCTATTCCAATTGTTTCATGAATGTTTGCCCTATTAGCGATTAATAATTTTGTCCCCACCCCATCAGTTGAAGAAACTAAAATTGGGTTTTTGTATTTTGAAAAGTTAAGCGGAAACGTTCCTGCAAAGGATCCTAATTGTTTATTATGTGAATCCCTTTTTATTTCTTTAATAAATTTATGCCCTGCTTCAATATCGACACCAGCTTTTTTATATGCATCCATTTTTAGACTCTCTTTAGACTCTCTTTTAATAATTGTTTTTGTTCTTGTTTATAAGCTTTGTCATAATCATATAATGGTGTAGGATAATGACCATTAAAATAAGCTACACAAAGCCCTCCATTAGGAGCAGAAGTTTTTAATCCTACTGATTTTATTAGGCCTTTTATGCTTAAGAATCCTAACGAATTGGCTTGAAAAATTTTTCGCATTTGTTTAACCGTTTTATGGGCTGCTATAAGTTCACTTATATGTTGAATATCGATTCCATAAAAACACGGATACCTAAGAGGTGGAGAAGCAATCCGTAAGTGAACTTCAGAGGCGCCTGCATGTTTTAATAGCTTTACAATTCTTTTACTTGTAGTCCCTCTTACGATCGAATCGTCTACTAAAACCACTTTTTTTCCTGCTACTACACCTTTAACTGGGGATAATTTCATATCAACGCCTTGTTGACGAAGTTCTTGGGTAGGCTCAATAAACGTTCGAGAAGAATATTGATTTTTAATTAGCCCCATTTCATAAGGTAATCCACTCTCTTCAGCATATCCAATAGCTGCAGATAAGGAAGAATTAGGGACCCCGGTTACTATATCGGCTTTTACTGGATGCTCTTTTGCTAACCGTTTACCCATTTTTTTTCGAGCAGCATGAATATTTACTCCATATATATCAGAATCAGGTCGAGAAAAATAAATATATTCCATAGAACAAATTGCTAACTGGGTATGGTTAGTGTACCTTTCTACATGGATGCCAGAATCATCAATTTTTATCAATTGTCCAGGTTTTATATCAAATTTAAATTGAGCTCCAACAGCATTTAAAGCGCAAGTTTCACTACATACTACATAACCACCAGAAGGTAATTGTCCGACTACCAAAGGCCTAAATCCATTAGGATCTAGGGCAGCATATAAGCGATCTTTTGTGATTATTAGAAAAGCAAATCCACCCTTAATAATTTTAAGAGATTCTTTTACTTTGTTGTCTAAGCGTTTAGCTTTACTTAAACGTATTAAATGCATTATGTTTTCACTATCAGAACTAGATTGATAAATAGCTCCTTGTGATTCTAATTTTTTTCTTAAAGAAATAGCATTTGTTAAATTTCCATTATGAGCAATAGCAAATTGGGTATCACTAAAATTAAAGGGTAAAGGCTGAATATTTTCTAAAACATTATTGCCTGCTGTTGAATATCTAACATGCCCCAAAGCTGCTGTGCTGGAGATTTTATCAAAAGTATTTGGTGAATTAAAAACATCATTTAACAAACCCAACCCTCTTTTAGTAAAAAGTTTTCCTTTGTTATTAATTGTAATTCCAGCACCTTCTTGTCCGCGATGTTGAAGAGCAAACAAACCAATATAAGTGAGTTTGGCAGCGTTATTATTTCCCCAGATACCAAAAAGGCCACATTCTTCATTAAGGCTTCTTATTTCAGACTGCACGGCATTGCTCCTTTCCAAATATGAAATGCCTTACTCGTATTAATATCAAAATAGTTTTCAGAAGTTTTAACATTTATATGGTTATCGTTAGTTACATGACCTAAATAGTGGGCATTTTTACCTGTAATTTGTTTAAATTGTGGTTCATTCCTTTTTGGTATTGATACTAAAAATCTAGACTGGCTTTCTGAAAAGAATTCTTTAGTTTTTAAATTACTCTTTAAATTTACTCCTAAATGTTTTCCAAAGCAGCTTTCTGCGATTGCAATAATTAAGCCTCCTTCAGAAATATCATGAACACTGTGTAAAAGGTCTTTCTTATTTAATGAATGAACTATTTGCTGAATTTTATATTCATAAGCTAAATTAAAAGAAAAGAGTTTTCCATTAATTTTTCCTAGTTGCATTTTTTGAATTTCTGAGCCATTAAATGCATTTTGTGTTTGACCAATTACGTAAACTAGGTCTCCTTCACTTTGAAAATTTTGAGTAATAATATGTTTTAGATTTTTAACTAATCCTACCATTCCTATCATGGGAGTTGGATAGATAGGAATATTATTATATTCATTATTTAAAGAGACATTACCAGAAATAATGGGAGTATGGAAAACTTTTGCAGCTTTAGAAATACCGATTGTAGCTTTATCTAATTCATAGAATTGTTCTGGTTTAGTTGGATTCCCAAAATTTAAACAATCTGTAATACCTAAAGGGGTAGCTCCTGAAGCAACAATATTTCTGGCTGCTTCGGCAACTGCAATTTGGCCACCTATTTCTGGATTTAAATATAAATATCTTCCATTCACATCAGTAGTTATTGATAAAGCTTTATTATAATGGCGGATACGAATTATTGCTGCATCAGAACCCGGTCCGACAAGAGTATTGGTTTGAACTTGAGAATCATAGGTTTGATAAATGTTTTCTTTAGAAGCAATTGTTAATTGCTTTAACATTCCTTCTAAGGTTTTATTTGGAGATAAAATTTTAGGATTATATTGCTGACCCTTTAACTTTACTAAATGTTTAGGCTTTACGGATTTACGATGATAAACAGGCGCTTGTGAATCTAATGAATTAATGGGGACGCTAGCTACTAAATTTTGATGATAAAATAATTTATATTGATGATTATTAGTTACGTGGCCAATTATTACAGCCTCTACGCCATGCTTAGAAAAAGTATTTATAATTTCTTTTTCGGTACCAGCTTTGATGCATAAGAGCATTCTTTCTTGAGATTCAGAAAGCATAATATCAAAGGCACTCATATTCTTTTCTCTTTTTGGTACTAGGTCGAGGTTTAGATTAATACCGTTTCCTCCGGCTTTGGATCCCATTTCAGCTGAAGAAGAAACTAAACCTGCTGCACCCATATCTTGGATGCCAATTACTGATTTATGATGATTTTTTATGGCGTCTAAGCAAGCTTCCATAACAAGTTTTTCAGTAAAAGGATCACCAACTTGGATAGCGGAACGTTGACTTTTATGTTTAGAATCAAATTGAGAAGAAGCAAATGAAGCACCATTAATACCGTCGCGACCGGTTTTAGCTCCTACATACAAGATACTATTACCTGTTCCTTTAGCAGCCCCTATTTCGATATCCTTTAAATTCATCAAGCCTACACACATGACATTTACTAAAGGATTGTTTTTATAATTATCATCAAAAGTTGTATCTCCCCCTACCGTAGGAACACCTATACAATTTCCATAAGAACTAATACCAGCTACGATTTGTGAAATTAAATATTTATCGTTATCGTTTTTAGGTTCCATAAAACGCAGACTATCTAAACAAGCGATAGGTCTGGCACCCATAGAAAAAATATCTCTAAGAATGCCGCCTACTCCTGTTGTAGCTCCTTGAAATGGCTCTACAGCTGAAGGATGGTTATGGCTTTCTGCTTTAAAAACTACTCCTTGATGATCACCGATATCAATGATTCCAGCCCCTTCGCCCGGTCCTTTTATAACTTGTTTATTAGAATTTGGGAGCCTTTTTAAAACAGATTTAGAATTTTTATATGAACAATGTTCGCTCCACATACCAGAATACAGACCAATTTCAGTATAATTTGGTAAGCGGTGTAAAAATTTTTCAACTATTAACTGATATTCACCATCAGTAAGTCCTATTTTTTGGTAAATTTTTGAATTTTTAATTTCTTTAGGACTAATTTCTTTTTCTATATTCATAAACCATCCCTTTATTTTTAATTTTTTTAACGAGAGAATAAAAAATGCCACAACCATCATGGGAGCCAAGAATATCTTCTACGGCCCTTTCTGGATGAGGCATCATGCCTAAAATATTACCTTTTTTGTTAGTTATTCCAGCTATATTAGCTATACTTCCATTAGGGTTATTTTTATAAGAAAAAATAATTTGATGATTTTTTTGTAAATTTTTTAAAGTTTTAAAATTACAAAAGTAATTGCCTTCATTATGAGCAATAGGTAAAGTTATGGTTTGTTTATAGTTATATTGTGAAGTGAAACTCGTGTGGATATTATTGACATGGATTTTTTCTGATTGACATATAAATTTTGCAGAAATATTTTTTTGTAAGCTTCCCGGAAGCAGTCCAATTTCAGTTAATATTTGAAAACCATTACAGATTCCTAAAATTGGTTTTCCTTCATTAGCGAATTTTTTTAGAGCAGGGATAATTGGAGAAAAACTAGCAATCGCCCCACTTCTTAAATAATCACCATAGGAAAAACCACCGGGGATTAAAATTACATCAAAACCCTTTAAATCTTGTTTTTTATATGAAATTAGGCTTACGTTTTCTTTGATAATATCTTTTATAGCGTAATAAAGATCCATCTCACAATTAGATCCAGGAAAATTTATAATCGCAAATTTCATTTAATTTCTTCTTTTTTTAAAATTTGGTAATGATAACTTTCCATATTAACGTTAGCTAAAAGTTTGTCACAAATTTCGTTAATTTCGCTATCAGCCTGTTTGAAATTTTTTGAAGAAAGTCGAAGCTCGAAATATTTCCCCATCTTTACATTTTTAACATCGTCGTACCCTAAATGCTTAATCGCTTTATGGACGGCTTGAGCTTCTGGATTTAAAATTGATTTTTTATAATTTATATGTATTTTAGCAAGATATGTCATTAAGCAATCTCTACTTCTTTTAGCCGTTTTAAGATTTCTTGATAAGCTTTTGTTAAAGAGCCGCTTTCTTTGCGAAAGACATCCTTATCTAATGATTTCTTTGTTTTTTTATCTACTAAACGGCAACTATCAGGAGAAATCTCATCTGCCAAAATTAATTTATTATTTTCGTCTATACCAAATTCCACTTTAAAATCGATTAAAGAGATATTCATTTCAGAAAAAATTTTTGAAAGCCTCTTATTTATTTTTAAAATATAAGTTTTCATTAAAGTTAATTGATCTTTATTAGCAATTTCTAAGGTTTGTATTTCAGAGTCATTTATAAAAGGATCATCTAATTTATCACTTTTATAATAAAATTCAATGATTGGTTTTTTAAATTTTGTTAAATAGAGAAGATTAAATCTTTTTTGAATACTACCTGAAGCAAAATTTCGAATGACAGTTTCTAGGGGAATAATATTAACTTTTTTTACTAACTGATTATTATCATCAATTTTTTTTATAAAATGGTTTTTAATGCCATGTTGGGTTAAATCATTAAATATAAAACTAGAAATATTGCAATCTATTTTGCCTTTATTTGCAAACTTAACTTTTTTTTTGCCATTTAAAGCAGTAACTTGATCCATATAATGGACCCATAAGGTATTAGGCTTATTAGTAGAAAACATTTCTTTAGCTTTACCTTTATAGAGCAAGCTGTTTTTTTTATAATTGTCCATTTTTTCAATTTTCTCCTTTAAGTTTAGAAACAGAACTTATTAAGTTTTGTACATCATTGCCTAAAATAGTTACATGGCCCATTTTTCGTTGAGGCCTAATTTCTGCTTTTCCATAATCATGAAAATGCCATTCTGGATGTTGGCTTAATAGATTCCTTGCTATAGTCAAGTCATTTCCTAGTAAATTTCTCATAATGGCTTTTTTATGTTGGAAAATGTGTGGAATAGGCAAACCACAAATGCTTCTTATATGGGCTTCAAATTGTGATATGTTACAAGCTTCAATGGTATAATGCCCTGAGTTGTGAGGGCGAGGTGCTAATTCGTTAATTAGAAGTTCTTTGTCATTTATCACGAAGAATTCGATTCCCAAAACTCCATATAAATTAATATGTTGAGCAATTACTGTAGCATATTTCATAGCTTTTTTATGGATAGTTTTAGAAAACCTTCCTGGAGCAATAGTAGTATGTAAAATGTGGTTTAGGTGACGATTTTCTACTAAGGGAAAAATTATAATTTTGTTATTTATATCTCTGGTTACCATTATTGAAGCTTCGGCTATAAATTTTTTTCGTGCTTCTAAAATGCAATTAAAATTTTGGTAAAGCCTTTTTGCGTGATCGATATCATCTTTATTATTTATGTCTTGTTGTCCATGGCCATCATATCCACCAGAAACTGTTTTTAATATTGCAGGATAGCCAATTTTTTTAATTGCCTTTAATAATGAATTCCTATCGTAAACCGGAGCAAAATTAGTTACAGGCAAATTGCAATCTTTAATAAATCTTTTTTCATTTAAACGATTGCCAGTGACATGGAGTAAATTTGTCCCTTGGGGTAGGCTAGTTAGTTTTTGAACTTTAATTAGTGAATTTTCATCCACATTTTCAAATTCATAGGTCAATAAATCACTTTTTTTAGCTAATTGCATGAGAGATTTTAAGTCATCATATTCTGCTATTATTTGAAAATCAGCGATTTGTCCAGCTGGACAATTAGGGGTTGGATCTAAAACTCCAATTTTATAGCCCATAGATTTAGCAATTAAAGCCATCATTTGTCCTAATTGGCCTCCACCCACAATTCCGATCGTAGAAGGTGGTAAAAAAGTTTTAATTGAGTTTGGCATTACTTTTTTTTGCCTCTAATTTTTGTTCTTTTTTAAATTGAACTAGCTTTTGGGTAATCTCTTTATTACTAGTGGAAATAATTTGAGCGGCTAGAAGTGCTGCATTTTTAGCTCCGGAATTTCCTATACTAACGGTAGCTACGGGAGCTCCGAAAGGCATCTGAACAATTGAGAGCAAAGAGTCAATTCCATTCAAAGTATGGGTTTTAATAGGAACACCTATAACAGGCAAAGTTGTATTTGCTGCGATCATTCCAGGAAGATGAGCTGCTCCGCCGGCGCCAGCTATTATTACTTTTAGTCCCCTTTTTTGAGCATTTTTTCCAAAAGCCTGTAACTCGTCTGGCATTCGATGAGCAGAAATTACATGTTTTTCATAAGAAATCCCTAATTTGTCAAGTTGTAAACAAGCTAATTTCATGGTAGACCAATCAGAAATTGACCCCATAAGAATGCCAACAGTTTCTTTCATAAATATTTTTACCTTTCAAAATTAAGTTTGCTCTTAAATATTAACTTAACAATATTGGTAAAGTCAATAAAAATAGTTCGTTTTTTAAAGGAAAATTGCTTAAAAAAGGGTATATAAAAATTAAAGTTCGGATTATCCAGGTTTATTAAAAAACTTTTTAATTTAAGAAGAAATTAGGTTTTGTTTTATTATTTAAAAATTAGTCTGTTTATTATTTTAATTTTTTTAATCATAAAAAAAGCTTATAAAATGTGTTTTTTTATTTAATTAATTGAGGACAATTTTTATATAAATCTTAATAAAATTTGTTTTTAAATTTAATTATTTTTGGTTATATCTGAATTAAAATATCTTTTTGATAACTTTTTAAGTGTTCCTTGTGAGCGTAATTTTTTAATAGCTAAATTAACTTCGTTTTTTAATTTTGGTGATTTTTTACTTAAAAGAGCTGATACTTTGGCTGGTTTTTCTTCTTTAGGAGGTATGACTTGATATTTTAGCCCTTTTATAGAATTATTTTTCGCATAAGATTTCCATGCATCAATAGCATTTATCGTTCCTTTTACTCTTCCTTGTCTAATTAGAGATAAAGAAGTAACAAAATCTCCGGAAGGAATGATTTTAGCTTTAAACTTTTTTGCTACTAATTCATTATTTGTACCAGTACCTTCAGCAAATTTGTGTCCTTTAATATCCTTTAAATTCTTAATACTTTGGTTGTTTTTTTTGGTTATAAGCACTGTTTTGGAATAAATATAGGGAATAGAAAATAAAAAACTCTTTTTTCTTTCTGGTGTAATCGTAATATCGTTTAATATAATATCGAATTTTTTACTACCTAAACCAGCCACTAATCCGTCCCATTTTGTTGGGATGAATATTGCTTTTAGTCCTAGTGTTTTAGCTATTTTTTTACCTAGATCAACTTCAAAACCAGCTAATTTTCCGTTTTTACGGTAAGAATATGGAGCATAAGTTCCTTCTAAACCGATTGTAAGTTGGTGACTGTTGATTAGTTCTGCTTTATAAGAATTAATTTTTTTATGGCTGTTATTTGGATGGAACAAGGTTAAAAAAGAAGTAGCTATTATTACTATAACCAATAATAACCAAATAAATTGTTTTAATCTTTTTCTAGTCATTTTTACCTTTTTTGTATTAATTTAACTAAATTTAACTATTAGATAAGATTACGAAAAGTTAATGCTGAGATAAAATTTTTTATACGCGAGTTATTGGTTTTAAAAAAATCATTAGTTAAACCGTTAAATAATAATTTTCCATCTTCTAAAAAGAATATTCTATCAGCTACTTTTTTAGCAAAAACTAAATTATGGGTCACTATAATTAAAGACTGCCTTTTCTTAGCTAGGTGGGTTAAAATCTTTAAAATTTCTAATTCAATTTCTGGATCTAAAGCACTGGTGGGTTCATCTAGTAAAATATATTCAGGATGCATTGCAAGCGATCTTACAATAGCGACTCGTTGGGCTTGGCCTCCAGAAAGTTGATGTGGATAGACATTGATTTTATTTTTAAGGCCAACCTCATTCAATAATTTGGAAGCTTCTTTTTGGGCTAAGCTTCTTTTTTTATGGAGAACCTGAATTGGTCCCTCAATTACATTTCCTAAAACTGTTAAATGAGGGAACAGATTATATTCTTGAAATACCATTTCCGTTTTTTTACGAACTTTTAAAATCGTTTTATTAGAAATCTTTTTTTCAAAATCAATGTCTTGACCGTCAAACAAATAGTGTCCTGATTCAGGGTGTTCTAAGAAATTTAAAGACCTTAACATGGTAGATTTACCGGAGCCAGAAGGTCCTAAGATAACAGTAGTTTTTTGATTTAAAAATTGTGCGGTGATATTCTTTAAAACTAGATTATTACCAAAACTCTTTTTAACGTTAATTAATTTCAGCATACTTTTTTCCTATAAAAAAATTTTCTATTTTGATACGTAATTTGAAGTTATTTTTTCTAAATAATTTTGTAATAATGATAGCAAGGAACATGCGATTGCATATAATAAAGCTACAAGACAATACATTATTAGGGGCTGGTAATTTTGTGCAGCAATCTGTTGGCTTACTTCAAACATTTCTACTACGGTAATGGAAGCTGCTAATGAAGTATCTTTTACTAAACTGATAAAACTATTTGATAAAGGGGGTAAAGATATTCTAAACGCTTGAGGCAAGATAATCCGTCTTAAAATTTTTGTTCTAGTCATACCAATGGAATATGCTGCTTCCCATTGCCCCTTTGGGATAGAATTTATTGAAGCTCTAATGGTCTCTGAACAATAAGCTCCTGTATTTAAAGAAAAAGTAATTATTCCTGCTATAATAGGGCTTAATTTAATTCCGTTGGGTAAGATGTGAGAAATTTTTAAATAAGGAAGGCCGAAAAAAACAATAAAAAGTTGAACTAAAAGAGGTGTACTTCTAAATAACCAGACATAAAAACGAAAAATGATTTTAACAACTGATAAGAATCCTTTTAGATGAGATATTCTAATTATAGCGGTAATTAAAGCAATTATTATACCAAAAAAGAAAGAAACTATGGCAATGGGAATTGTATACTTAATTCCAGCAACAACTAATTGAGGTGTAGCCGTACTGATTATTTTCCACATAAAAAATACTTGGCTCCTAAAGTTTTTTAAAAAATTAATATTAAATAATATGATAATTTTATAAATAAAATTTTAAAAGATTATTTAAAATTTTTTAGAAGTGATATTTTAATTAATAAATAGGATTATTTGTAAAGCTAACTATTAATCTTTAAAAAAGAGAAAATTTATTAAATGAAACGTAGAAAGTATAAAAGAAGAGCAAATTTAAATCCACAACAATATATTATAAAGAAAGCTAACCCTTTTTTAGGGCAAAAAAATAAAAGAATTAAAAGGAATTTTTTATCTTTTTTAATTATATTTGTAATCCTTTTCTTTTGTGTTTGGACATATCATTTACAAGTAAAAAGTGCACTTAATTCATTAGGAAACACAAGGGTAAGTAGCTACAAAAATATTCCTAAGAATTCTAGTCAGCAACATAATTCTAAAAAGCAAATTGGAAATAAAAACGTTCAAAAATGAAATGATAGTTATAATCCTTAAGAAAATTTGGTTTCGAGATCTATAAAAGAATTTGTGAAATAAAACAAGCTTAAATTTTGAAATATTATTTTTGCATATCGTGAGGATTTTTGTTTGGATTTTTAGGATTTTCTAAATGAGCTAATTGGCCTTGGAATTCTTCTGGATGTTTCTCTAAATGATCTTCATATTTTGCAAAATTTTTGCTTAAATTTATAGTATAATCAACATTTTCTCCATGTATCGCTTGATCTAATCCAATTTGTTCACTTTCTTTATTTACCCGCATATTTATAAATAAAGAAAGAAATTTGATTATTAAAGTAGTAATGATTGTAACAAAAATAATTGTGGAAATAGTTGCAACTAATTGAATACCAAGCTGTTTAAATCCCCCTCCGTAAAGTAATCCGTTGTTTTGAACAACTGAATTTACTGATTTAGTTGCGAATAAACCTGTTGCTATACTTCCGATTATGCCACTTATACCATGACAACCAAAAGCATCAAGAGCATCATCGACTTTAATACGACTTTTTAAGTAATTAATGAAATAATAACTTCCTAAGGCTGAGATAATTCCTATAAAAAAGGAACCAACAACCGTAACGTAGCCTGCGGCAGGCGTTATTCCAACTAATCCACATAAAGTCCCATTACTAATCCCTACTAGAGTTGGTTTGCCTTTAATTATTATATCTACTATCATCCATGTTACCATCGCACAACCGGTTGATATAGTGGTTGTTATCGCAGCTTGAGCAGCTATATCATTCACGCCTAAAGCTGAGCCAGCATTAAATCCATACCAACCTATCCATAAAATGGTTGCTCCTAGTAAAACCCAAGGCAAATTATAATGGTCATCAGGGTGTTCACCATAGCTAATTCTTTTTCCAAGAAAATAAGAAAGGACTAATGCTGTAACGCCTGAATCTATATGTACAACAGTTCCTCCAGCAAAATCTAAGGTCCCTAATTTATAAAGGAGACCGCTAGGGCTCCAAACGATATGGACCATAGGATAGTAAATTATTAAAGACCATAAAACTAAGAATATCATTAAAAAAGGAAACCTAATTCTTCCAACTACTGCTCCTACGAAAAGGGCAGGAGTTATAATTGCAAACATCATTTCAAAAAGAGAATAAACGCCATTTGGAATTTTAATAGCAGTTAAAGATGTTAAATTTACGCCTTTCATAAAGGGATGTGATAAATCTCCAACGATACCGCCTATATTTCCGCTAAAAGAAAGGCTATAACCGCATATGGTCCAAAGTATGATTGCCATACCTGTCATAATAAATACTGAAAGCATGGTATTAACAACATTTTTTTTAGTAACGAGCCCTCCATAAAAAAAAGCTAGACCTGGGGTCATAAATAAAACTAAAATACTTGAAAGTATCATAAAAGAAGTATTTGCTGTGCTCAAAATTATATCCTCTTTTTTATTTAAAATATATTTTTAATGTAAAAAATAATACCATTTTTTATTTGAAATAATTTTTTTGCTGTAAAAGAAAATGACATTAATTTAAGAAATTATTGAGCTTTTAGTAAAGTAAAAAAACTTTTTTAACCTAAAAAAAGGGTATTAAGCGTATTAAATTACTATTTCATATAAGCGAATAAAAACAAATTGATAAAAAATTGAAACCTATAAAAAATGAGAAAGTAAAATAAATTGCTAAAAACGTAAATAAAAATATTTTATAGATATTTTATAATAAAAAGATGAATTAGAAAAAAATAATTTTATAGAATAAAATTAAAAAAAGAGGAAAGCTATGGCAATATTAGAAAAACCCTATCTAAAATTAGTTAAAGATATTTTAAAAAAAGGCTATAAAAAAGATGATCGGACAGGTACAGGAACTTTAAGTATTTTTGGTTATCAAATGAGGTTTGACTTAAGTCAAGGTTTCCCCTTGCTTACTACTAAAAAAGTACCTTTCGGTTTAATAAAAAGTGAGTTACTTTGGTTTTTACGGGGTGATACTAATATTCGTTTTTTATTAAAACATAAAAATCATATTTGGGATGAGTGGGCTTTTAAAAATTGGGTTCAAAGTAATGATTATAGAGGCCCTAATATGGATAATTTTGGTCTTCGTTCCCAAAAAGATGAAAATTTTAAGAAAATTTATTTAAACGAAAAGAAAAAATTTTGTAAAAATATTTTAGAAAATGAGGAATTTGCAAAAAAATACGGAAATTTGGGCAATGTGTATGGAAGCCAGTGGAGACATTGGAAAACTTCTAAGGGTCAAACTATAGATCAAATAAAAAATGCGATTGAAAATATAAAATATAATCCCAATTCTCGAAGAATCATTGTTACAGCTTGGAATCCTGAAGATATACCAAATTCTGCTTTACCTCCTTGTCACGTTTTATTTCAATTTTACGTTGTAGACGGTAAATTAAGTTGTCAATTATATCAAAGAAGCGGAGATACTTTTTTAGGTGTTCCTTTTAATATTGCTAGTTATTCTCTTTTAACAAATTTAATTGCCAGACAAACTGGTTTAAAAGTAGGAGAATTTGTACATACTTTGGGAGATGCACATATTTACAAAAATCATATTGAACAGGTTAAAGAACTAATTTCTCGAAAGCCTAAAGAATCTCCTAAGTTATGGTTAAACCCTTCTAAAAAAAATATTATGGATTTCCAAATGAGAGACATTAAGGTTAAAAATTATAATCCGGCTCCTGCTATAAAAGCTCCTGTGGCTGTATAAGTGGTTTTTGGTACAAGTTGTTTGTGCTTTATTTGTCAGTATAACTTAGGTGAACTTATAATGGTTAAGACTTATTTTTAGTTTTTTACTTTATGAAGATTACCGGGATAATTAATATAGAGTGAACGCTAATGATTTTTTAAATGATAAATTTAAATGTATTTATAGAATTTTGTATATATTTTAATTTCTAAAATTGTTGAAAAGATCCTTTATGAAGAGTTATTTAGGAAATTCAATTGGAGCTACAAAATTGGTAATTGGGTATGAGCTTACGATATTATGAGCGGAAGCAGAAATTTCTTTTAATTTATCTTTATTTTGGTAATTTTTTAAAGCAAACAAAATTAATTTAGCTACTTTGGAGCAATCTTTTTCTTTAAATCCTCGTGTAGTAACTGCCGGTGTTCCTATTCTAAGGCCTGAAGTTTTAAATGGGCTGCGCTTATCATTTGGAATAGATTCTTTATTAGTAGTAATGGAAATAGAATCTAGTAAATTTTGGGCTTGTTTTCCATTAAGACCAGTTTTAGTTAAGTCTAATATAAATAAATGATTATCTGTGCCGCCTGAAACTACTCGAACTAAATTAGAATTATTAAATATCCTAGCCATTGCTTTTGAATTTTTTATAATTTGTTTTGCATAATTTTTAAATGCTGGTTGTAGGTCTTCTTTTAGCATAATTGCTTTTGCAGCTATTACATGTTCTAGAGGCCCCCCTTGGGTGCCTGGAAAAACGGCAGAATTTATTTTTTTGGCATATTTATTTTGAGAAATAATTAAGCCTCCTCGTGGCCCTCTTAATGTTTTTTGAGTTGTAGTGGTAATAACGTCAGCTATTCCTACTGGGCTAGGATGGAATCCAGTTGCTATCAGACCTGCAATATGAGCCATATCTACCATAAGAAAGGCCCCAACTTGATCAGCAATATTCCTAAATTTTTTCCAATTAATGATTCTACTATAGGCTGAAGCACCAGCTACGATCATTTTCGGTTTAATTTTTTTTGCAATTGAAAGAATTTTATCATAATCTAACCTTTCTGTTTGAGGATTCAAATCATAACTATAGGCTTTATAAAGTTTTCCACTAAAGTTAACTTGAGACCCATGTGATAAATGTCCACCTGAATCCATTCCCATACCTAAAATTTTATCTCCAGGTTTAAGAAAAGCTGCATAAACAGCTTGATTAGCTTGAGAGCCTGAATGTGGTTGAACATTTACGTATTCAGCGTTAAAGAGTTTTTTAGCTCTTTTTATTGCCAGGCTTTCAATAGCATCGATATTTTGGTTGCCTCCGTAATAACGTCTTTTTGGATAGCCTTCAGAGTATTTATTTGTTAAAACTGATCCTTGGGCGGCTCTTACATCTGGTGAAACAATGTTTTCAGAAGCTATTAATTCAATATTATTTTGTTGTCTTTCCTCTTCTTTTTTTATATAATGCCAAACTTCTGGGTCTTTTTTTTGATAGTTGAACAATTTATCTCCCCTTTTATTAAAGAATTGTTTTTAGTTAAATTTTAGCAGAAACTATATATCTTTAGATGGAAAATAAAGTTTAAAGAACTAAACTTTGATTATTTAATAATTTAAAAAAATTAATTTTTGACTATATTCTTGTAAAAATAATATAAGCATTATATAATAAAAGTGACCTTTAAGGAAAGCGTTTTCTTAAAGGTCAAAGTTGAAGTTAGAGACTTAAATTACGGGAATTAGTAATTATATATCAAGAAATAGCTACGACTCTTTTTTAGAAAGTTCGTTAATAAATCAATTCATAGAAAATAATAAGTTATCGAAGTCTAAAAAAGTAAAATAAGAATTCAAGAAAATAATCTCAAGTTAATCAGTAGATAACGAATGATTGTGATCCTGATCATTTAAATGTTATAAAACCAAAAATATAACTCTTTAATTAAAAATAAAAAAAGATCGTAGTTAAAGAAATCATTCCAACAGACATTTAAGAAAAGCGCTTCAACAAACAAAGAGCCTATATCGATATTAATCGATATAGGTTTTTTATGACCCAATTTATTTTTTAAGTTTAAATTTTTTGGCCCTCTTTAGTATTTATGGAGATATAATAAATTTGTTTTGTTAAAAACAAATTTCAATAATCGTTATAAGAGAGAAAAAACTAATGATAACTCTAATGTAGTCCCCTCTTCTGAGGGTGGTTTTTTTAATCGAAAAATTATAACTATTATTTTGATTTTGATTAATATTATTTTCTTTGTTTTTGAATACTTAAAAATTGGAAAGCCCATTTTATCAGGGCAAGAAAATTTAGACCAACTTTTGAATTTAGGAGCTAATTATGGTGAGTCATCTTTATCCGGGGAAAGCTATAGAATATTAGTTTCTGTTTTTTTGCATTCGAGCCTTTTTCATCTTATTTCTGATGTAATTATTTTATTAATTTTGGGTTTTTTTGTAGAGAAAAAGATGGGAAGTTTTTGGTATTTGTTTTTATATGTTTTTGTTGGCTGTTTTAGTAATTTTATGTCTGCTCTGCTCTCTCCTAAAAGTATTTTTGTTGGGGCTTCTAGTTCGATTTTCAGTATTATAGCTGCTTCATTTATTTACAAAATGCTTGCTAGTAATGAAACTCGTATTAATTTTTATATAATTTTTATATTATTTTTTTGGGATTTAATCTTAGGCTTTATTGATCCTCATATAAATACTTTAACTAATGTAGTGGGTATTATATCAGGGATTGTTTTGGTTAGTTCTTTTAATTTTTTTATTTCATTTTTTAAATTTTTAAAAAAACTTTTTTAGATTTTAATATTCTCTTTAATTTTAAAAAATATAAAAACTAAATTATTATTTTTTGTTTAAATTAGTAAATTATGTAGCTTAAAATTTTACTATTTAATTTATTTTGATTTTGTATAACTTTGAATTCTTTTAACTGCTTTTGAAAGTTTGTCCATAGAAGCTGCATAACTCAATCGAACATAGCCCTCTCCTCCAGGGCCAAAAGAAATTCCAGGTATCAAAGCTACTCGAGCATTTTTGGCTAAATCTTTAACAAATTTCCAAGAATCTGAAGAAAATTTTTCTGGAATTTTTGCAAATAGATAAAAAGCTCCATCTGGATTAGCCATACTAAATCCTGCTTTTTGTAATTCTTTTATTAGAAAATTCCGCCGTTTTATATATTGTTTTAACATTACTTTACTATCACTTTTTCCGTTTTCCATAGCTTCTAAAGCGGCATATTGAACATTATCTGTTGGAGAAGTGACCATATATTGGTGTGCTTTAATTGCTTGATCAATAAGTTCTTTGGGCCCCATTATATATCCTATTCTCCAGCCGGTCATAGCGTGGGATTTTGATAATCCATTAATCATAATGACTTGTTTAGGCAGGAATTCTGCTAAAGAAGAGTGCTTACCATTATAAGTTAATTCAGCATAAACTTCATCACAGAGTACCCAAATACCTGCTTTTTTGATTATTTTTGCTAATTTTTTCAATAATTCTCTTGAATAAGTAACTCCTGTAGGATTACTAGGATAAACTAAAATAAGTGCTTTAATGTTTTTATCTTTATTTGCCGATAAAGTTTCTTTTAATTTCTTTGGTGTTAAAACGAAATTATCTTTGCTTGTGTCTATTGGGATATATTTTCCATGATTAATTTGGCTAATAGGACCATAGATTGGAAAAACAGGAGTAGGCATTAAAACATAATCACCTGGATTAATAATAGTTTGTAAACTAGTACTTATTCCTTCAGTTGCACCAATTGTTACTATAACTTGTTGTGGCTTGTAATTTAAGTTGAATTTGGAATCATAGTATTTTGCGGCGGCTTTTCTTAATCTAGGAATACCAGCGTTAGGGCTATAATGGGAATGATTTTCATTTATGGATTTTATAGCTGCTTGTTTTATATGCTCAGGCGTATTAAAATCAGGTTCTCCTAATGTCAATTTGATAATTCCAGGGATTGAATTGACTTTTTGATCGAATTGTCGGATATCTGATACAGCTATTTTTTCAATTTGGTGATTAAATTTATTTTTTAAGATTACCCTTCTCCTTTAAATATTTTAATTTATATCTTAACTATAATTTAAGCGGTTGCTTTTTGATTTAATTTATTAACTTGTAGAAAAAGAGCTTGATAAATACGTTCAGCTTGTCTAAAACATTTTACTAAGTAGTCCTTTATTTTTTTGTCTACTATTCGAAAATTTAAATCAGCGTTTCTATGTATTAAAAAATGAACTGATAATTCACTATCATAATTTTGGGTTAAAGTATGGATATATTTGCCTCCACATTTTAACGATCCATAAAAAAATATTAAATCCTTTATATAATTATCAGAGGCAATAAACTCTTTTTCGTTATCTAGATTTTCAGGATCAAAATTTTCTTTAAAATGAGAAACTATTGGTTTAAAGATCTTAAATTCTGTTAGTTTATTTAATTCTTTAATGACATTTTCCGGAGAAAATTTAAAAAAAAGGTAATCCTTAATATTATTTAATATATTATTGATTTTTAATTTAATATTTTGATACATTGGAAATTTGCTTTTCTAAACTTTTTATGTTTTTTATATCCTAAGAATAAGATTTTAAAATAAAGAACAACTAGTTTTTCTATTTTAATTTAATTTAATTTAAAAAAATTTTTAAATTAAATAATAAGTATTTTTTAAGTTTTTGGTGTAAGTTGATAGTTTTCTTAATTTATAGATTTTTTAAGTTATTAAAAAATATTAACTTAATTTATTTTCCCTTTTCTCTCTTAAATAGGCCATTTTTTTCTGATACCTTCGTTCTATAGCAACAGCGTCATAATTGGTTAATAATTTTTTTATTCTTCTTGTTTCTTGTTTTATAAGTGTTTCTTTATCCATAATAATATTTACTCTTTCTCTAAAATTAAGGCTTAAAAAATATCAATTGTTCATAAATTGTTTAAACAACAGATAGTAAATAAAATATTTTCAGAAACTCTTTTGGAAAAATTGATAGTAAGGAAATCATGGATATTACTATTTTTCAAAAAACTTACTTGTTTTATAAAATTTTTGAATATGGCGGTAACGTTCTTTGAACAATAAGGTATATTCAATAAGAAATTCCTGAATTTTTTAGAAATTTCTAATATTTTTTGTTTAATTTCCTTTATTTTTTTCATAATTTTTTATTTGTTCATTTTTGTCTAAAATTTCTTTGCTTTTATTCCATCGTCCCTTATAGAATAATTTAATGGATAAAACATAAGTTTGCAATCAATTTTTATGATTATTTATATTTTTTTATATTTTATGATCCCTTTTTAGTTTTGGTAATTAATTAGTGAGAAGCTAGTTAAATTGTTGAAACATTCTTTTTTGTTTTAATTAATTAAAAATATTAATTTAAAAAAGATAAAGATGATGGAATTTAAGAAAACTAACCCGTTTTTTTAATTAAATTTATAAATTAATTTTAGTAATTTAAATGATATTTACAGTTATACTGTTTAATAAACTAAGTTTTTTGGTTTTTCATTCTTAAAATTATTGTCAGAGACTCGAATTAACATTCCGCTTATGATTTAAATTACATTTATTAGTAAATTAAATTTTATATGTAAAGTGGGTAATAATTAATTATGGATTTTTTTGTGTTACATACAATTTTTAAAAAGATTGATTTAGATTATATGTTGAACTAAAAAATTATTTTTCCCTAACGGTCTAAAAAATTTAATTTAATTTATTAAGAAATATATTGAAAAACCAAAAATATAAGAAATAGTATTTAGAGACTTTAAATCTTGCTTATAAGTTTTTCGTTATAAATTAATTAAAATATTAAAAGTAGTGAATTTATCATTATAATCTAAAATTAAATATTCTGATTAATTTGTTAAATAATAATAAATACTTTATCAAGCCCATATCAAATTATATCAGGGCTTTTAGGAAAAATATTTTAAGATGTTTGAACGTAAAGATTTCTACAAGATAAATTCCTGTAAATGAATATTTTAGTGAACATAAAGGTTCAGATTTCTTCTTTTTAAATTTGATTAAATCAAGTTGTTTCTTCTTTTCTAAATTAATTTAAAGTTTATAAAAACCTTGTAAAATTAAGAATAAAAAATTATTAACCTGAGATTAGGTAGATTATGTAAAAAATAACTATTAATTTAACCTTAAAATATAATTAATTGTTATAAAAAAACTAAAAGATAAAGTTATATGGAAAATAATTGTTTAACCCAAATTAATATTAAAATTAGTTGAAAACGAACTAATTAGATAACTTAAATATAAATAAAAGTAATTATAATTAAGTAGTTAGTTATTATGAACAAGAAGTTTATCATCCATTTTGTAATAAACATACTAAATTTTAATCTATTTTTAAATATATGATTATTTCTAGATAATTATTGCTTTGAAAAATTGAATTTGTTATTTAATATGATACTAATTTATATAATACTAATTTAAGTTTTAGTTTTTACATTATAAGTGATTATATAAATTAACGGTTTGATTTAAATAAAGGAATGCTTTCCTCATAAAATAGTGTAAAAAGATAAGATGTAAATTAATTTCAATTAGTGTAATGATATATTTTTATTAGTCCTTAGTTAATAGCTTAAATTTATACTTAAAATATTTAACTTCAAATCGTTCCAAGAGCTATTTAGTCTAAGGTGTTAAAGAGTTGTATTAAGTATTTTAATTTTTAGTCAGATAAAATTTTTTAGTAAGGATTTAATTTTCTAATTTCTTTAGAATTGGTTTTTTATTAATAAGAGAAAAAGAAATTAACTGAATTTTATTAAAATAAACTAGAGCACCAAATCATAACTAATGAAGTGAAGATTATATTAGTAATAAAGTTATAGTTCTAATAAATATTAAACTTTACTTTATTTTATGTATTATTGGTTATTCGCTAATAAACTGCTTATTATTAAAAACAACCTTAATATTTAATTAAAAAAATCAAAATTTCGGTTATTTTTATTTTATTTATAATTTTAAATATCTATTAAAATACCTTAATTAATCAAAGAAAGATTACATTAATTGTTATTTAAAATTATTTATATTTTAAATCATCAGTTCGGTTAAAACGGCTAGTGATTCCGAACCTTTCCTCATTTACATATTCTTTAATTCTTTTTATTGTTTCTACAGAAGTGATTAAAACTAATGCTATTAATATAATAAAAACAATCATTTGAAATACCTTCTTTTTTTACTACCTTAAATAACGAGAGTTATTATAACATAAAAAGTAAGCGATTTCTTTTTTTATATTTAATATATTTTGATTGCTTAAAAATTAAAAAAACGTATTTAATTGTAATTGATCTGAAAAATATTTAAATTTACAAATAAAAATATATTTTTTTACCTTATGAAATGAGTTTTTTTGTTTTTATTTTAGTTGTTATCGTGTTCTTTTTGTTTTTTAATGTCATCGTCATGACGGAATATTGAGGAATTACCTAGACCAAATATTTTATTACTAAAAGTATTTGGCTCTAATTGATTATAATTTTCTCGCATCATTTCCATGTGAGCGTCTATCGTATCAAGATAATGCAATAAAATAGCTTCAGGAATTTGTGGTTTAATAGCTGCTCCCCATTCTATAAGCCCATGATGTGATAATATCATGTGTCTTAATAAGATTATTTTTTGATTTGCTAAAAGTTCTTTATAATTAAGTTTAAAAATTTTTATAGCTTTGCTAGTTATAAGACCATCTGCAATAGCTACATGCTCTAACAATCTTCCAGGTTTGCTTTCTTCATGATCGAAACTATTTGTATAAGAATAAGCTTTCCCAATATCATGCAAAAGAATTCCGGCATACAAAAGACTTTGATTAATTTCTTTTTTATAAATGGTTTTTTGCAAAATGCCCTCTGCTTCAGAAGCCATAGAAATAGTGTGCGTGAGTAATCCGCCCAAAAAAGCATGATGCATACTTAAAGCAGCAGGTGTTAAGTATAGATTGTCATTAGGCTTTAAATCTGAATTAACTTGTTTGTAAATATTTTCAACGAGTTTTTTATAATCGGGATCGATTATTTTTTCTGTAAAATATTTTAGCTTTTTGGACAATTTTTTTATATCCCAATATGAAGAGGGTAGAAAATTTATTTTATTTTTATCTTTTTTTTCGTCTATTTGAAAAAGGTTATCAGAATTTTTTTTGTTGTCTAAAGATATTTGAGGCTCATTTTTGTAGTGATTTAGCTGCCCAATAAAATGAATTACATGATTGTTACATTTATTTAAAATATTTTGAGCTTGTTTTTCTTTTAATTTCCAGATCTTGACCATTACCTGTTTATTTTTAGTTTGTAAAACTCCTTCAATATAATGATCTATTTTATTTTTATTATCACGGATATTACCCTTTTGAAACAGAGCATAACCTTCTGTTTTTTCCCCATCTTTTACGTCATAAAATGCCATTTTAGTCACCATTTTGTATATTTTTAGTTTGATTATTAAACTATAATTAAGATTAAAAATTATTCAATTTTGGGTTAATTATTTAGCTCTTTTGAATTTTTTGATATAAAAATATTTTAAAGCATCTTAATTATAATAAGTATTTTTGTTAATTATCTAAATTACCTGATTTATTTTTTTATAATTTAAAATAAAGGATATAATTATAAAATATTGTATAATATCCTATAATTTAAATTAATGATGGTTTATTAATGCTTTTATTAATATTAAAATACTATAATTATCATTTATTATTAAATTAATAAGGATAAAATATGCGAAATTCTCAAATTTACCAAAATAATCATAAACAAAAAAATCAGGTAAATGATCTTAAAACCAAAAGGAAAGATTATCATAATTTTTTAGGATTATTTCTGGTCACACTTTTAATATATATTATAGATTTTTTAGCTATTATTTCATCTATAAGAAATAATAGCGATAGTCTTTTATACACAATTATTTTTGCTGTTATAGGAGTTATCGCTACTATTCTTTTCATTTGGTCTTTAGTTACAATTATTAAGATTAGAATGAATTATAAAAAGCAAATAGGAACGAATAGAATTTTTAAAAATCAAAGGCGCTATTTACAACTAAAAAATAATGGTCATCCAAATAATTTTAACCAACAAAATAATCAAGAAAATAAAAATAAACAGGATGATTTACAATCGCCTCCTTCTAATAATTTTAAATTTTATTCTCAAAAGGCTAATTCTAAAAATCAAATGACTAAAAAACAAAGGGAAGATTATCTTAAAAAACAACGAAGTTTTTCACAAAATCATAAAAAAAGATAATCTATTTTTTATGATCTTATATGTTTATAATAGGTGGATTATAATTCCAAACTTAGCTAATTTTGATTTTGTTAAAAAATGTTTTTAAATATAGTAAAATAAAATAAGTTTAAGAAATAAACTAGTATTTGAAATGTAAAACTATTTTTTATTATAAAGGTTAAAAAGTTACGTATAAGTTTTAACTTGTTAAGGTAAATTAGAGGTAAACAGATGGATGATTTAATTGATTTAAAAACTATATTTTCGGCAATTACAAAACATATAATAATAATTATTTTATGTACTATTATTGGCGGGTTGTTAGGCTATGCATATTATTCTCAAACGGCTACACCACAATATCATTCTTCGTCTGATTTGTTAGTGAGTCATAAAAAATATAGCGCTATGAATGAATATAATCAAAGGCAAGATGATTTGCAGATGATTTCTACTTATAGAGAAATGATAAGAAAACCGATCGTTTTGCAGCCAAGTTTAAATAAATTACAGCAAAATTATAACTATAAGGGCAATTTAAATAAATTAACAAGTTCTATTAAGGTTTCTCGGCAATCTTCTAAATCGCAAATTATGACTGTTAATGCAACAGCTTCTAAACCTTCTACTGCAATGCACTTGGTTAATACTGTTAGTAATACTTTTGTTAAAAAAGTTAGACCTACAATGAAAGTTAATAATGTTACCGTTTTGTCTAAGGGCACAACTGTTAATAATCCAAACCTCCCTAGCAAGAGTAAATACATAATCATTGGTTTAATCATTGGTCTTGTAATTAGTGCTCTCTTTTTTATATTTCTAAATATTTACCGCTTTCTTTATAATAATAAGTTTACAAATGAAGAAGATCTTAAGTCTCATACTAAATTAACAAATTTGGGAATCATTTATAAAAATAAATAAAAAATAAATGTTAAAAGATAGGAAGTTAGATTATATAAAATGAAAATGTTTAAGAGCAAAAAAAATCAGAATTTAGATATATCCTTTTTAAATAAAGGCGATATAAATTATAAGCAATTTAACTCTATTAGGACTAGCCTTAATTTTTTAAATACAGATAAGAGATATAAAAAAAAATATAGTAATTTATCTATAACATCATCGATAGACGGTGAGGGAAAATCGTTTATTTCTATTAACTTGGCTTTATCATTTGCTCGTCAAAAAAAGAGAGTTTTACTTGTAGATTCTGACCTAAAAAAGTTTACCTTAAGTAAAAAATTTAAATTATCTACTGTTAAAGGTCTTAGTGATTATTTAATTAATAATGCCTTAAATATTGATAATGAAGTTCATGAAACAAAGTTTAAAAATTTATTTTTGCTCTCTGCAGGTACAAAAGCTAAAGATGCTTTTGAATTATTGGGCTTTAAAAACATAACTACTCTTGTTGATGACCTTAGTAAAAATTTTGATATAGTAATATATGATACGCCTTCTATACTTTCTGTCTCTAATGCTAGGATAATTCCTGCCATAGTACCAAGTATATTAGTAATTAGAGCTAATTACGTTCAAAAAAACCAAACTAAACAATCGATTGGGCTTTTAAATGAGGTACATAGCAATTTAATAGGAACAATTTTTAATGATTTTTAATTTTTTTTAATAATTTGAACGAAAATAATTTATTTTTTTTTGTTTATTAAATTAGCTGTATCTTTAGTTGGGCTTTTTGCTAAGATTAAAGCCAATACGAAGAACATATCAAAATGTTGCAAAGCAACTTCTGTAAAACCTAATGCAAAGAAAGAAAAAATTAAAATAGCTGCTTTCCAGGTTATTTTTCTAGAATAATGATTTAACCAAGCCGTAAATACGGTTATCATTTCGATTGTAAAAACGATTCCCTTAGCAATTAATGCTTCTAAATAATAATTGTCAATTATTGAATGACGATTTAATTGTTCGTTTGCAAGTAGATGAATGCCTCCTTCATGATAATATTGAACATAAAGTTTTAATCTATTAGCTAATAAGGAATCTAAATTTTTGTTATAGGGAGCAAATAAAACATATAATGAAAGAATTAAAAATAAAATAGGCATTAAAGTGACTATTTTGCCAAGAAAATTTGGTAAGATTTTATCTGCTATATTACCTAATAAAAAGAGAAGAATTAAAACAAATAATATGATGATGTAAGAAGTTCTCGATTTAGTTTGAGTATAAATAAGCCAGGTAATTAAAGCTAAAAATAAATAAAATATTCGATGATTAGAACTATTTAAAATGCCTAATAAGCCGTATATAATTGAAAGATACTGCATCATAGCTTCATTTGGGAAGAAAAAACCAATAGATTTCCTTGCTACATGTATCCCATTTCGAGCTGTAATGGCATCATTATTATTAAAATTAAAAGTATAGTAAGCCAAAATAATTAAAATAAATAGGATTAGACTAATAAATGTAAAAGTTTTTAAAATTTTATTATAATCAATGTCTTTCTCTGCATTTATTATAGCAATGAAAACAATCGTCATTGTAATAGAAATCATCTCAGGAGCTTTATTTATAAGTAAAATTAAAATAGATATTAAAATACAAGATAGATAAAAAAGATTAATGCCCTTATTCAGAATATAAATAAAGTAGACAAAAAGAAAAGCCAAAGCCTCTATACCATTAGTTATGTTGCTTGGTAAAAAAGAAAATCCCAAATTTTTGATAATGGTGGTTATAGCTATAATAACAGCTAAAAAATTTAAATCATTTGTTAAAGAATTATTAAAATAATTACTATATTTATGATTACTTCCTAGGGCTTTCTTTTTTATCATATTTTTGATTATAAGACTATTTTATTTTTAAGAAAACTTTATTAAATTAATTACTAGTTGTGTTTTCTTGAGAAAAATGTTAGAAAAAAATAATTTTAATTTGAGGTAACGCTTTTTTGTAAGCTTTTAAGGAGTTTTGTAATAATTAAGTAATAAATTAATTTTTAAAATTTTTATAGTCAATAAGCTAGGTTTTTAAACATAAAGTTAATAAAAATAAGTATTTTTTATATTTTTAAAATAGCTTTTTATTTTGTTAAAAGGAATCTAAATAAATACATATATTTTAGATATTTTTGTAAGACAATTTTAAAATTAGCAAATTTTATACACTTTCTAAATAGATAATTATGAAAAAAATGTATATCTGTATTTAGTATTTTTAACGCTCTTAGTCAAAATTTATTTTTTTAATAGAGAAGTTTTAGAAGCTTCATTTGCTAAAATTAATACCATTAAGAAAAATAAATTAAAGCGCTGCAAAGAAGTTTCAGTAAAAGCTACGAAAAAGAAGGAAGCTATCAAAATTGCACCTTTATAAGTCATATTTTTAGCATAATGATTAAGCAAACTTGTAAAGATGGTTATCATTTGGATTGTAAAAACAATTCCCTTGGTAATTAAGGTTTCAATATAAGAACTATCAATTAAAGGTTTGGTTTTAAAAGAAAGGTTTCTTAAAAAATGTAGCCCCCCACCCTCTTTATAATAATGTTGATAAAAATGTATCCTATGAGAAAGGAGAGAATCTAAATTTTTATTATAAGGAGTTAGTAAAAAATATATAGAAGAAAATAATAAGATAACTGGAAGCCAGGTAATGAATTTACCCCAAAGAGTAGGTAAACGTTTATTAGCATGTCTCCCCAAGATAAAAAATAGTCCTAACGCTGCTAAAATAACATAAAAAGAAGTTCTGGATTTAGTTTGGGTATAAATAATGCAAGTAACGAAAGCTAAAAATAAATAAAAGATTCGGTGGTTAGCGCGTTTTAAAAGAGCAATTAACCCATAAACTATCGAAAGGTAGTCTACCATTGCTATATTTGGTTGTTCAAAGCCAAGTGCTCTTCTAAAGATTTGTTCGTTATTTCGCCAACCAAGCAGATTATGATTGTTAAAATTAAAAATATAATAAGCGGCTACAATTAAGATAAATATAGCTAAAGTAGTATAAGTGAAAACTTTTAAAAGTTTCTCGTAGTTAATGTTTTTTTCTGTAAATATAATATAAATAAAAGTGATCATCATCGTAGATGAAATCATTTCAGGAGAACGATTGATTAACATGATAACTAAAGAAATGATAATAAAACCTAATCTAACCTGATTAATTTCATCAAGTCCTTGTTTTAAAATATGTAGAGCATAAACAGATAGAAAGACCAAGGCTTCTAAAAATTGGGCTATATAAGCAATGCTTTTATTTATGCCTAGATCACCAATTATAGTTATAATGCTTAAAAAAAAGGCTAAAAATAAAAGAATATTATCAAACTTTTTTTCAGTAATCACCATCCAGTTTTTTATCATTATTTTAATTTATTACTTTTATTATAAATTAAAAATATAAATTAAAAATAAAATTAAAATATAATATAGAATTTATAATTAGCTCTAATTCTATTTTTTATAATTTTTTAATTTTATTATTTAAAAGGTTTTTATAAATTATAATTATTCATTTATCTTTATAGACTTAATAAATTGATGATTATTTCAATATAATCTTTTGTAATTTTCCTAAATTGGTTTTTAATAAAAATTAATTATAATTGGCTTTTTATCATTTAAGTATTTTATCGGTGTTTAGGATTTTTTTTATATTTTTAGCTAAAAAAGGTTTTTTGTCTACATCAAATTTCCTAGCAAATAAAAATTTGCTTTTATTTAATTTTTTAAAATCGTTAGTATTCATATATCTAGGGTGGCCATTTTTAAAATCGTAAAATCTTAAATTAGTCTGATATTGGTTAATATTTTTATTATGAAAAATATTTTTATAAAATTTTGAATTATACAACCAAGTTTGAATAAATATTTCATCAACACAATAAGTATATTTAACAAAATGTATAATTTGATCATAATTTTGAACTAAATAATGAGCAAAGTTGTTAGGTATACTAAACCAAGTAGATCCGCTTTTTATAGTTTTGTGAAGTTTTTTAGTCCGATTGATTCTAAAGAATTTCTGGATTAAACAAAAAGTCCAATCAAGCCTTTTTAAATTGTTATTCTTGCTTCCAATCCAATCTTGAAATAAATGGTATTGTTGAAACCTTAAATTAAATTTCCATTCACTTTCATTTTTAAGAAAATTATTACATTCAACAAAAATTTTATCATTATATTTGTTAAAAAAATTATGTAAGAAATCATTAGATTTGACGGGAAGATCAGTTCCGGAAAGTAAATGATAATAGTCATAATTATTTACGACTGCTTTTTTTAATAAATCCATCTCAGCGGTTCCGATAGCTCCTGATCCCCAGGCAACATTTCTTCTTTTTACAAAATATACTTTTGAATGTTTGCATATGTTCAAATAAGTATTAAAATTTGCAGTTTTGTCTTTTTTATCAATATGGATAAAAATATCATTTCGGGGATCATCTAATATTTGTAACAAGAATTGAACTTCTTTATGATGTCCGGTAATTATTAATAGATAGGCATGTTTACTCATAGTTGTATTAATCCTAATATAATTTAATATAAAAATCTAATTGGCAATTCAAAAAACTTAATAATTTATTTTTTATTAATTAGGATCTTTAAAAAATTTCGATAAGTTTAATAAAAAATAAATTATATCTTTGATTAACTAATTATTAATTATATGGGATAGAATCAACCCTTTTGATTCTTTCTAATGTATCTTTGGCAGGTTTTGAATTTATTTCTTTTGCTGGGATGCCTACCCAAATAGAATTACTTTCATCAATTTCTTTTACTACTAAAGCATGAGCACCTAAAGAGACGTTATGAGCGTTAATTCCCTTTCCTAAGATTGATGAATTAATCATCATTTCACAATTATCACCGATTTTTGGGATTATCCAATTTTTGTGACCAATTGTACATCCTTTTGATAAGGAAAAGTTACGTCCAACTTTAGCAAAACCGTTAATAGTTATTCCTTGAAGATGCCAAATTATTAGGCCAGGACCAAAAACATTTAAAGGTATCTCCACATTATAAAACCGACATAATATTGTATACCTTATTTTTGCCAAAACTCCTAAAATTAAGTGAAGAGGTGATCTTTTTTTAGTGTTCCAAAGCAACTCAGTTTTTCGCAAAATATGTTGAAAACGTTGAGCTGTATCTCTTATCGGTAATAAAAACTTTTGGTTTTTATTTCTGGCAACGTCATCACAAGTAACGAAATACTTATAACTTTTTTTATTAGTTATTTTTGTAGGCATATTTTTCATAAGTTTAAAATTCTTTACGAGTGTTTTTTAATAAAAATTAAGGGTTAATTTAATTATTTTAATTCCCTTGCTAATTTTAACATTTATCAATTCTAATAATTATAGAATGGTTTTTAATTATAAAATTTTGTTTTAGAAAACCAAAAAAAAAATGATTTTTAAAGTTTTAGATTTATAAAATAAATTTAGTATTTTTGTCAAAGGCTTTTAGACTATCATTTTGGGGAGAAAATAAAGTAGCTAGAAATAAAATAAAGAAATTATAAAAGGTTTGGATAAATTGAGGGTCAAGAAATCCGTCAAGAGCCGCAAATAAAAAGGCTAAAGCTAAAAACAGGTTCTTACTTTTTAGCATTCTTTTTTGAAGCATGATAATCAATATAATAAATATAATTAAAGAAACATAACCGAATAATATCAGGTATTGTAAATAAGAACTGTCAACATAAAAATATTTAGATAAGTTAGAAGTAGACTGCTTAAAATTTGCGTTAATATTAAAAGATACTGTGTCACTTAAAGGACGAAAAGGGTGAATTCCATACATATTAATAGCCCGTAAGCCTAATAGCGGTCTATTAGAAGCTAGATTGTTAAGGCTTGGAAATGTTTTTGCATTGTAACTGAGAAAAATAATTAAAAAAGACAACAGTGGAGTTATTAATAAAAAGATTATTTTAAAAATACGATTTTTATTTATATAAATATGAAACCATTTAATTAATAAAACACAAAATAAATAAAGACTTAATAGATAAAAAGGACTTTTCGTATTAGTTTTTATAAAAATAAAAACATTAATCAATTCCAAAATTACAATGGCTATATAATTTAAATTTTTGTTTTTTAAAATTGTATAAGCAGTAGCTACATATAAAAATCCATGAGCAGGAAAACTGGACCAGATAAAACCTAAGCTATTCCTTGTTCTTACAGCCGTATGATAAATATTAGAAGGGAAAAAGCCCACAATAGAGCCAGTAATAACTATGAAAAAAAATAAAGCATAAAAAATAGTTAAAAATTTTAGTATTTTTCTAAAATTTAAATTGATGGCTAAAAAAATCAAAATGGGGGTATCAAAAAAGAGATAAAATTTAGCTAAAAAACCATTGTCGATAACAATAAAAGCCAATAAAATTATTCCTATTAAAGATCTTTTAAAGGGAATTTTTGTTTGTAAGTTTACGTTCAAGACAAAAGCTGTAAAGCATAAGAAAAGTCCTATGAAACGAAAAATATTAGCGTAATTATTGTTTATATTTTGAGAAATTTTTAATAATGGCAAGAAATATTTCAAAGTCCAAATCATATATCCCAAAGCAAAAATTATATTACGGTCAATTTTAAAACTTTTATTATCACCGCTTATTTGGGTTGAAGCTATTTTTGTTTTGTTATTTAGCAATGACGTCTCCTCTTATATTAATGTCTTGTCCCATTTCATTTTTTATTAATAAAGGCCTAAAAATTTTAAACTTGACTATTTAATTTTAAAAATAAATTTCGCAGGTCTTTAGCATTTTCTTTGATACTGTATCCTCCTTTTTTTATATTCAAATCAAAGTGACTATTTCTTTTTTCATTAGTTTGTATCTTAATGGTTTTTAAAAAATCAACCCAGCTGTTTATTTTTAAAGGTAAGAATTTAACATTAGTGGTTTGTTTAACTGCTTTAGGTAAAACATTTGACAAAACACAAGGTAAACCGCTGTCCTGAGCTTCTAAAGCTACAATTCCAAAAGGCTCAAACTTAGAAGGGAACACAAAGATGTCAGCAGCTGAATATATTTGGGCAATATTATGAAATTCTCCTAAAAATAAAACTTTATTAGCTATTCCTAAGGATTTAGTTTGCTGTTTTATTTCATTTATAAATTTTCCCTTGCCGGCTAAAAGTAAACGAGCATTATGTTTTTGCTTTTGAAATTTATAAAATACTTTAATTAAAAATTGTTGATTTTTCTGTTCTGTAAAAGCTCCTACGTGTAATAAAACTAGATTTTTATTAAGATTATATTTACTTCTTATTTTTGCCCGAACTGAAGGATCAAATTTAAATTTATCAGTATCAATGCCATTTCTTATAATATGGAACTTTTTATTTTTAAATAGCCAATTTCCCGCATTTTTACTAGCTGCAAGGCCTATATCATAAGATTTTTGAAAAAAAGGGTTTAAAATTTTGTGGATAAAAGGATGTTGCGTATTTACCCCATGGGCATGAACGATTTTATAAATTTTAATCTTTCTAAATGCGAATAATTCTAACTCTATAGTGGCACTATTTCCATGAATGTGAACTGCAGTATAGTGATTTTTTTTATATAACTCTCTTAGAGTTTTTATATAATTGAAAGGATATTTATTTCTACTTTTTAGAATGTATACTCTATCACCATTTTTTTCTATAATATTTTTAAAAGATTTATCAATATAATTATTAGCTATAAAATCAAAATGTATATTTGTTCGGTCCATATACTGATAATAATTCATGATGACCATGGACATGCCATTTAAATCAAAGGGTATTGTATTTATCACTAAAATATTCATTTATGAAGGTTCCTTTTTAATAAATTATGTAAATAAGACAATAAAAAACGGCAAGTTAAAACATAAAAAAATTTATTTTTTGGAGGTCATTATCCTTATTTTTAAAATATAAAATATTTTCTGAAATCTAAGTTTTACAATAGAAATACTTTTGCCAACAAAAAAAGATAAAAAAGCTGATCGCATTTTCATAGGCATTAAACAAAGTTTAATTAAAGCAGAATTTCCTTTTCCTTTTTTTATAGCTTGTAAAGTAAGAGGATCATTTAAAATTGAATTAATAGTTAATATTTTATTTTTATAAGATCTAGAATGGTCACCACTGGTTTCCTGTATGGCTTCTACCAAACGACTTTCATAGTAAAAGTATATAGTTTGAATGGATTTACTATCTTTAATATTCCAGTCTTTATAAATTTCCAAAATATGATTAAATTGAGACTTTCTTTTATCAAATAAACTATGATTAAAAACTTTAGTTGTTTCTGATCCTGGTCTTTCTCTTATGAAATGATAGCTGGCATCTCTTACTATATCTACACTTTGGATATTACGAATGACCTCTAAATTAAAATGAAGGTCATCCCATCCCGTGTTAGGAAATTTTAAATTCTTTTTTTGAATATAAGTATTTAAATATAATTTATTCCAAGGGACCGCTAATAAGGAATTATTAAAGTACTTGTAAGCGTTTTTCCGGAAACTTGTTGGATTAGAATAAAAAATTTCTTTGGGAAGGGTTTTTGTAGTAAAAGTTTTATTTTTAGTTGCATATACATTAGTAAAACCAGAAATTAATAATTGAGCTTGAGTTTTTTGGGACTTTAAATACATTTTCTTTAAATAATCTTTTTGAACCCAATCATCGGGATCCATAAAATACAAATATTTGCCCTTAGCTTTAGACATACCAAAATTACGAGCTGCGGCGGCACCACTATTTTTTTGATGCAAATTTATAATCCTTTTATCTTTTTTAGCAAATTTATCCACTAGCTTATCAGAACCATCTTTTGACCCATCATCTACTAAAATTATTTCGATGTTTTTTAAGGTTTGTTTTCTAATACTGTTAACGGATTTTTTTAAATAATTTTTCACATTGTATATGGGGAATATTATAGAAACGTTGATCATTTTTATACCTGATTTGTTTATGGAGATAATAATTAGATAAATAGTTTAAATAAAAAAATTATGATTATAATTTAAACTAAATATATTATAAATGTTGCTGAAAGGGAAATAATAAAAATAATTAATTCTGTTAGTTTTTATTAATTTTTAATAAAGTTTTTTAGTTTTCTACTTTGGATTGATTAGTAGAAACTAATGAATTTTTTTCTAAAGAAAAAATTTTTTTTATAGCTTTATAAATAAAAAAGCCATTCCTAATTTTTTTAGCAACCTTATAAACATTTTTGGTCATATCTTGATATTGGTCTAAAGATATGTCTTTATATATTTTATCAATATCCGAAATTTTTTTTATGCCTATACCTAAATGGTTATTTTCAATAAATCTACATAGGGCTGCTTTTTTCCAAATTAAAATTGGAAGGCCTGAACTTAAATATAAGGAAACTTTATGCGGGTCGTTATACCTTAAATATTTTCCATAAAGCCCTGAGCATGTATCTGTTGAAATGCCGTCCCAAACTAGACCAAAATCTTGTTTCAAGTATTTGGGTAAATCCTCAGGAGAATATTGGCCTCGATAGTGTACGTTTTTTGGATAATTTTGACTGGAACCTGGACCAAAGATATCGATTTTGGTTTTTAAATTAGCTTTTTTTAAAAAAACTGATTTTTTTAAATTTCCAGCATAGCAAATACTTTTGGTTAATTTGTTTTTGGTATTAATTTTTTGTAGATTTAAATAATCAAAGATTTCTAAATTTACCATTGGAATTTTAATACCTTGTTTTTTAAGCCATTCTCTCATTGCCTCATTGTGGACAATTAGGTAATTAAAATGATTAAAAAAACTTAATTCCCATTTTTTTCCTTGTGAATTTTTATTTTCTAAACGGATAGATTCTAAATCATGAACTATTAATATTTTTTTAGTCTTAGGGTTTAAACTTTTAATAATTGCATTTGAAATTATTTTTGAGTAAAGAGGATATTGAATAATAAAATAATTAATATTTTTTTTTCTGATTAATTTTTTAATTTTAAATAGTACAAAGTTTAACCTTTGTAATTTATTTTTTGGTACCTCTAGGTCGAACCTTCTAAACCCTTTTTTTGTCAAAAAAGAAGTAATATCTTTTTTTGCTTTTGGGCCTGCTATATTTAGTTTTCCGGTATCGGTATTTAAAACATAATTTGAATTGTTTGACATTAATAGTACTTCCTTGACAAAATATTGCTTTTCTATTTATATTATATTTATTATAAACTTGCTCTTTTACTTTGACGAAAAAATGCAGTTATTTTTAGTTTCATAGACAATTTATGATTCCTTTGTAATTAAATGATAATTAATTTAGTGATTAGTAATTTTATCTAGGTCTTTAAAAAATCTGTTAAAATAATTTTTTTCGTATAATTCTGAAATGCTAGATTTAATCGATTCAATAGATCCAAAAGTATACCCGTTAACTATTTTTTGAATAGAGCTGGCTAATTGTTTTTTATTTCCAGGTGAATATAGGAAGCCGTTATTTTTATTAATAATATCGTTAGGACCTACTGGACAATTGGAAGAAATGCAAGGTAGTCCTCTACTAATTGCCTCTGCTAAAACCATGCCAAATCCTTCATAGGTAGAAGTTAGTAATAACACGTCCGCTTCTTTAATTTGTTCCCAGGGTCTGTCTGCCCAACCGTGCCATTTTATTTTGTTATTTATGTTATTTTTTTTAGCATATTCCTGGCATTTTTTTAAGTCTTTGCCTGAACCAAAAATATCTAAAAACCAGTTTCCATGAACTAAGGATAAAGCATCTAAAAGTTCTTTTATATTTTTCTGTTCTTTGAATTCAATTCTTCCAATATAAAGTAATTTTTTATTCTTATTTTTTTGGCTTTTTCTTGAACGAATAATTGTTGCTTTTGTTGGTTTTACTGGATCATATATAGTGAATATTTTAGATTCAGGTACAGATAATGACTTTAATTGTTGTTTAATTCCAGAACTTATGGCTAAATGATAATCAGCGTATGTAACATTTTGGGGATTTGGAATTTTTTTAGTAAATAATGAAATTTGAATCCAGGATAGAATCTTAAATTTTTTCCTAAAAATCTTTCGTAATTTTTCAACATAAGGTATGATATTGGCCCCTAAAATTATCACTAAATCAGGATTTTTTCTTGCCACATAACTAAAAAGAGAAAAAGCCTTAGTTAGTTTGTTTTCAATTTTAGGATAAATTATATGGATACGGTTGTCTAAATAGTTAATCCAAGTTTTGTCTCTGGTTTTTTCTGTTAATAAAAGTGTAACTTTTAAATCATTGTAATGAGAAATTAAATTATTTAGGACTGAACTAACTACAGTTTCTGTGCCACCTCTTCCAGACATATATGGTGCTATAAACGTTATTTTCAAAATATTCTCCTATCTAGTATTATAGAAAGCTTTTTTAATTTTTTTAAGCAGCCTTATATATAATATTTTAAATTAAATAAAATAATTGTTGGAATAACTTATTTAACTTCACTAATTTGTTTATTTTGTTGATTTCTTTAAGTTTAACAATATTTTTTTGTGAAGAATTTTATACTAAATTATGTTAATAACTTGAATATATTAAGATATCTTTTTGATAAAGAAAAAACCCTAAATTATCATTATTATATAATAAAAATGTATTTACTTATTCAAAAGATATATCTTAATATCTTTAATTAATTTAAAAGAGGCTATCAATGAAAACTTTACAGGCTTTATTAATTATTGATTATACTAATGATTTTGTTGATGATAAAGGAGCCTTAACTTGTGGTAAAGCGGGTCAAAAAATCATGCCTGACCTTATTTCTTTGGCTAATAAATTTGTTAAAGATGATGAATGGGTTATTTTGCCCACTGATATTCATAAAACTTATGACCCTTATCATCCAGAAAATAAGCTTTACCCTCCTCATAATGTATACGGCACTTGGGGTAGAAAATTTTATGGAACTTTAGATAAATGGTATAAAAAAAACAAGTCTAATAACAAAGTTTATATGTTTAATAAAACTAGATATAGTGCTTTTGCAGGAACAGATCTAGATTTAAGGCTTCGAGAAAGAAATGTTAAGAAACTTTATTTAACTGGAGTTTGTACAGATATTTGTGTTTTACATACAGCTGTTGATGCTTATAACTTGAATTATCAATTAGTAATTCCTAAAAATGCTGTAGCAACATTTACTCCTACAGGGCAGCAATGGGCTCTAAATCATTTTAAAAACGCTTTAGGAGCTGAAATTGTTTAGCCTTCGTTAGATAATATTTCAAATTTAATAGATAAGCATTTTTTATTTTAAAAATTTTGTTCAGAAACTATTTATTTGGCAAAATTTTTGTAAATAAATTTTTAATATCTTGGAATCCCTGAACCGCTATTTCTTCCTTAACGATTAGTAATATTAATCCGTAAATGCCAAAAAAGATTATTCCATTTATTAGAAATATAATGATAACATTATTTATTTCTTTAATTAAATTTGATATCACTAGCATAATAGCAATAGAAATTAAAGCACTGAAAACACATTTAATAGCGTCTTTAAGGTTAAAGATCTTTTTTGTTATTTTCCTTAAAGGATAATAATTTAAGAAAAGTATTAACGCTTCTCCAATGACAGTGGAAATTCCTGCTCCAAAAGCTTTAAATTCTGGTAACAAAAATAAATTTATTATAAAATCGACAACTATGCCTATTGCACTTGCTCTGACTGTAATCATTTCTTTGTTATTAGGCACAAGAATTGAGACCCCTAGTAAATTTGATATTCCAATTATAGGGAGAGAAAGCATAACAGTTTTTAATACTGGGATAGCAGGATCATACCCGTTTCCTGCTAATATTAGGATAACTGCACGAGCATTAAAAATTATAAAAATACAGACTGCAAATGAAGCTAAAATAGTAAAATTAAAATCTTTTTTTATTAAGGAATAAAATTCTTTAATTTTACCTTTTTCTATATAACTAGATAATCTGGGAAGAAGGACAGTCCCTAGAGCTGTTATGGTAGAAATTAAAATGGTCTGCACCTTATTTACGGCAGTATAATAACCTACCTGACTATTGGTAGAAAGAAATCCTAACATAACCTGACCCAGTTGAGCATATATGGTCCATACCATGGAAAGTAAAAAGAAAGTAAGTATTGGCTTAAAATGTCGTTTTAAATTATAAGGGCCACTGTACCCGAATTTAATATAACGCCTCATACGTATAAAATTAAGAACATACGAACCGCTTGAACCTATTACCCATATAAAAGCGTATTTACCAATATCATTTTGAGTTTTTACAAATATAAACATTAAAAAAAGAGCTAGTATTTTAAATGCTACAGATCTTACAGTTATATATGTATATTCTTCTAAGCCTTGAAATAGCCAATCAGCTCCAATTACATTTAATATAATAGTTAAAGAACTTATAAGTATTATAGATTTGTCTTGATTAAGTCGTGGAACTATAAAAGAAACTAAAAGTAAGATATATGTAAATGTAGTCATTAAAAAGCTTATGATCATAAGTTCGTGAGTGACTTTAGACAATTTATAACGATTATCTCTTACTTGAGCTGTAGCTCTAATACCATAGGTAGGAATACCCAAAGTTGCAAGCATTAAAAAATATTGAACGACGGCGTTAGAAAAATTAAAAATACCATTGCCTGAGGGGTGTAAAACCCTAGCTACATAGGGAAAAGAAATAAGTGGATAAATATAATTTGAACCTGTTAAAAAAATGTTCATTATAAAATTTAGTTTTAATGACTTTTTTTTCATATATTTAAAATTCTCTTTATTTTTTCTAGAAATAATATTAACTAATTTATTATTATTTATGCAAATATATTATAACTATTCATTTTAGTTTTTTAATTTAATTTATGGTTCAAAGATTAATGAATTCTTATTGATAATTAATAAAATTAATTAGTTTTACCACTAATAAACTTAAACTTTGTAAAAGTCTAGTTCGTTGGCTAGTTTTAAATAAATTATTTTTGACCTCTTATATAAAAATTAATAAAATAAATTTGTTTTTTATTTAAGGAGATGCAAATTAACTAAATTGAGAAAAACGGCTAACGAAAGTTTTATGCCTTTAAAATATATGAAAAGCCTTTTACTAATTTAAAATATTTGATCGACCTTATAAAATTATAATAACAATAATTTTCTTTTTGAGATATCAAACTTTACTTACTATTAAAAATAAATTTAAATAATAAACACTGCTAAACAAAGTTGATCTTTTCCTTATTTTTAATTTTTAAATGTTAAATGATTTGTTTAACATTAAATAAGTATTTTTTATTTAGTTATTTTTAAAAATAATTTTTGAAAATCTTTTATTTCTTTGGTTATTAATTATTTTAAAAGATTTAAATAAAAAATTGGGAGAAAAAATTTGAATACATATGGTTGAAAAATTAATCAGTGCTTTATTACCGGTTATGGTCACTTTACTTATTGGCTATTATGCTGGCATTAGAAAAGATTTTTCTAATACTCAAGCAGAGAATATTAATAAAATAGTTATGAATTATACTTTACCAATGAGTCTTTTTGGTGGGATTCTGGCTAACAGTAGAAGTGAAATTTTTAAAAATTTTAATGTTGCTTTATGGGTATTTGGAGCAATGATAGGAGGGTATTTTTTAGTTTTAATTATAGCCCGCTTTATATTACAAGAAAACATCTCTATTGCTGTTTTAAGGTCCCTAGCGATTGCAAGTCCTGCTATACCTTTTGTAGGACCTACAGTTTTGGGGTCTCTTTTTCCTAGTGAAAGTTCTTTATTAATTGCAATTGGAGGGATTGTAGTAAATGTTTTTCAGGTGCCTATTTCTGTTATTCTTTTAACTTCCAGTTCGAAAAAAGAAAATGTAAGCATTTTTCAGAATCTTGTGACGGCTTTTAAAAAACCGGTTGTTTGGGCTCCCATCTTAGCTTTTATATTAACCTTGCTGGGTATAAAAATCAGTCCTTCCTGGGAAAAAAGCTTTACTACTTTAGGAAGCGCCACGGGAGGTTTAGCATTATTTTCTTCTGGAATTATGTTATTTAGTCGTCGTTTTGATTTTGAATTGCCAGTTATAATAGATACTTTTTTTAGAAATATATTTTTTCCGGCTGTAATGTTTGCAATTATGTTTTTATTTAAGGCAGATCGTTCGACTATGAATATGTCTTTAGTTGTTTTAGGCATTCCAGCTGGTTCAATCACAACAATATTGGCTAGCCAGTACCATATTTTAGAAGGAGAAATGAGCTCGACATTATTTTTAAGTACAGTTTTTTCTATGTTTTCTTTAGGGGCTATTATCATTATGTGTAATATTTAGTGATATAAAAAAATTGATGGTTTTTATTGGTTATTTAAGTATTTTCAAGTCTTTATTTCATTTAAATTTAATAAAAAAATTTTAAAAGTGATAGTTTATGTTAAAATAAAAAAACGGTGAGGGATTTTAAATCTCTTACTTAATTTTATAAATTGGAGAGGTACTCAAGTGGTCTAAGAGGCTTAGCTTTTAGTTAAGTAGGTCGGATTATTTCCGGTGCGAGGGTTCGAATCCCTTTTCCCTCTCCATAAAATAAACTAATAAAAAACATCAGCTTAATGTAAAGTTGATGTTTTTTATTAGTTTATTTTAATCTAATTAAAATTGTATATGAACCGGAAACTGGTTTTATCTTCTAACTACCAAAAACCAAGACCTCGTCGTAGCTGTAAGAAATCATCACCTAGCTTTCCGTTTCAAAAGCCAGTTAGTGATAATTCTTGTCTATGATAGTCTATAAAGCTAAACCCGCCGGACATAAATTTGTCCCAGTCAATTCTAAAACACTACTCAAACTTGTTTTCTTGTGGTTATGTTATGTCTGATAAATAAAGGCTTACCTTAAATCAACGTCAATAGGTTTTGTCCTAAATATTACACCGAACATATTCGTAATTGAAATGCAGTGAAAAACATTTTAGCTAAGGGGACATCTCAGATATTAACTATTTAATAAACTAATAAATTAATCCTTTTGGCAACTTAAGGACGTAAAAGCTTAGCTAACTCCTATTACTTTCTACTTTTCAGATATAGCAATATATTAAAAAGCCAGCTTATCTAAATAAATTATAGAGAATTATATGTTTTCTTGATATTAGAATTACAAGCCACGGGTTTTAACCACTGGTAGTTGGCTTAAAAATATTAGTTATTAGTTAAAAATGCATACTTAATTTTTATTTTGACCTAAAAATTCTGGACAATAAAAATTATTAAAAAAGCAAAAATGATTATGATCCCTAATAATATACTTACCCACCCTAACCTATAATTCTTAAAAATGTTTGAAGAAGAAATATGTATTCTTTGTTGTGATGTTTTTTTAATTTCTTGAAAAGCTTTTCTAGAGTTACGTATATTAAAAATACCGAATATAATCAATAAAATACCAATTATTATAAAAATAATTTCGTACATATTGATATTATAATTTATTTTTTTAAATTTTTTAGATATTATTAATATAATAATTGATAAAATTCTTAGCAATTGTTTTCAGATTAATTTAGTTTTTAATAAAACATAAACATATAGATATATATTTATGTTTTATTAATTTATATAATAGGACTATGAAAAGGAAAAAAATATTTGTTTCCTATGGAACCTTATTTATAATTTTTTTAAATTTAATTTTTGTTTTAGCAGAAATAAGTATAGGTTTCACAATAAACTCAATGTCTCTTACGACTGATGCCTTACACAACGGAATTGATGTTCTTTCTTTAATTTTTTCAGCTTTTGCTTTATTTTTAATAAATAAAAAACCGACTGAGGAACATACATATGGTTTTTATAACGTCAGTATTATGTCAGCTTTTTTTAATTCATTTTTGCTAATTTGTGGGTTGATTGTTATTATTGTTAATTCTCTGATACGTCTATTTAGTCAAAATTATGGTATTTCTTCAGCAAGTGGTGATACAATATCTTTTTTATCTTTTATTTCTATAATAGTTAATGGAATTACAGCACTTGTATTAAAGAATAGAAAAGAACTTAATGGAAAATCTAATTTCTGGCATTTTTTTTCTGATGTTTTAATTTCTGCAATTGTTTTGGTTAGTGGTTTAATAATAGCTTTTTCTGGAATTAGTTTGTTAGATCCATTATCGTCTATTTTTGCTAGTAGTTTAGTTATTTTTAAAACTCGAAATATATTTTTTAAATCCTATAGGTTAATTACAAATGGTGTACCAAAGAAAATAAATACAAAGAAAGTTGAAAATTACCTTTTATCATTTCCTTGTATCGATAAGATAAATGACTTTCATATTTGGCCTCTTTCTACTACGGAAATAGCTTTATCTGCTCATTTAGAAACTAAAAATCTCAAAGATTATACTTCCTTGATTGATCGGGCGACTAAAGGCTTAAGAAATAAATTTGGTATAGATCATGTTACAATACAATTAGAAACTTATAATAAAAGTCACCAAGAATCTAAAATTTAATTTTTTTAATAATAAGGACCACTAAATCATTTATTTAGAAATTTAGTGGTCCTTATTAGATTTTTTATAAAAAATAATTCAATTTTGAGCTCAGTCAACTACCACAGGTTAAAACTCATAGCTTGTGGATTCTAATGTTAAAGTTTATAGATCTCCATAATTTGGATAGATAATCTGGCTTCTAGGTATATTACTATAGCTCCAAAGTAGCAAGAGTTACCAAAGTTTTACCGTCTCCCCATTTTAAAAATGGGCTAATTGAATTTTAGCTTGTATTCATCCTCGGAATTTGTTCATGAGGCCCTTTGTGTTATTTTTTCCGTTAAAAATAGTGTTTTAATTTTTAGATTTAGTTAAAGTACTTTTTTTAACAAAATGCTGGATAAAATAATCATGTATACGATTATCTGAAGTCAATTCAGGGTGAAAAGCAGTTGCTAAGATATTGCTTTTTTTAACAGCTACAATTTTATTGTTAACTCTAGAAAGAATTTCTATATCAGGAGCTGTATTAATTAAATAAGGAGCTCGAATAAAAATTCCTGGAAAAGGCTTTTTAAAGCCTCTAAAATTTAAATTTTCTTCAAAACTTTGTTGTTGACGGCCAAAGCCATTCCTTATGACCTTAGCATCTAAACTGTTTAAACCATCCTTTTGAGCTAAAAGAACCATGCCAGCGCAGGTACCAAAAATCGGAAAACCATTATGAATTAATTTTTGTAGTTTATTTAATAAATCAGCTTTTTTTAAAAGGTCTTTTATGGCTGTACTTTCTCCTCCTGGGATTATTAATCCGTTTAAGCCATCTAAGTCTTTAATATTTTTTATTATTCGACTAGATATATTTAAGGATTGTAAGGCCAAAATGTGTTCCTTTATCGCTCCTTGTAAAGAGAGAATTCCAATTAAAATATTTTTATTATGGCCCATTAAACCCCTCTATCTTCCATTCGATCTGTTGCTTTGAGTTCAGAAATATCGAGTCCTTTCATAGCTTTCCCTAAGTTCTCTGAAACTTTTCCAATTAATTTATAATCAGTTGGGTGAGCTGTGGCTTGAACAATTGCTTGAGCAACCTGAGGAGGATTTTGTGATTTAAAGATACCAGAACCAACAAAAATGCCATCGGCTCCTAAATTCATCATAAGAGAAGCGTCTGCTGGGGTAGCAACTCCACCTGCAGCAAAGTTAACTACTGGTAATTTACCCTTTTTATGAACTTCTTGGACTAATTCATAAGGAACTTTTAAATCTCGAGAAATTGTCATTAATTGATCATCATCGGCTGCAATTAAATCATGTAGCTGAGTCTTAACTTTTCTCATATGGCTCACTGCTTCTACGATGTTACCAGTTCCTGGTTCTCCCTTGGTTCTTAACATAGAAGCGCCTTCACCGATTCTACGTAAAGCTTCCCCTAGATTTTTACACCCACAAACAAAGGGGACTGTAAATTTTGTCTTTAAAATATGATATTCATTGTCTGCTGGGGTTAAAACTTCACTTTCATCAATATAGTCTACTCCCAAAGCTTCTAATACTCGGGCCTCGGTAAAATGTCCAATTCGGGCTTTAGCCATTACGGGAATAGAAACAGTATCCATAATTGATTTAACCATAGCCGGATCAGACATTCTTGCAACTCCTCCAGCAGCTCTAATATCCGCTGGTACTCTTTCTAAGGCCATAACGGCTACTGCTCCTGCATCTTCAGCAATTTTTGCTTGTTGAGGATTTACAACATCCATTATAACGCCGCCCTTTTGCATTTGTGCCATGCCACGTTTTACGATGGTTGTTCCTATTTTTTCTGTCATTTATCCCTCCTAAATTTATTTAAATATATTTATTTTTAACTAAAAATTAAAGCATTTTTCAATATTTATCAAATACGTTCAAAATATTTTTTTATTTTTAAGAAAAATTATAAATATTATTTTTAAATTCTAAAAAATATTTTATAGATAATAAATTCAATTTAAGCTAAAGGATCCCACGGTTCTAAAATAACTGGTTTTTGTTGTAAAACCTTTCTTTGAATAGGAGTAAGATAATTTTTACGTATTACAACTTCGTACACAAAATCATTCATCCAATCATCGGTCATGACAAAATATCCATTATCACCATTTTTATTTCCCCAAGAATTTTCAACCTTCCAACGATCAGGCTTCTTGCCTTTAATATTAACCCCTGTAAGAACCATTGCGTGAGAAACTTGGGCTTGATGAGTTTTTAACCGTTGAGCTTTGGTAATCTTTAAATCTAATCCAAATAGTTCACTATATCGATATAATTTACTATCTAAAAACCCTTTTTTACGGTTACTTTGCTGTAGAACATCATTACCAAACCAAACTGTTTCCCCATGTTGTAATTGTTTTATAGCGGCTCTTTTTAAAGTTTCCATATTAGAATTTAGGAACTTAATTTGTTTTCCATTAATGACATTTTCTTGGCTTGGTAAGCGATATAATTTATTAAATGGTTTATCAGGTGAATTAGAAATTACCACATAGTCTTCTAAATTGATATTAAATTCATTTTGAAAAAATATTTGTGGATTTAGGTTCCTTATAGTATGAAATTTTTTATTAATGTCAGTATACTCTACATCGAAATTAGAAGGAGGTTCCCCAAAAGAGTAGGCTGTCATTTGATAAACTTCACTAACCATTTGTTTTTGTTTTGCTAGAATTTCATTTTGAGGACGGCTTTTGGAAACTAAATTTCTTAAAATCAAAGCATCTTTTTTCATTTTTAAAGCAAGGATGGAATCAAAATTATGTGTTTGGTTTGTGTTAAAAGTTTCTGGCATGACATAATTTGGAACAACCCCATATTTTTCTACTATGGCAGCTGCCATTTGCCATTGTCCACCGTCACCTGCTACCATTTGTAAATAATTTTCAATTTCTCTATCATTTAAAGGCCGGTTAGCAGTATCAATAATTTGATGATAAAAGGTATTCGCACGTTCAACACGATCCCAAAAAAATAAATAGTTTTCGGATAATTCAAAATTTTTAACTTGATGGTTTTTCTCAAATTGATGCCTTAAAGTATTTAATAAGGCAAATTCCCAACAGCGTCCACTCTGTTTTTGGTTTGTTACATCACTAGTTTTTAATTCTAAAGAAAATTCACGATGGAGCCGCCTTTTTTCTTTAATATCTTCTGAAGCCCCATTGACACCATTTTTCATAACAGCTCTACTAATAACTTTATTTTCTGGACGTTTGGAAAGGTCTTTTTTAAATTGAAAAAGATCTTTAGGTGTTAGACCTTTTTTTTCTATTATTTCTTTATTCATTTTGATTATTCCTTAATTTGTTTAAAATGTGAAAAATATAAGAAGTGCTTTATTATATTTTTTAAATGATTTCTAATAAAATTTTTATAATTACAATTTTACATTTTAAAAAACTATTTATATTTAAGATTTATCTTTTTTAGAAATTAAAATTTGAGCTTTATTTTGTACTGTCCGGTTAAAAGCCTCTTTATAGGAATTACAAGCAGGATGGCTTTTAAGATAAGCTAACATACTTTGTAAATTTTTTAGGCTAGTATAATTTTTTGCAATGGAAATAGGTCTTTGAGCTTTTTTACTAGTTGAAATAATAAAAGATGAAAAAATTTGTGATAGCTGAAAATCAAGATTTTGCGGTTTTTCTTTTTCCATTTTGACAATTTGTTTTCTAATTTGTTTTGTATCAGCGTACTTTCGGTCTAAATCCCCTAAATTACTAGATAAAGTTTCTAATTCATTTTTTCGATAAACTGATGAAACGTCCCCGTAAAATTGAAGACGAGACATTTTCTTTCTTATTTCTGTTAACTCGTTAAAATATTTTTTTTCTTTATTATTGATACTACTTTTGAAGCTTGATATCTTTTGTTCAAGATATAAATATTGTTTTAGGCTTTTAAGAACCTTATTTAAGTTTTTAATTAAGTTAGAATTACTTTGTTTAAAAACATTTCTTCTTTCTTCAGGAGTTAAAGCACGGCTTATAATTTGTCTTGCAACTTGTTGAGCTTGGACCATTGTTTTCCGCATTTCTTGATCTTGTTGAATATCAAACTCTTTACTTTCTAATTCTAATTTACGGCTGGTTATTAATTGGCTTTGGAGACGAACTTCAACTTGTTTTTTTGCTTCTTGTTCTTTTTTTAAATTTTTTTTCAATCCTTCTTGTTTGGATCGCTCCTTTTCCATTTCTTGTTCAAATTGTTTAGTTAAGTCCCTTTGCTGGAGTATTTCTCTCCTCTTCTCTTGTTCTCTTTTTTGTTTTTCTTCTTCAGCTTTTTTTAGTTGTATTTCTCTTTGTTTTTTATGTTCTTTTTCTTG
>CAKQDH010000007.1 GCA_934229385.1 uncultured Oenococcus sp.
TTTTTTAGTTGATCTTCTCTAGCCTTTTTTTCTTTTTGTTGGGATTTTTGATAAGTCTGAAGTTTTTCTTGTTCTTCTTGTTCTCTTTTTTGTTTTTCTTCTTCAGCTTTTTTTAGTTGTATTTCTCTTTGTTTTTTATGTTCTTTTTCTTGTTGTTTATTTCTTTTAAATTCTTCTTCTAATTGTTGATTTATTTTTTGTTTGTCGGTTTTTAATTTATTTAACTCATTTTCTAATTCTTTTTGTTTTTTTAGTTGATCTTCTCTAGCCTTTTTTTCTTTTTGTTGGGATTTTTGATAAGTCTGAAGTTTTTCTTGTTCTTCCTGGATTTTTTTATTAGTTTCTCTTTCTCTTTCTTTTAAAGTTTTTTGAATTTTATTTTGATTTCTTTTTTCTTTTCTCTTAATTAAATTTATTTTTTCTTTGTTTTGCTTATCAGGTTGGTTTCTTATTTTTAGGTTATTTCTTATTTTGGATAAAATATTAGATAAGGGTAAGGGCTGATTTTTGGCTTCTTTTTTTTGGATATTTCTTTTATTTTGGGCCTCTTTTTCTTTTTTATTTTTTGCTGATTTTACCAAAGACGATTTATTGGGCGAAATAGTGTTTTCATTAGTTTTATTTTTATTATTTGTTGCTTTTTTTACTTGTTGAGCAATTACTTTTTTAAAATTTTTGTTTTGTTGTTCTTCAAGTGCTTTTTTTTGGGGTTTGACATTTTTGGGCTGTTTTTCTTTAGATTTATTAAAAGAAGAAATTAAGTTTTTTTCTTTTAAAAGCTCATAAATGTTAGCTACAATTAAGGAATTTTGAAAAAATTTGCTCTTAAAGTTTTGTCTAATATTTAGAAAATTTCCAATGTCTCTTATGGAAGCTGGCTGATTTTTATATAAATTGTGGAACAATAAATATATATCTGCACCAAGGCGGTTCCATAAATTAAGCCCAGCATATTCTAGAAGTGGAACGTAAAAATTGAAAGAATTATAACCAACAATTTTAGTTTTGTAGTTGCTAGTATCTTTAGTTTGGAGCCATTTATTAAAATCAGCAAATACTTTTTTCTTTTCAGGGGCGTTAGATAAATTATTTTTATCAATGTTATTATATTTTTTTATATTTTCTGACAAGTTTTTATCATATTTTATGTAAGAACCAAAAGAATCTTGAGGGGAACTATTTTTTACAAAAACAGCAGCTAATTTAATAATTGGAGAAGTAAGATCATACCCTTCACTTACTATATCTAACGAAACATATTGATTTAAAGCCGGTTTTAAACTTTTATATTTGTCTTCATTATGACGGGCCCACTGCATATTTTGATTATCCTTTCTTTTTTTATTTAGAATAATGAACCTTCTAAAAAATTATATTAATTTATTTATTTAGCTTAATTTATTTTTTATAGGCGTAAATGAATTATGGGGATTTATTAATTTTTTTGATATAGAAATAAACAAATAAATTTTAGATTTTGTTTGGATTTTTCATAAATTTTATAACCTTATGTTATGCATATAGATTCATAAAAGTTTACTTTAATAAATATAAAGCTAGCCCATTTTATTTTATATAATACTTTCCCTTTTTATTTTTTTATTCTATAAGATTAATTTTTATAAAATTAATTATAAATTAAGGATACTTATTTAATATATAATAATTATATTAAGAAATTAAATTTTTATTAAATAAATTTTCTGCTCCTTTTGTGGATTAAAAATTAAATTTTTAAATAAGTTTCAAATGTAAAAGAATAATTATTTTTTTTATCTTTTTGATGGGAATTTTTTTTAACTAGATAAAAATTTTGCCAAGGGATTTTAGGCATATAAGTATTACCAGAAAAAGAACTGTCTATTTTTGTTACCCATAATTTTTTAACTTTATTTAAAAATAGTTTAAATATTTGAGCACCACCAATGATTATTAAGGGTTTATTATAATTTTTCTTATCGTAAGCTAAAACATTCTGGGGATTGTTAAAAACAATAATTTCTTTAGGCACTTTTAGTTTTTTATTTTTGGTTAAGACGAGATTTTTTCTATGTGGCAAAGGGATATGTGGCATACTAAAAAGTGTTTTTCTCCCCATTAAAATAGTTTTCCCCGTAGTTATTTTTTTAAAATGTTTCATGTCCGATGAAAGATGCCAAGGTATACTTCCATTTGAACCAATTAAATGATTCTTGTCCTCAGCCCAAATAAACTCAAGCACTAATATAAGTCCTCCTGTTTTTTGCCTTTTTTGTTGTAAATTAAAATTTTTTGATCCAATTTTTTATTATCTATTTATTTTTATATTATATTATTAATAAATAATTTGGGTTAACTAATTAACTAAAAAACTATTTTCTTAATTTAACTTGCCAAAAATAATAATTAGTTCCTGAAGAGAAATAATGTAGATTATGAACTTTGGGCTTTATTAAATTAATTACATTTCCCCAATATATTGGATCAATAGGTGCTTCTTTATTAATAATTTTTTCAGCGTTTATTTCTGCGGAAATCCGTTTTTGATTATTCATAGCATAGTTTGATGAAGCAAGTTTATAATTTTTATCATATTCACGATTGCTCCATTTGCCGTTGTTATTGGGAGAACCCGTGGTTAATAATCCTAGAAATGTAGTAGGTTCAGCATAATCTGCTATCCAATCATTGTTAATCACTTGAAAATTATGGTTTTGGGCATCTTGAAGCCTTTGTTTAAAAGAGACAAAGTGTTCTTTGGTATTTAATCCAGGAAGTTTGTTCCATTCTTGTTGAATGTTATCTAACATGGGTTTAGCAGTGGCTGATTCTGTATCAGCTTCAATTTCCAAAGTTAATTTCTTTTGTCCTGCTTCTTTCATACCTTGAGCAAATAATTTTTTGGCTTTTGAAATATTGTATTTATAATTAGTTTGTTTAGAGGCAGCTTTAGCAAAATCATCACCAGAGGCTGTTTTGGCTAAACCGCTTGGTGTAAACCCTTTTGCGGGAGTACCTAATTCTGACATTACATTTTTAGATATTCCTTTTCTATCTGTGGCCAGGTTTAGAGCTTGCCTAATCTTTAAGTTCTTTAAAGCCGGAACTTTTGATTCATTGTACTCTAAATATACTGATTGAGAAGATTTAAATTTTTTTAAATTTTTAGAATTCTTATATTTCCTTACTTGTGAAGGAGTTTCTAAAGTTGTGGTATCAAGATTACCCTTTCTATAAGAAGAAACCATAGATGTTGGATCGGTAATTACTTGGAAATTTACTCCTTGATTTTTAATGGCTTTTTGATTCCAGTAGTGTTTGTTAGGACGCAGTTTAAAGTTTTTATTCGAACCGTTCCAGCCAACAAATTTATAGGGACCAGAATAAACTTGTTTTTTAGAAGAAGTACCAGTATTTTTACCCCATTTAGAAACTTGTTTTTGGTCTTGGGCAAAGAATACTGGAAAAGACATTAGATTTTCAAATTGGGGCATAGGATGAGAGAGACTAACTACGACTGTATTTTTATCTGGAGCCGAAATTCCTAAAGATTTTAGGTTTTTATTTTTCCCGGAATTTATTTCATCGGCATTTTTAATCCCCGAATAAATATAAGCATACTGACTAGCGGTTTTAGGCTTAACCGTCCGGCGCCACCCATAAACAAAATCTGAAGCCGTTAAAGGATCTCCGTTAGACCATTTTAAATTTTTACGTAGATGAAAGGTCCAGGTTAAACCATTAGGACTATGATTCCAAGATTTAGCTAAACCTGCTTTAGGAGAACTATTTTTAGTTCGAGATAATAAACCTTGTTGAGTGTTGCCAGCTACTTCAAAAGAATAAGAGTCGGTCATTTGTGAAAGATCTTGGGTATTCATGTCAGCTTCTAAATATTGGTTTAGTATTTTAGAGTTACTCTGATTTTTATGATTAGCGTAGATACTACTTCCAATTAATACAATTATTATAATAATAATTAAGATCCATATGTTTTTTTTAAAATTAGATTTTTTTCTTCTCTTTGCCATTTAATGTTTTTTTCTTTTCTAAATATTTATAGTAGGGTAAATGTTTTTAAAGCGTTTTTTCTACATTAATCATTATTATATGTATAAAATAAAATTATAAGGATTTAAGTGTTATATTCTTTAACAAACTTTTTTATAAATAAATTCTAATTTATTATCTAAATTTTTAGTTTATATCACGTTAATTTTTATAAAGTATAATTTTATCTTTAAATAAACTTTTAATTAAAAAAAACGTTTATATTCGTTTTTTTAATTTTGATGTATTTTTAAAAATGAATAAAACGATTCAAAAGAATTTTATTTTTTATTATTTTTTTAAAAAAATTTGTATTTTTAATTTAAAAAGCTCAAATTAAGTAGCTTTGATATATATATATATATAATCCAAGACCTTTTATATAAATAAAAAAATTTTCCTAAAATTAACTAGAATTGTAATTAGCAAAAACGTTTTTTTAATTTTAGTTAAACGTTTCAAAACATTACGAAATTAGATTGTTTAATTATTAGGTAAGTTTTTATTAAATAATAACTAAAACTGGTCTCAAACTTTAATAAATTGTTTTACAAAGAAATTTTTTTGTTTATCATCTTTTGGATTTAAAAGTTAGCTTGTTTTTATTATTTTTTATTTTCAATTTTTTATAAATTCACTTATTTAATTTTTGACATTTCTTGGTGAACGAATATTTATTTTTAAAAGCATTAAAAATTTTTTTATATAAACTTAGTAAAGATTATTCAATATAATATAAATGAATATTTTTTACCAATTATTAACATAAAATAATAGTTATTGGAAAATTTAAAATTTTTTTTAATTTAAAGGAACAAATATGGTACCAGCTAATTATCGGGATGCGAAATTAATTATTAATAAAAAAGCAATATTTAAAAATATCTATCAAGTTAAACAAAGATTAGGAAACGAAAAAAAATTATTTATCGTAGTTAAAGCAAATGCTTACGGTCATGGGGCTATACAAGTAGCAAAAATTGCTGAAAAAGCAGGAGCTAATGGGTTTTGTGTTGCTTTATTAGATGAAGCTTTACAATTGAGGCAAGCAAATTTTATAGAGCCTATTTTAGTTTTAGGAGTTATTGATCCTATTTATGCTAAGCTTGCAGCCGTCAATGATATTTCTTTAACGGCTCCTTCTTTTTCTTGGATAGAAAAAGCAGGCCAATATTTAAAAAATTCAAAGTTGCCTAAATTAAATATTCATTTAGCTTTGGATACAGGGATGGGAAGAATCGGTTTTCAAACTAACGCTGAATTAATAGATGCTTTAGAAAAAATTAAAGCTTTATCTAGTGTTTTAAATTTTGAAGGTGTTTATACTCATTTTGCTACCGCAGATGAAAAAAACGTTTCGTATTTTAATTGTCAATATCGTAAATTTAAACAATTTATGAAAAACTTGTCTTTTATTCCTAGGTACGTTCACGTAGCTAATTCTGCAACATTTTTATGGCATCATATAAAAGAAGCTAATATGGTTCGTTTAGGAATTGCTTCTTATGGTCTCAATCCTTCAGGGACTGGCATTGGTTCCCCCTATCCTCTTTATCCAGCTCTATCTCTTCGATCAGATTTAATTTTTGTAAAAAAAGTTAAAAAAGGACAATCAATTGGCTATGGAGCTACTTATAAAGCAAATAATGATCAATGGATTGGAACTGTGCCCATAGGTTATGCTGATGGTATTTCTAGAAAGCTTCAGGGATTTTCGGTATTAGTTGACGGCAAATATTGTCCTATTGTAGGTAGAGTTTGTATGGATCAATTTATGATTAAGCTTCCACAAAAATTTAGTTACGGAACTCCGGTTACTATTATTGGTAAATCTAAAAATAAAGTAATAACTGTTAATGATATTGCTAGTTATATTGGAACAATTAACTATGAAGTTCTTTGTAATTTTAGTGATAGGCTAAAACGTATATATATTTAATTATAATAAAATGATATAAAAATTAAATTTTTAAATTTAAGAAAAATTTCTTTAAACTTTTTAAATAATTTTATAAAATATAAGATAATAATGAGATCAAATAATAAAAAAATTTTATTAACAACTTTGTTTTCAAGTTCTATTTTAGTTGCAGGAAATTTAATTAAGGGTTATAAAAAAAAGAAGGCACAAAAAAGTAAAAAAAAGCCTATGCATAAGAGAAGAAGGATTATCATTGCCTTAGATATTCCTGAATATCAAAAGGACCTTTTATTGTCAGAAATCGAAAAAATACTTTTCAATAAGGGTTTTGATACTTTCTATTTTTACAAGGCTATAAATAAATCTAGATTTTTACCTATATCTGTATATATGAATGCTGCAAAAGATAAGAATAAGGCTTCGTGGCTGTATACTAAATTGTCAGGAATTAATAAGAAAACTGCACAAAAGTATATGGATAACATTTTTAATAATCCTAAATTTAATCAATTAAGAAAAGATGTTGCTCATTTTAACTTTAGAAGAGTTTATAATGATTTGGAAATAATTAGGATTAATAGTTTTAAATAAATAATAAAATAAGTTACCTAATAAATTTTCAAAGTTAATTCATAAAAGTGCTTTTAGCACTTTATTTTTTTCATTATAGAAAATCATAAAGAATTTATTAATCTTTTTAATTATATTTGTAATATTTTAAGATTATAAAATTGATTAAAATTATCTAAATATTTTAATATGGTTAATATTTATTTCAGTAGGAAGTTATTCAAGATACACCCTAAATTTTGTTTAATAAGTTATTATTAGTGTAAAGGAGAGATTTAAATGAGCTACGTGTTTACTCATGCCGATGTTTATACGGGAGAAGAAAAAATTTTAAATGGTTTTATTAGGTTTGATAAACAAATACAAGAAATTGGCCCGATGATCGATTTTTGTCCTAGAAGTACAGATAAAAATATAGTTGATCTAAATAGAAATTTTGTTGTACCAGGATTTATAGATATACATAGTCATGGTGGTTATGGGATTGATACAATGGATGCTAAGCCTGATAAAATTAATAAAATGGTTAAAAATATTTCTATAAAAGAAGGGGTGACAAGCTTTTTTCCTACTACAGTTACCCAATCTAATGAGAATATTAAAAAAGCAATTTTAGCTGTTAAAACAGCTAGTAAAACTAATCCAATTATTCAAGGAATCCATTTAGAAGGCCCTTTTATTTCTTCTTTATATAAGGGAGCTCAACCAAAAAAATTTATTCAAAAGCCTAACAAAGAATTGTTAAATGAATGGAGGAAATTATCAGGCAATATTATAAGATTAATAACCTATGCTCCAGAAGAAGGATCTTCTTTAGACTTTGAAGATTATTGTCTTTCACATGACATTGTTCCTGCTGCTGGTCATAGTAACGCTACTAGACAAACCATGAAGCATTCAAAAATAAATCATGTGACCCACCTTTTTAACGCCCAGAGGAATATGCAGCATCGTCAACCAGGCCTGACTGGGCATGCACTACTTGAAGAAAATATATATTGTGAGCTTATTGCTGATGGTTTTCATGTCTCACCGGATATGATCAAATTGGCTTATGAACTTAAGGGAGCTAAAAGAATAGAATTAGTAACTGATTCTATGCGAGCTAAAGGAATGCCGGAAGGGATTTCGGAATTAGGCGGACAAAAAGTCATTGTAAAAGATAAACAAGCTCGTATAGAAAACGGAAATTTAGCCGGTTCTGTACTGAAGTATAATGAAGCTTTTAAAAATATTATGAGATTTACTGGGTGTGAAATAAACGAAGCTGTTTTAATGTCTTCAGTCAATCAAGCTCGAGAATTTGGACTAAAAAATAAAGGTTCTCTCCAAAAGGGTAAAGATGCAGACTTTAACGTATTAGATAAGAAAATGATGTTAAAGGGAACTTATAGTATGGGAAAAAAAATTAACTAGAGTTTGCTTAATTTTATGTAAACATGATTTTTAAAATTTTATTAAATGTTTAATTCTTGAAACTATTTTAGTTTAATTTTTTGTTTAATTTCTCAAAATATTTATCTAAATTTTTTATATGAGATAATACGGCTATTAATTTATCTTTTAAGTTACTATTTTCTAAGAAAAAATGATCTACTTGTTTTTTTAGGAATTCATTTTCTTTTTCTAAATGTTGAATATATTTATTTTGTTCTTTTATTTTGGTTTGGTTTCTTAAATTTTGAAATGTCGTTTCCTTTTCTAAAGAGTTATTTTTTGTTTGTTTATTTTTATCCATAAAACTTCCTTTTTAGTTAATTTTAAATCAGTAATTAGTTTAAATACAAAATATAAATCTAAATTAGAGCTTTATAAACTTCTAAATAAAAATTGTTATCATAAAAGAAGAAGGTTTAATTTTTTTAAATTTTAATTTTTAAAAAGAAATAAAAATTTATAAGGAAATATAAAAAATGTATAGAAAAAGTAAAATAATTGGTTTATTAACTTTTTTGGCTGGTTTTATTATTTTTTTATTTTGTTTATTCGAAATCCAAGGTGGCTTTAGCTTTTTTATGGTTTTATCTTTGTTATTAACATTAATTGGCTCGATAATGTTTTTCCGGGTAAGTTATCGTTTAACAAAATTTGGTAATTGGCTAATGGTTGTTTCCGTTGTATTATTTATAGTCTGTCTTTTATTAAAAAATGTTTTCAATTTTACTTTCCCCTTTCTGATTAGTGAAAATTATATTGAACTTTTTGCTTTTCTTTTAGTTGATGGAATCGAAATAAAAATATTATCACAGGCCCCTATTTTTTAATTAAAATTATAACTAAATTTTTTAGTTTTAAAACGTTTTTTATTTCTATATTTTTATTAAAATTTTAATTATTATTTTTGTAGATTTTTGCCATGCTTGGATTTATCTTTAAAATTATATTTTTTAAAAAGTTAATGTTTCATTGATATAGTTTACTGAAAATATTTACTGAATACTAATTTCATTATATTTTTAAGTGCCTTTTGAAATTGCATTAGAATTAAAATGTTCATAATAAGGAATTTTATTTGCTAAAATGTTTCTGATTTTTAAAAATTGTCTGATGAATTTGATATTTTTTTATATTAATCTTTTTTGAGTAAGCAAAGAATAAAATAAAAAAGTTTTATTTTTTATATCAACTAATTTTTATAAAAGTATTTATAAATAAAAACAATGTGAACCTTTTCGAAATAATTCAATGGTGTTTTGAAATGCTTGAAAATGATGAATCAACCTTTTTTTATATTTTCTGTTTGTTTTTAAAAAAGAAATTTATTAAAAATTTTATTTTTTAAAGACTCTTTAAGCCACGAGTGTTAAAAAAATAAAAAGTCTCCTTAATTAGAACTTAGAACTAGGAGACTTTAGCTAATTTTCTATATTTTAAGTTATTTTTTTGTTACTTGATTATTTGAATTTTTAGTTACTTTCATGCTACTTAAAGGAATATAGCCGAGCTTTTTAATATCATCTTTCGTTGATTCTTTATGAAAAGTTTTGATATATTTTTTTACAGAACTCGAGGGCTTATTTTTTGTATACATATGTTCGTAACTCCAAATTGGCCATTTATTATTTGTTATATTTTTGTTAATAGGCTTAACTTGGTTTAACTTAATTGGTTTTATACCCTTTTTATGGATATAATAAAAAGATAAATAAGATATAGATCCTGGAGTTTTACGAACGACCTTTTGAACTGTTCCATTCGAATCTTGTTCTTGTGTTGTCTTAGGTTTTTGGTTTCCCATTACATTATCATCAAAAGTAACCCGTGTACCTGAACCGTTGGCTCTATTAACCACAGTTATTTTTTTATTTTTTCCACCAACTTGTTTCCAATTTTTGATTTTACCTGAGAAAATTCCTTGAAGTTGATCTTTTGTTAAATTTTTTACTTTAACTGATTTATTGACTACTGGAGCAAATCCCACTGCAGCAACTTTATGATCTTTAATCTTGTTTGGATTAATTCCTTTTTGTTGATTAGCAAAAATATCAGAATTACCTATTTGTACTGAATCATTTGATATTTGTGTTAACCCAGAACCAGATCCACCTCCCTGGATTTGAATTTGTGTAGAGGGGTGTTTATCTTGATATTTTTCACCCACTTGTTGTGCTAAGGGCTGGAGAGCTGTCGAACCAACAGCTAAGATTTTTTTATTTGAATCAGCAAAGGCCTGTTTCCCCTGATTAGCACTCGTCAAAAACGCACCACTAATAGCAGCCGTTGCTAATAAACCACCTAATAATCTTCTTGTTATTAGAGAAATCATTATTATTCTCCTTATATTAAAAATTTTTTTGTGGAATTAATCCACTAGATTAAAGGTAGCATAAAAAAGATTTTAAATATGTTAATTATCTTTATAGGCTTATTAAATTTTATTATTTTTTTAAAGTTTAAAAAATTACAATCAAAAAAACAAAGCAAAAAAGGCAGCTTGTTTTGTTTTTTAATTATTAAAAACAACTTTTTTGTAACAAAAGATTTAGTAAAAAATAATTATATAATTGTAAGGAAATTAAAAAACAAGTTTGGAAAGTTTAATTTAGATTACAAAATTTTAGCTTTTGAAGAAAAGTCTTAGACTCTTAAAAATTAATTAATTAATTTTTTAATAAAAATAAATTGTATATTCTATTAATTTTTCTCAACTTTAATCCCTTTTGCTACACCGTATATACATGATAGAAGTATAACTATGGGGGCAATCAGGAATTCTAAAACATTATTAGATAAAACAAAAAAAATTTCTAATGCAGATATAAGTAATAGAAAAATAATAAATAAAATGCTTGAAAATTTAACCATATTAATTTTCCTTAAACTAATTGTAATTATATCATTAATAAAAAAAGAGTTAATCATTTGTGTATTTTTATTAACGTTTAAAGTTACTTTCCTTTTTAAATATTAATAAAAATTTATAAAATAATATATTCTAAAATTTTGAGTAAATATAAATTCTTTGAAAAATTAAATTAGTAATTTAGTTCGATGATAAACGTTACTAAGGATTTAAATATGTTATTATTGAATCAATTCATAAACGTTTTGAATTGATTGGAGCATAAAATGAAATATTATACAATGAGGGAAATGGCAGATAACTTAAAATTATCTAAACAGCAAGTTTATAGGTTCTTAAAAAAAGAAAATATTTCAGAAATCAGAACAAAAGGTAATAAGAAACTATATAATGCGCAAACGTTTCAAAAAATTTCAAAATATTTTGAAAACGAGCCTCGAAGGGATAAGGATAAAAGGAATGCCTCTTCAGATTCTAAAGAAAATAGTAATGGCCATATTACTATTGAATCACTTAAATTGCTTCAACAAACATTACAAAACGCTCAAAAACAGTTGTCAATTAAAGATAACCAAATTAATGACTTACATCGTTTATTAGATCAACAACAACAACTTAATTTGTCAACAAATAAACAAAATGAAAAATTATTGGGTGATCGTTCACAAAAAAATAAAAATAAGTCTAACTCAACTAAAACTTATAGAAATAATGCTCAGGAAAAAAATACCAAAAAACCGATAAGAGAACAAAAAGGTTTTTGGTATAAATTGTTTCATTAGATACTTAAAGAAAAAATAATTTTGGAAATTTATTTAAATTTATTATTTGACTTTAATTATTGTAATTGTTCTTAAAGTTATCTAATATTTCCTGTGCTTTTTTATTTGAAGTTTTTCTAAGTTTTTGTGTTAGTGAAATATTTTTTTTGTCCATTTTTTTTTCTAATTTTTTTGGATTTTTATATCCATATTGATTGTATAGAGCATCTACCATTGTTTTTTTATCTTTTTGATTAAAATTTGTAGAAGCAGTTATATTTCTAATTTTTTTCTGAAGTTCATCCCAACTATTTTTTTTGAAATCATTTTGGTTCCGTGATTCTGCTTTCCAAGAAATCCAGAAACCGATGATTTTATGGCCTTTTCCTTTTTTGTCCTTTTTTATTTTAAAACCTGGAAAAATTAAACTTAATTCTTTAACTATGGGTGTGATTACTCTATTTTGAATAGCAGAAGTATTATAACTTTTTGGTACATCTAGTTGTTCTTTGAACTGGTTTAAAGGTATATACCTTTTTCCTACGGTTCGGTACTGTTTAGTTAACCTAAACATAGTTTTTGAATACGAACTCTTTAAGGTATTAAATTGAAGTAAACTAAATCTTGTCCAAGTAGTTAATTCATTTAAAATATACTTTAATTTTGGGTTTATCGAGATAGAAATATAGTCATTGTCTTTATCAATTTCAAATTCATCAAATAATATCCATTTTATATATTTATGCTTATCTTCTTTAAAAACTGTAAGAGTTAGCATCTTATTATAAGTTTTTTTTAAATCTTGTATAAATCTTGTTTTAGCGGTTGATTTATATTTACTGAGATCTTTTAATTTTTTAAAAGAAAAACGTACCTCATCAGTTCCCTTATTTCTCATACGGGAAATGATAGAAAAAAATAAATTCATTTCTATTGCACTAAACCTGCGGAAGGGGACTGTATTTAATTCATTATCATATTTAACTATCTCATTACTCAAAATTGGAACTTCCTTTTTATACTTTTTACTATATATGTTATACGTTAGTTTAAAAAGGTAAAAAATGAAATACAAAATGTTTTTATTAAAATACAAAAAGTATAATAAATAAATACAAATTGTATAAAACCAAAATACAAAAAGTAAAAAGTGATGCTGCAAGATCATTATTAGGACAAAATTTTTAATGCTTTTAAATAGTTTTTAAATATATTAAAAATAAATATTAAATAAACTTAACCAAAATAACTTATTAAATTTATAATAATTTGTTTTTTATTTAGATTAGCTAGTAAATTAAAAAATAATTAAGTTTAATTAGAATAATTTAGTAGTTAACCTTAATAAAATTAAGGTTAATTTAAAAAGTAAACATCTATTAAAATTGTAAAAGAAATAAAAATATAAATATTTAAAAAACTAAATTAAATTTTTCTTTTAATTTTTTAAAAATTTCATTAAAATATTAATCTTTTTAAATTTAAGATTATAGTGGATCTTAACAATATTAGCTTCAAAAATATAAAGATATATTTAAAAACTAGATTATATTAAGTAAATTGTGTTTATTTGATAGATATTATATCTATCAAATACCTTAACCATACTCTTCAACTTAAATTAGTTGAATATACAAAATGTACAAAGTGATAATTACGTTTTATTAGTAAATATAAAAATAAGTTATATTTTGTTCTTATAAGGAAAGGATGAGAAGAAGCTTAAAAACAAAAAAATATAATAAATACAAAATGTACAAGATGAGGTATTTAAAATCTTAAATTTACTTGTTTCAAAGATAAAATAAGATTACTGTGTTATCGTAGTAGTTATGGATTAGGTCTGATGAGGTTTTTGGATGGAATTTAATGATAAACAAGCTATTTATTTACAAATTAAAAATTATTTATATCAGAAAATTATTAGTAAGAAGTTTCCTTTATCAAGCCATTTACCATCCGTTAGAAAATTAGCTACTGAACTATCAGTTAATCCTAACACTGTTCAACGAGCTTTAAGAGAAATGGTAAAAGAAAAAGTTTTAATAACCAAGCGAGGGACTGGTAATTATGTTACTTCCAATAAAAAAATGATTGAAAACTTAAAGAACAAATTATTATGTCAAGCTTTAAATAATTTTTATCAGCAGATTTCGGTATTAAACCTAAAAAACGAAGATATTGTTACAAATTTAGAAAAATTTTTAAAAAAAGGAGAAAGTAATGGCAAATGATATTTTGAGAATTAAAGACCTAAATTATAATAAAAATCGAAAACATATATTAGAGAACGTAAATTTAAATATTGGCAATGGCAAAATTGTAGGCCTTTTAGGTGAAAATGGAGCTGGTAAAACCACCTTAATGAGAATTATCTCTGGGATTAACTTAGGAGAAACCGGATCTGTTTCGGTTGGAGGGAAATATAAAGCTTCCGAACGTAAAAGCCAAGTTAGTTTTTCAGATGCGCTTGCTGGTTTCCGAGGAACGGCGAAGATTAAAAACGTTATAAATTTTTATCAAACAGTTTATCCAGATTTTTTAACCTCTAGGTATAAAGATTTAGAAAAGTTTTTAAGTATAAATGAAGATAATCATTTATCACAATTATCTTCTGGGATGAAAGAAAAATTAGTAATTGCTTTGGCTTTATCTCGTCAGGTTTCTTTATATCTTTTGGATGAACCTTTTGATGGAATTGATCTTATGAGTCGGAAAAGGATTATTAAATCTATCATTAATTGGAAAGGTAAGGATTCTACTTTAATTATTTCTGATCATTATGTTTCTGAGATTGCTAAGTTATTAGATGAAATAGTAGTGATAAAAAATAAAACTATTTTTACTCAACAAAGTGCAGAAAATATTAGAGAAAATAAAAAACAAAGTATTGAAGATTATTATATGAGTCTTTATGAAAAAGAAGGGGACCAGAAATGAAAAAAACAATTGCAAGAACAAAATTTACCCATTTATTTACAGCCATGATTAAACGAAAGTTTCAGGTTATGAGTGAGATAATAGGTTTTTATTTATTGGCTTTAGTAATATCTTTATTACCTAAAATTTTTGCTGGTAGCTTTTTTGGCAGTGAATGGAAGGGGAATATTTATAGCAGTATTTCACTTTTTTCTATTTTTGCTATTATTATAGCTTTTGTTTTTATGTCTATTCGTAATGAAGCTATTCTAACTGCTAATCGTTATCGTTTAATTCCGGTTTCGGATTTAAAATTATATTTGACTGATTTATTGACCACTTTTTTGGGAATGGTTTACTTTTTAATCGTTGAAGCTATTTTAGTAGTAGCTTTTTTTCCAATCAAATGGTCTCAATTTCAGATGGAAATTACTTTATCTACAGGACAAACAAAGGGTGCTTTAATTAGGCTTTTACTTAATCTGTTGCTTATTTTTGTTTTGGGTGTTTTAGTTGCTTTTGTAACTATTAGTTTTATCCGCTTAGTTACTCTTTCTATTGTTAGGATTCTTCCTGCTATTAGGCAAAGATTTTTCCGAGCCGTTATTTATGTTATTATTATTTATTTAATTTTTCAGTTTTTGCAATGGGTATTTCATGAAATAACAAGGATGATTTCTTATCAAAGCACTGGAAATATGTTGAGCTTTTTATGGTTTGATTTAATTATTGTAATTTTTGGAGTAGTAGAAGCGATTATAAATATTGTTCTTTTGAATAAATGGGTAGAAACCCGTAAGTAATTATTAAGTTTAAGAATTTTATTTAATGAAAAATTAGATAGAATCCTATGAATTTATTCATGAGAAGTAGTGGTTATAATAAAATTAGATTAAGCCTTTTGTAATCACTAATACTCTGGGGATATAGGGATATATCTGGAAACTAGATTATTTAAATAAACTAGCCTCTAATACATTTGTTTGGTATTAAAATCTCTAATCCTTGGGTTTTGCTCATAATAGTAGACTGATTATTTTATTAAAAGCTAGTAAAAATATAAGAACCAAAATAGATAAAATCAGAATTTAGATTAGTTTTTACTGATTTTATTTTTTATATTTTAAAATTATTAAAAAAATTTAGGAGAAAAAATGGTAAGAATACAATTATTGCTTACAATAGTTGGGGGAAATTGGGAATATAGTGGTTGGAGAAGAGTCCCTAATGTAAAAGAAGGAATTAAGTTTTTAATAGCTGTTGAAAGTTTATTAAACCGTATTCAAAGCATAAGTTCTTTAGGTGTGGAATTGCAAGTAAAGGGTAAAGATGAAAAATGGCATAACTGGAAAGATCAACAAGGCAATAATGTTTCTGATTATGTTTTTGCTAAAAAAGGGAATAAAAATAAATAATGATTTTTACCTTTTTTCGTGGAAAGAAATACGAATTTTTTTAAATTTGATAGTGACTTTTAAAAATTTTCATTTTTTTAACCTTTTTACAAGATAGTGATTAATAAAAGTTTTGAAATTAATAGTTAAAGTGATAGTAAAAATAAACTGTTTTTGCATTCAATTAAAAAGTAACGTAGAGATCTGGATTCTTTAGAGAACGACCTAATATATTACACGTTTTTGAAAAGGTGATAAGAAACTATAAAAATTATCATATCCGATATCGAAACGCAGCTAAAAATATTTTAATAAGGGTTTGTCCCTGTAAAAAATAACTACCTAATAAGCTGTCCCTTTGGCAACTTGAGGACAAAAAAGGCTTGGATAATTACTGCTACTTCCGGAATATAGTAATATATTTAGTAGGCAGTTTATCTAAGAAAATTGTGGAAATCTATATATTTTGGTATTAGAATCCACGAGTTATGAGTTTTAACCTGTGGTAGTTGATAATTGGTTTTGTTTTTCTAATAGAATACTTTAGTTTAATAGCTTTATTAAAAAAGAAATTAGTTTTCTATATTTATTTTTTTAATATTCTTTGAAAAGATTTTAAAAAAACGGAAGATCAATGATCTTCCGTTTTAAAAACTAAACTTTTATTCTCATTTTTACAGAATTTATTTAGAAGTTTCAGTTTGTGGATCTGTAGCCATTAATTTACCAGCAACATTATTTAAGTCAGGTTTCTTAGCTTTAACGATTAACTGATCATTAGTAAATGCCAATTGCCCTAAGGAATCTAATTCACGCCCATATCCTGAACGTTTTACACCACCAAATGGAAGTTCAGGTAAGCTTGCCAAAGCATCGTTTATAAAGACCATTCCGGTTTCTATTTTAGATGCAACTTCTGCTCCATGATCAGGATTTCCTGTAAATAACATGCCACCTAAACCATACGGGTTATCATTAGCTATTTGAATTGCTTCTTCTTCACTATGAACTTTATAAACTGAGGCGACCGGGCCAAATAATTCTGTTTTATAAGCTGGGTTGTCTTTTGATATATCAGTTAAGATTGTCGGTTCTAAAAACTGCCCTGGTAAATCAATAGGCTTATTACCATAAGCTACTTTAGCTCCTCCATCAATGGCATCTTTGAGTTGACTTTCAAGCGTTTCTTTAGCTTCTTTAGTATTTATAGGAGCTAAAGTAGTACCCGGATCTAAAGGATCGCCAGGTTTTAATTTACTGAATTTATCTTTCAAATCATTTAAAAACCTGTCATAAACATTATCCATAACAATGAAACGTTTTGCAGAGGTACATACTTGACCACTATTATATATACGGGCACGCCATGCTACATTAGCGACATCGTCCATATTAGCATCGCCTAATACTATAAAAGGATCCATGCCCCCTAGTTCCATAGAATTTTTCTTAAGGTTTTTACCAGCAGTGGCTGCTGTAGAAGCCCCGCCTCTTTCAGAACCTGTAAGAGCAACTCCTTGAACTCGCGGATCAGCAATTGCTTTGCTAACTTGACTATAACTTACGAATAGGTTTTTAAAAGACCCTTTTGGTGCCCCTGCTTCATTAACTATTTTTTCAAAAGCATTAGCTGAGCCAGGAACATTATGCGCATGTTTTAAAATTGTTGGATTTCCTACCATGAAATTTGGAGCAAATACACGCATTACTTGGTAATAAGGAAAGTTCCAAGGCTCTATCATCCAAATAATGCCTGTGGAATGATGTTGGACTTCAGCGGTCCCATTAGCGATCGTGTCAATTTCGTTTGGCTTTAATAAATCAGCTGCATGATCTGCGAACCAATCTGCAATGATAGCACACAGTTCAACTTCTCCTTCTGACTCTCTTAATAATTTTCCCATGTCAACAGTACAAATTTTAGAAAGCTCAGCAGCATGTTGCCTGAATTTTTTGGCGACATTATGAAGTATTTTGGCCCTTTCAGAAATATCTTGATCCTTCATTTCTTTGTAGGCTTCTTGTCCTTGAGACAAAGCTTTTTCTAAATCTTCATCAGTTGCATTAGGGTATTCCTTAACGACTTTATTATTGTAAGGATTTATTGTTTTATATGCCATTAATTTCTCCTTAACTTTTATAAATTTAAAGTGGGTAAAGATAATATCACTATCTAAACTATAATATTGAAAATATTATAGTAAAAGTGAAAAGAGTAATTGATAACCTATATTGATAACCCTTTCACCAATCTTATTTTAGCATTTTTCTTAAAATAATTTTACCCATTTATTTTAAAAATAAAAACTTATAAATTAGTAAAAAATATCAAAGAATTAGCAATTTTTCTTAGTTAGCTAAGTAAATTATATAATGAAATTAGGGAGAAGAAATAATTTAAAAATTTATTATCTATAAATATTTTTTTGTTTTAAAATTTAAAAACTGACGTACAAAAATTTTTGAAAAGATTTTTATATACAGAAGTTATTTTAAAAAGCTAGTTTATTAAATTATGGATATTAATAAATACTTATTTTTTAAATTTTTTTGTTTTAGTAAAAGAAAATAAATTATAATTTATAAATTATAAAAAAATTAACGTTTTTAGGAGAAAAAATGAATAAAGGAAAAAATTTATATAAAATTTTTGAAAATATTATTGAAAATGAGCCCCAAAGTAAAGCTTATCCTCTTTTTGAAAAAAAGATTTTAGAAAATATAGAAATTAATAGTTTTTTTGAAGAAACTGATGCTTTGAATAATTCTATAAGAAGAAAATATGAATATGCTCCAATTAAAAAAATCGCAACTATGAATTCAGAAGAAATAGCTAAAGTTAGTTTTGGCAAACCATTAAACCCTATAATTGATGTTTATCTTTACAAAATGTATCAAAAAAATCTAAGAGAATATGTTCATTATAAGTTGACAGTTTTAAATCAAAATTCTTTGTATAAAATTTCAGAATTTTCTAAATATTGGCTTCCACAATTAATAAGCGATATGGCTGGAGAATTTTTAGATAAAAGAACAAAAATTTTATTACAGGTGAAATCTAAGGCTTTACAAGAGGAAAATAAAGAAATTTAGCAGTAAAAACTAAAATAAATTGAAATACATTTTTTTATTTGACTAAACTTATTTTAAAAACGGTTTAACAAAAATAAATTATTTAGGTTTTGAAAAAATCCTAAAATTTTTTTAAATCTTAAATTTTAATTTAGGTAAATTATTAAATAAAGCAAGTTTTTAAGCACTTTTAAATTTTAGTTATCCTTTACTTTTTGAAATAGACTTTATAAAAAATTCAATTCCGGAAATGGCTTTTTTTAAATTAGCTAAACTAGCAGCATAACTAATTCTAATATAATTGTTATTACCGAAAGGTTTGCCAGGCATGATGCCAATATGATGCCTTTTGGCCAAATTTTCTGCAAATTGATCACTATTTTGGTTACAATAATCAGGTATTTTAGCAAATATATAAAAAGCTCCTTGAGCTTTGGGTACTGAAAAACCAATTTTGGTTAATTTTTTTTGAAGAAAATCACGTCTTTTTTTATATTGTTTTTTCATGTAATCAGCATCATTTTGTCCATGAGTCAAAGCTTCTAGCCCTCCATATTGAATGATTGAGGTAGGACTTGTTACCATTGCAAGATGTGATTTATCAATTTGTTTCATTGCATTAAGTGGTCCTAAAGCAAATCCTAAACGCCAGCCAGTCATAGCATGTGATTTGGATAGACCATTAATAATAATAGTTTGAGAAGGGAGCCATTTAGATAAGGAATAATGCTTTACACCATAAGTTAATTCAGCATATATTTCATCACTAATTACCCATAATTTTTCTTTTTTGATTACCTTAGCTAATTGTTGTAAAGCCGCAGGACTATATACGATACCAGTTGGATTACTAGGATCATTTATAATAATGCCTTTAAAATGAAGATCAGGATTTTCTTTAATAGTTTGTTTTAATTTCTGGGGGGTTAAGATAAAATTATCTTTTTCAGTATTAATTTTCACTGGAACCAATCCATTCATTTCTGTTAAGGCAGGGTAAAGAGGATAGGTTGGCATTGGAATTATTATTGCATCGCCAGGATTAAACAAAGCTTTAAGGGTAGCTGCGGCTGCTTCGGTTGATCCTACTGTACAAAGTACATTTTCATAGGTATATTTTGGTAGGTCAAATTTATTTGTGTAATATTTAGCTATAGCTTTACGTAAGGGAAGGATTCCCTTGTAGTTTGGATAATGAGAATAATTTTTTTTAATAGCATCAATCACAGCTTTTTTAATATGATTTGGGACATCAAAATCGGGTTCACCTAAAGTTAATCTAATCATTTTAGGATCTAGATCTAATTTTTGGCTGAATTCTCTTAGCCGAGATGGTTCCATATTGACAACTTCTGAATTAAAATCATTTTTTAGGCTCATTTTCTATTCTTTCCTTAATCTTAATTTTATTAATTTTATTTTAATTAGAATTTGTAACATTCTTTTTGTTCTAATTTATTAATTATTAGCAAGATATTACTTACAATAAATTTATGAAAATTTTTTAAAATTTTGGATATATTTAGAGTTAGCTTTTAAAAATATTATATTAAGTATACGTGAAAATTTGATTTATGGGTTGAAGATAATTTTTAACTAATTTAATGTTTGCTTACCTTTATAATAAAAAGAAATTTAATATAGATCTAATTAATTACTAAAAAATTTATTTTGTTTTTCTTTATTAATTTAGAACTATTTTCTTTATACTTTAAACTATTATTTTACATCAGTATTAACAATTTAAAGAAATATTTGTCTTTTTTTAAAGGCAAATTTTTAATAAATTAAGAAATATTTAAAAAATTTAGGTTTTTAAAAATGAATAGTAATTATACTATAAATTTTTAAGAATACATTTATATTAAAAAAGGGTCACTTATTTTTGTAGAATATAAATGAATAAAAAATATTAAATAAGTTTTTATTTAATATTTTTTAAATGAAGAGGTGGAAAATAATGAAAATGTTATATATTTATTTTTCCAACCAAAAAAATGGAAATTTGATTGGTGTAATAGATAAATTTAATAAAAAGGTACAAATCTTAGGGTTTGATAAAGAAGGAAAAAGAATCTATAAAAGTCGAAGTGTATTTTTAAAAAATATTGATGAATTAAAAAAGCACCTTTTGAAAAAAGTTGGCATTAATCTTGACAATAAAAATCAAGATTGGAAAATTTTTCAGATAAATAATTATGTTAAAAATTTTGATATTCCTCTAAAAATTAGAAATAAATATCAATTATGGTCAGTAGCTGAAAGAAAATTTATCTAACTTATCTATTTTTTTTGGCATAAATATTTTTTAAGCCTTGAATATCTTGAGGCGTAAGATTTGTTTTGTTTTTTTCTACTGGGTACATAATAGAATTTTGATCGTTAATATTATGGTCTAAGCCTAAGGCATGTCCTAATTCATGCATAGCTACAGATAATTTTATACTTAAAGATGGATATTGGAGGTTTAATCCGGCTTGGCCTTGGTTTTTAGTATAATTTTTTAGTCCATAATATTGATATATTTGAGGGCCTCCATGGCCTAATTCGATACTTTGAGGATTATTTGTTTTTTTATAATAAATGTAAAAGGTAATTTGGTTTCCTGTTTGGTTTGCATTTTTTGGTTTTATTTTTACAAGGCCTGTTTGATTATATTTTTTAATAGCTTGTTTAAAAGTGTTTTTTATATTAACGGGTGTATTTTGTTTAAAACTATAATAATAAGTCTTAGATAATTGTTTTCCGGTTATAATACCTTCTGATGGGGTGGCAGGTAAAGTATTATTTATTTTATTTTTGCTAGAGGTGGTAGTAGAAGATAAAGAGGCCCTAGTTTTTGTATTTCCAGGTTTTTTTGAAATTGAATTTATATTAGAAATTATCGTGTTGCTTGCTGATACGAAATTGGTTTTGATTAAGCTAAAAAAATTTTTTATATTTGGTTCTATAGGCTTTAATTGTTTAACTTTGTTGGGTACAAAAACAAAATTGAGGATTAAAATAATTAATCCTATATATATAATTCTTTTTATCCATTTCATCTTGTTTATTAGTAAGTATTAAATAATCCGTGAATTAATTTATAAATAAAATTATAATTGTGAATTTAAATGATTATAATTTGATATATTTTTTTATAATAAAACGTTTTTTAATAAAAGACATCTATAAAAAAATGAGAAAAATAGTTTAAAATAACTTGTTAAATTTAATGATTTACTTTAAAAATTTTACAAAAATGGTTTTTGTAAAACATATCAAACGTTTTTTAAAAAAAGAAAACGTTTTGAAATATTTTTTTAATTTAGAATTAATTTTTTAAGTGGGTTAAAGTGTAAAATCTATACTGTGTTAAAGTGATTAATTAAATAATCGTTTTGAATTGTTTATTATCATTTTTTGAAACGAATTAATTTATTTTTAATTTAATTAATAAAAATTTTGTTGATTTGATTCTATTAAATTGAAATGTTTTTCATTTTCTTTTTCTTCGTAACTATTATGGATATTTTTTAATATTTTTATAGCATCTTTTGATATCAAAGAATAATCACGACTTGATGGGGGCAATTGATTTAATGCATTATAAAAATTTTTAAAAGCTTGCCGAACATTTTTTAACTCTTGATTAAATTTTTTCTTTTCTTCCTCTTTTTTAAAGTATACATTATCTTGAGATAAGGTTTGTATATCACTTAAATCATTTTTAATATCAGTAAATGGTTGCATTATTCGGTCACGAATATCATTAATTTTATTTTTATCTGGATGCTCCGCCCGAATTATTTTATCATTTGTGGGTTCTGATAATAAACTTATATATTCTTTTAATTTTTCTTCACGAAATTGAAGATCGGAAAAAATTCCAGCAATTCCTATTTCGTTTATTGCATTATTTAAAACGTTGATTGATGAAAAGTTTGTATTGGTTTTTAACATATTTTTCTTCCTGGATTTATGTTTTTTATTTAAATTTGAAATTTGAATTTTTGTTTTAAGTTAAAAATTTAAAAAGACAAAAAGTAATACCTTGTTTTTTTATATTAAAATATATATAAAATATGAATTTTAAAGCTTAAATATCTATTAAGACTTTTAAAATTTTTAAAAGTAAAAATTTAATATTTCTATCATTTTTTAAAGCATTTTGTATTTTTTAATTATTTATTAAGCTTTTCTAAATAATTAGACTTTTATATAGTTTAATAAATAGTTTACTTTAATTTAGCTATAAAAGCTAATTTAAATGACCTTATTCTTATCTGGGTTAAATTAAATTATTTTTTAAACAAAAAATAATCTAAGACGATAATTTAAATGAAAACTATTAAAAAATTATATTTTTTAATATATTTCCTAAGAAATTTTATTATAAAAATCAATACTTTTCAGGAAAATTTGGGAGGAATGATTTGGGAGGAATGACATGACAGATAAACAGAAATATTTTTATGATTTAGAAGTCTTACCAACGGCTTTTACTAAAACCAGCATTAATCAAGATAATAAGAAAATTATCATCGGATTAAACATTGATGGTGGATATGATAAAAAAACTTTACAGGTCAAATTGCAGACTTCCTACCCTCATTATCATATTGATTTGAGAGATTTTTCTAAAAAGGAAAATTGGCAGTTTTTTTATCAGGTTTTTTTATTAAATAAAAATGAAAATGATTGGTTAGGTTGGAATAGTAAACGATATGACTTGCCTTTATTATGTACTATTTTTGCTTTTATTAGTTTAGAAAAAAGTGTTCCTTCAACAAAGCAAATTCGTTTTTGGTCAGATGGAATTATTTCTAAAACCAAAAATATTTATCATTATTGGAAATGGTTAAGCCAATCTACTGATGTAGATAAACGTTTTTCCAAGTTGACTAGGAATTATTATAATTATGCTTTAGCTTCTCAAAGGCATATTGATGTTTCTACTATTAATGAAAAGGGCGGTGATTTTAGCTCTTCTCGGGGCCGAATGTCAGGGGCTTTAAAAACTGTTTCCTCTTTTGCAGGTCTTTCAGTTTTAGAAGATGAGGTTACTCGAACTGATTTTAAAGATCCAAAAAGTGTTTTAAATCAAGTCAAATTGGGTTATTTAAAGAAAAATAAAGAACTGACTAGAAAAGGTTTAAAGAACCTTTTAATTTACAATATACGAGATGTTTTAAATACTCAGTTATTATTTTATAAACCTGAATATCAGGAAAATCTAAAGGTTAAAGATATGATAAAAAGAGATTTTCCGTATTTACGAATTTCAAATCCTCATGCTAAAAATTATTATAAACAATTGCCTCGTGACGCAACTATGAGCCAAATTGCCGGCAAGCTGATACGAGGGAAGGACGATATTAAGTTAAAGGATAGTCCTGTGGTTAAGTTAGAATATCCATTTCCTGATGGTCATACACGAGATTTAATTGGATATATGAAGAAACATGAACATCTAGTTTCTTTAGTTTATGATTTTTATAAACATTTTATTGGTAAAAATACAAGAAGTAAAAATGATACTCGTCAGTTAGTAAAGTCTAGTTTGACAGGTAAACAAGCATTGGTTGTCCCCTATATGACTAAAAAGAATCTTTCAACCAGTGCTTTTATTGGTTTATCAATTGGGGGAGCTCATGGAAGTTTGCTTTCTAATATAGCTGGCCATGAAATGACACCAAAATGGGTTAAAAATTTTGCTTTACAACATACAACAATTAAAAAATCTGCTGGGGTTACAGTTGATTTAAAAAATGTTGTCCATATTGATTTTGATAGTTTTTATCCTACTTTAAATATTAAATTTGGTACATATAAAATTGGGAAAATAGATCCCTACGCCAAATTACGAAGAAAAAGGCTTTCTATAAAAAAACAAATACCTGATGATCGAAATGTTTGGACAAAAAAAGATAATTTAAACTGGATGCGCCAAATTGGGCTTAAATTAGTTTTAAATGGGGCCACGGGAGCTTCTAATCAACATTTATTTTTTAGTGATTTGCCTTTGGATAATAAAATTCTTTCTATGAGGATAACAGGCAATTTGCTCATTTATGCTTTAGGGCAGAGGTTTTCTGATCAAGGAGCTTTAATTGTTTCTAGTAATACTGATGGTATTTATATTGCAAATATAGGTTTTGAAAAAGCTAAAAAGATTGGAGAGGCTTTTGGTAAAGAATATGGATTAGTTACTGAACCTGAAAATATTGAAAGGTTTGTTAATAAATCTACTAACGAAAGAATTGAATTTGATAATGGCCATATTAATAAAATTAGTGGGAACCTGGCTCAATCCTTTACGCCTAGAGGAGAAAAATCTCGAGTTGATTTAACCCATAAACTAAATTATCCTAGAGTTTCTGGCCAAGTAGTTTTAGATTATATTGCTAATAATAAAAACTGGTTAGAAGAACCTATAAACGATCGGCTTTTAAGTAAATCTATTTATAAATTTTATAATAATTTTCAACCTATTGACTGGGTTGTTACTACTGTAAGAGGGCATGGACAAAATGCTGGTAATTATTATTTAGATGGAAAAAAATTGCAAGATACAAACCGAATTATATTTTCTAAAAATGGGGGGCATTTTATTAAAAAAGTCAGGGGCAAAGAAAGGAAATTAACTAATTTTACTAGCAATACTGTTAAGGTAATTAATCGTTCTGAAGAGCTAAATAATTTAGATAAATCTGTTATTAACTTGAAAGCTTATTTAGCATGGTCTAAAGAACTTTTAAAGCCTTGGTTACAAAAGGGAATGATTCCTGAACTTAAGCTTTTTCAAAATCAACAATTAGATTTAGGACTTGATTAAACAAAAATTTTTATGTTTATTGATTTGACTTTTTTATAAAAAAAATATAGAGTAACAATTAATTTAATTAATAAATCTACGAAAATAAATGTGAGAAGAAGAGTAGCAGGTAAAGACATTTTATAGAGAATCTGGATTGGTGGAAACAGATAATGTTGAATCTGTGAAGATGAGCTTTGAAAGCAGTTGGTTTGTTTACGCAGGTCAAACGGTAGGAACCGTTAACTTCCCGGGTATTTATATAGTACCGTTGAGGCATTATTTGACTATAATGCAAAAAAGGGTGGCACCGTGAAGCATTCACCCCTTTGTTTAGAACAAACAAGGGGTGGATGCTTTTTTTATTTTAAAATTTCGTGGGTTAATAATATTTGTAAAGGAGATTAGGGATGGTAAAACAAGCTTTTAAACAAACTGAAGTTGGAGTAAATTTTCCTTTTCATTATGATATTGTAGGTAGTTTCTTAAGACCGAACTTATTGAAAAAGTCTTATATAGCTTTTGATCAAAAAAAGATAAACAGGGAAAATTTTACGAAAATAAAACGACTGGCAGTAAAAAAATTAGTAAGAAAGGAAGCTAAATTAGGTCTTAAAGCTATAACAGATGGTGAATTTAACCGCAAGAATTTCTTTTTAGATTTTCTATCTGGTTTGAAGGGTGTTCGGACAATTCCAAATAGTTTTAGGTTAAATTTTAATGGCACTCAATTGGTTGGAGATGGAATAAAATTATCTGGTAAATTAACATATAATCCTTATCATCCTTTTTTTAAAGATTTTAGCCTTTTAAATAGCCTAGCTCCTAAGTCTTCTATATCAAAAATTACCATCCCTTCACCCACACCAATCTTATTTGTTGGCCCTTTTGCGGTGATTAAAAATATTTTGGAGTTTTATACTAACAGGAAAGATTATATAAAAGATGTTATTCAAACTTATAGAAAAACAATTCTTCATTTTTATAAGCTAGGCGCTCGTTATATTCAATTGGATGATCCATGGTTATTAGGTCTAACTTTCGGATTTAATAATTATCAAAATCAAGAAAAAAAACAAGCTAAAACAAGATCTTTAGCTAAGGATATTATTTTTGTTATTAAGCACATTTTATATAAATTACCGAGAGACTTAATAATTACGACCCATATTTGTCGCGGAAATTTTCGATCTTCATCTTTAGGTGGGGGAACTTATAGCTCTATTGTTAAATATGTAAAGCAGCTTCCTTATGATGGCTTTTTCCTAGAATATGATAATTTAAAACAAGATGGTAATTTTGCTCCTCTGGCCCAAATTTATCAAAGCCAACCTAAAGCTCATTTGATTCTAGGATTAATTAGTTCTAAATTTCCTAATTTAGAAAACAAAACCGAGATTAAAAAGGAAATTAAACAAGCAACTCATTACGTCCCTCTGAAAAATTTAGCTTTATCACCTCAATGTGGTTTTGCTTCGACAGCAGAAGGCAATAAACTGACTGAAAAGCAGCAATGGGATAAATTAAAGCTAATGGTTGATGTTGCTCAAGAAATTTGGAAAGAATAATTTTTAATTAAGGAAATATCGAATGACAGCAAATGCAGTTAATGGATTTTTACATACAGAAAGAAAATGGATTAACAAAAATATTATCTCTCCATTTTCAATTTTAGTTTTAAATTTAATGCCAACAAGAAAAAAGACTGAACTACAGTTTCTATCAGCTTTTAATAATTTAGGTTATGATGTAAAAATAACTTTTATGTATGCTTGTACTCACCATTTTAAGGGGATTTCAAAAGATAAAGTTCAGAAAAATTATGTTTGTTTTAAAAAAATAAAGAAACAAACTTTTGATGGACTAATTATAACAGGAGCCCCTGTAGAAAAAATTCCTTTTAAAGAAGTAGATTATTGGCAAGAGTTAAAGAAGATTATGGAGTGGGCTCAAGCCCATGTAAAGCAAAAGCTGTATGAATGTTGGGCTGCTCAAGCAGGACTCTTTTATCATTTTGGGATTCGAAAAAGTTTGTTGCCATTTAAAGTTTCTGGAATATTTACCGCAGATAAGATAAAAAATAATTCTTTTCTTATTAATAAATTAGATGCGGGGGGATTATTGCGGATGCCGCAATCTCGGTTTACCAAAATCATTCTCAATAAAGATCATCTTCCTGGTGATTTAGATATTATAGTAGATTCTTCTCAAGTTGGTCCAATGATACTTTTTTCAAAAAATAAGCATACGATTTATATTACTGGCCATCCTGAATATGGTAAAAATACCTTAGCTCAAGAATATGATCGAGACCAAAAAAAGAATTTACCAATTTCTCCTCCCCTTAATTATTTTATGGAGAAGAAAACAAAAAAAATTAATTTTTCTTGGCAAGATTCAGCGAAAAAAATTTATCAAAATTGGCTTGATTTAATAGCTGATAAAAAATTAGTAAGAGGTTAAATATTATGGCTAAAAAAAATAATTTACATTTTGAAACATTACAAGTTCATGCAGGACAAAAGGTTGATGAGACAGGATCTAGAGCGGTCCCTATTTATCAAACTACTTCTTATGTGTTTAAAAATGCTAAACAAGCGGCTGATCGTTTCGGTTTAAAAGAACCCGGAAATATTTATACACGTCTAACGAATCCTACTACCGATGTTGTGGATAAGCGAGTAGCTGCTTTAGAAAATGGAACAGCTGGTTTAACTTTGGCCACGGGCGCAGCTGCAATTACGGCAACGATTTTAAATGTTGCTGATAAAGGTGACGAAATTGTTTCAGCTAGTACTCTTTATGGAGGAACCTATAATTTATTTAGTGTTACTCTACCTAAATTGGGTATTAAGACGAATTTTGTAGATTCTGACGATCCGAAAAATTTTGAGAAAGAAATAAATGAGCATACTAAAGCTCTTTATTTAGAAAGTATTGGAAATCCAGATATTAATTTAGCTGATTTTGAGGCTATTGCCAAAATAGCTCATAAGCATGGCTTAATTTTAATCGTTGACAACACTTTTGCTACACCTTATCTTTTTCGACCAATAGATTATGGGGCTGATGTGGTGGTCCATTCGGCTACTAAATTTATTGGCGGACATGGAACCACTATGGGTGGTGTAATCGTTGAAAGTGGTAAATTTGATTGGAAAGCTAGTGGTCGTTATCCTAGTTTTACTACTCCCGACCCTCAGTATAGTGGTTTAGTTTTTGCTGATCTTGGAGGCAGTGCTTTTACTAGCAAAGTTCGTTCAGAAACTTTAAGAGATCTAGGTGCCGCTATTAGTCCGTTTAATTCTTTTTTGCTTCTTCAAGGATTAGAGTCTCTTTCCCTTAGAGTGAAAAAGCACGTAGAAAACGCCGAAAAAGTGGTAGCTTTTCTTCATTCTCACCCTAAAGTTGCTTGGATTAATTATCCTAATCTTAAAGATAGTAAATATTATAGTTTGTCGAAAAAATATTTCCCTAAAGGGGTTGGTTCTATTTTTACTTTAGGCCTTAAAGGTGGTGAAGAAGCTGGTAAAAAATTAATTGAAAATTTAAAATTATTTTCTTTATTGGCAAATGTAGGAGATGCTAAATCCTTAATCATTCATCCAGCTTCAACTACACATGCTCAGCTCAATACAAAGGAACTTAAAGCAGCTGGAATTACTCCAGATTTAATTAGAATTTCTATAGGTATTGAGAATGCTGATGATTTAATAGCTGATTTAAAACAAGCTTTAGATAAAATTTAAGAGACTGAATTTAAGATTTTTATCTGTTTAAATTTTTATTAAAAAAAGTATAAAGGATTTAATAATAATTGGCTTTCTGGAAAAAATAGAGGCTAAGATTATGAATATTGCACTATTAGGCTTTGGAACGGTAGGCAAGGGTGTTTTTAATATCTTAAAAAGAAATAAAACAGATCATTTTAATCTAAAATATATTTTGATAAAAAAATATAAAAAAAAATTTTTATCAGAAATGACCAGTAATATTAAGGATATTTTGCAAGACCCAGAACTAAATATTGTTATTGAAGTTATGGGTGGACTAGAACTAGCTCATACTTATATTTTAGAAGCTTTAAGACATAGAAAAAATGTTATTACGGCTAATAAGGCAGTGATTGCTCTTTATTTAAAAGAGTTTAACTCGGTAGCTTATCAAAATCATGTAAAATTTTATTTTGAATCTAGTGTTGGCGGGGGGATACCTTGGATTCAAGGTCTAGAGAGAGCTTTACGTATTGATAAAATAAGAAAAATTCAGGGGATTTTTAATGGGACTAGTAATTTTATCTTGGATCAAATGAAATTTAATAAGCAAACTTTTTCTGAAGTTTTGACCAAAGCTCAAAAACTGGGTTATGCAGAAAAAGATCCTAGTTCTGATATTGAGGGTTTTGATATTGCAAATAAACTTTGTATCAACATTGATATTGCTTATAATATTTTTTTACCCCCTCAAAAAAAATTACCTATTTCTGGTATTCAAAACGTTTCTTTAGAGGATATTAGTTTTTTTCAAAAATTAGGTTTAGTGATTAAATTAGTAGGCAAAAGTAAACGGATTGGTGATAAATTTGATTATGCTGTAGAGCCGACATTATTTGCTCCCAATACTTTAGAAGCTAATACTTTTGATAATTATAATTTGATTACTCTGTCAGGAAAAACAATAGGAAATCTTAGATTTGTTGGTCAGGGAGCTGGCCAGTTGCCAACAGCTAATGCTGTTATTCAAGATGCTTTAGATATTTTTCAACATAAAAATCATCTTAAAAGAAATTTTCAATCTTCCCTATCTTTTAATCCCAATTTGATTAAAAAAAATTATTTGTTAAAAACTAAAGTTGACCCTCGTTTTTTGCCTGGGTTTTTTGCTAACTTTTTAGGAAGATATTTCCTGTTTAAGGATACTTCTACAGAAGATATGCATAAACTTTTACAAAATATTTTACCTTATGATTCCCAGGCATTTATAGCTTGTTTTAATTCCGAGGATTTAAATTTTAATAATAGTAGAAAACAAGAAAATAGGCATAAGATTTTTCAAATTATTAATAAAACGGCTAGTTTAAAGTAGCTAACAAAATAATACTGGAAAAAATAGCTTTTTTATTTAATTTATTTTTAATTTAATTAATTTAAAGAAAGGAAAAAATGACAAAATTAGCAATTGTAACTGGAGCGGGACAAGGAATTGGAGAAGGAATTGCTTATCGTCTAGCCCAAGATAATTATGCTATTGCTGTAGCTGATATAAATATCGCTAGTGCTAAAAAGGTTGCACAAAAATTAATTGAAGCTGGTAAATCTGCCAAAGCTTACTACGTGGATGTCGCTAATCGTAAAGAAATTTTTCGGTTGATTCAATCTGCAGTTAGTGATTTAGGAGAATTAGATGCCTTTATAAATAATGCTGGTGTAGCTTTTATTGCTTCGATTAAAAATTCTAAACCCCAGCAAGTTAATAGATTATTTGATGTTAATATAAAGGGTACTTACTGGGGAATTCAAGCTGCTAGTGAGCAATTTAGAAAACAAGGGCATGGAGGGCATATTGTTAATGCTGGTTCATTAGCTGGTGTACAAGCTTCTGCTCTTCAAAGCGCTTATTCAGCTTCGAAATTTGCCGTTCGTGGATTAACTCAATCGGCTGCAAAAGAATTAGCTAAAGATAAAATTACCGTAAATGCTTATAATCCAGGTGTAGTACGGACACCGTTAAGAGATATGATAGATGAAAAAACTGCTCCTATTAATAAAGTTTCAATTTCTCAACAACAGAAAAATGTATTAAAGGAAATTTCTTTAGGGAAAGAAGCGTCCCCTAAAGATGTTGCTAACGTTGTAGCTTGGTTTGTTTCCCCTTCTGCTAGTTATGTCACTGGTCAGTCGCTTTTAGTAGATGGAGGAATGGTTTTCCAATAATTTATTTTTTATGTTTTTTTGAAGGGGAAAGTTATTGAAATTTATGATCTAATTTAGTAGCTAGGAAACTATGGGTAAATTGTAAATTATTTCGTAGGTATTTTTTTCCAAAATTATCTATTAAACCATGAAAATCTTGAGCTTTGAGGTAGGAAAAATTATTAGGTAGTTTTACTTGTTTTTTAAGTTGTGTATAAGAATTTGTGTTTTGGTAACCTAAATGTTGAAATAACCTTCTGGTATAAGAATCAGCAATAAAAACAGGTTGATTAAAAATATAAAGTAAAAAGGTATCAGCGGTTTCTTGCCCTATTCCTGGAAGAGATAAAATTTGGGTACGTAGACATTTTTTATTAGTTTTCCAGATTTGTTTGTATTTCCAATTTCTTTTGTTAAACCACTGAAAGGTTGCCAAAATGGCTTTAGATTTATTTTTATAAAAGCCACTAGACCTTATAATTTTCATAAGTTTTGCTTGAGAAAAAGAAAGTATTTTTTGAGGGTCAAGATGAGTTTTAGCTTTAAGGTTTTGGAGAGCTTTATCAGCATTAGACCAGTTAGTATTTTGTACTAAAATGGCCCCAAGGATAATTTCGCGTTTTGAATCTGCTGGCCACCATCCTGAAGGGCCTAAGTTTATAAAAAGAGTTTTATAAAGCCAGTTTAAATCGATCAACTAAAATTCCTTTCAAATATGCATTTTTTTATTAAAAAATTATTTTTATTTTAAAGGATTTCACAAAAAATTTTTAGTTCTTGTTTTGCTTTGAAAGAAGGGCAAACGAGAACTATTTTTTTGTCCATTAAAAAATTTAAAAATCTAAAAATACTTAAATTATTAAACGTAATCATTTTTTAATTTATATTTCTAACTATTAAATCAAGTAAAAAAATTACTGGGGCTTGAGTAGTAACATTTAAGGTTTTATGAATAGTTTCTTCTTTTATATTATAGTCTAAATTTAAGTCTGATAATTGGGCTACTGAGTTAAAATTGTTATTTGTTATGCTGATAACTTTAGATCCTAGTTGTTTAAAATTTTTAGTCATTTTTATAATTTGTGAAGTTTCTCCACTAACCGAAAGAACTATGCCAACCGAAGACTTATTTATTCCTCTTAAATTTAAGGGAAAAAAAGGATCATTAATGAATTTAGCATTTAAACCAAAATTAGAAAACTGTCTAGCCCCATATTGAGCTAAAATTCCTGAAGTCCCAATTCCGAAAAAAACGATTTCTTTAGCCGACAAGATAATTTTCTTTATTGAATTTATTTTTTCCTTATATCGTTGTTCTAAATTTTGGTTAAAGTAGTTTTGCTCATAAGAAATGAGGTCGTTTTTTTTAGGCTTAGAGTTAGCATATTTCAACCTATTAGAAACGCCATATTTAAATTCCTGAAAACCTGAATATCCCATTTTTTTTAGACACCTAATAATGGATGATGTTGAAGCGTTAGTTCTATTGGCAAGGTATCGAATATTCATAGATGGAATTTTATTAATGTTGGCAAGAATGTAATTATAAATGGAGATTTCAGTTGAGGTAAGGTTTTTTAAAGATTCCACTTATTTTTTCTCCTTAAATTTAAGCACTTTTTATTAGTTTATCTATTTATATTTTATATAATTTTGTTCCAGAAAATGAAACGGTTTCCAAAAACTGTTTTTTTCCTTTTCTGAAAACGCTTCCTCTATATAATGAGAAATGAAACAAATTAATTGTTAAAGAAATTTTATAAATAAAAATTAAGGAGGCGATAATTTGTCAGAAAAAAGTAAATCTATTTTTCCAAGGAACTTTCTTTGGGGAGGGGCGGTGGCTGCTCATCAATTAGAAGGTGCTTGGGATGTAGACGGCAAAGGAGCAAGTATAGCTGACGTGATGACCCAAGGATCTGCTAATAAGTCTCGAAAGATAACTAATGGGATTTTACCTGGATATTATTATCCCAATCATGATGGGATTGATTTTTATCATCGCTTTAGAGACGACATTAAATTGTTTGCTGAAATGGGCTTTAAATGTTTTCGTACTTCAATTGCTTGGACCCGGATTTACCCAAATGGAGATGAGAAAAAACCGAATGAAAAAGGATTGGAATTTTATGACCAGCTTTTTGATGAACTATTGAAATATAATATCCAACCGGTTATTACTTTATCTCATTTTGAAATGCCTTTACATTTAGTGCAAAAGTATAGGGGTTGGAAAAGTCGTAAAGTAATTAATTTTTTCATTAAATTTGCTAAGACTGTTTTTAAACGTTATAAAGACAAAGTTAAATATTGGATGACCTTTAATGAAATCAATAATCAAACTGGTTTAAATAATTGGGCTTTGTTTACCGATTCTGGAGTTAAACCTAAATCAGGTGAAAATGTTGAGCAATTAATGTATCAGGCGGGTCATTATGAGTGCCTAGCTTCTGCTTTAGCAGTTCAAATCGGTCATAAAATTAATCCAGATTTTAAAATTGGAGCCATGATTGCCATGGTCCCGATTTATCCAGCTAGCCCTAATCCTAAAGATATTATGAACGCTGAAAAAGCCATGCAAGCTAGGTATTGGTTTGCAGATGTTCAAGCTAACGGTTTTTATCCTAATTGGTTAAAAAGTTACCAGAAACATAATTTTAATTTAGACATTACTTTAGAAGACCAAGACGTTTTGAAAGCTGGAAGAGTTGATTATATTGGCCTTAGTTATTATATGAGCTTTACTGTTTCTGGGGCTAAAAAAACTAATCCAGAATATCGGTTTGCCGAAGGTGATGATCAAATTAAAAATAAATATTTAAAGCAAACTAATTGGGGTTGGGCTATTGACCCTGAAGGATTAAGGTACGGTTTAAATTGGTTATCTGATAGATATCATGTGCCTCTATTTATTGTTGAAAATGGATTGGGTGCTAAAGATAAATTAGAAAAAGATCATTCTGTCCATGACCAATATCGAATTGATTATCTTAAAGCTCATTTAAAAGAAATTAAAAAAGCTATTTATTATGATGGTATTGATTTAATGGGCTACACCAGTTGGGGGCCAATTGATTTAGTTTCTGCCGGAACTGGCCAGATGAATAAAAGATATGGTTTTATTTATGTAGATAAACAAGACGATAAAGAAAATAAAGCTAGCTTAAAGCGTTATAAAAAAGATTCTTTTTATTGGTATCAGAAAGTAATTGCTAGTAATGGTAAAGATTTATAAAGGAGAAACATTATGACTAAAATTTTATTAGCTTGTGCGGAAGGTATGTCGACGAGTTTATTAATGAATAAAATGAAAGACTATGCCAAACAAAAGGGACTTTCAGATATTACAGTAGAAGCTACTAATGTTTCTGGTTTAGATAGTAAGATGGCTTCTGATAAACCAAACATTTTACTACTAGGCCCTCAGGTTAGATATATGCAAAACCAGTTGCAAAATAGCCTAGATATTCCCGTCGATGTAATTGACATGATGGACTACGGCATGATGAAAGGAGACAAAGTTTTAGATAAAGCTTTAACTGATTTAAAAAAATGACTGAAGATAATACCAAAGAACAACAAGCCGTTATGCAATTAATTGCTTTTGGTGGTGATAGTCGAAGCAATTCTATTGAAGCTATTCGAGCTGCCAAAGATGGCGATTTTAAAAAAGCTCAACAAAAACTTAAAGCAGCTAACGAAAGTCTAACTAAAGCTCATAATAACCAAACTAATTTCCTCACTCAGGAAGCCCAAGGTAAAAGCCACGTTACTTTGTTTATGGTACATGCTCAAGATCAAGTTATGAATGCAATGACCATTCGTGATTTGGCGCAAGAGTTTATTGATGTTTATAAAAAGATGGATCAAAAGTCCAAATAAAATAATTTAAGGAAATAAAATTTATGAGTGGAAAAAACAAATCTAATTTTATTAACGATAAGTTAATTCCTTCCTTTCAAAAGTTAGCCGCGACAAAACATCTAACTGCTTTGAGAGATGGAATGACAACTGCTGTTCCTATGATCATTATCGGTTCCGTATTTATGATCATTGCTCAGTTTCCTATTAAATCTTATTTAAGGTTTATGTCTCATGTTTTTGGAAGTAACTGGGCTACTACAGCTCAGGATATAACACAAGCTTCTTTTAATTTAATGGGATTAATAGCTGTTGTAGGGATATCTTACAGCTTAGCAAAAAAATTTAAAGTGGACGCGATATCAGCTTCTGTAGTGGCTTTAGGATGTTTTATTTTAACAATTCCACTTCATACTGATTCTAAAGGCAATTTTTGGGTTCCTCTTCAGCAATTAAGTGCACAAGGTTTATTTATTGCTTTAATAATTGGTTTGTTCATTACAGATTTATATGTTTGGATAGTCCATAAAAATATAACCATTAAAATGCCTGCTACTGTTCCACCAGCTGTAGCTAATTCTTTTGTTTCTTTAATTCCTGGTTTTTTGTGCCTATTATTGGTATGGGTAATCAGATTGGTGGTTGGAGCTACCCCTATGAAAAGTATTCCTAATATTATTAATTTCTTTTTGGCAAAACCTTTGGGCGCTGTTAATAATAGCTTTTGGGGAGCTTTAATAGTAGAATTTGTCATTAGCTTGTTATGGTTTTTTGGTATTCATGGGGCTAATACTGTAAGCGGTATTTTACAACCAATTTGGTTAAGTGCTATGTTTCAAAATAATGTAGCGTTTAAAGCTAGTAAAGAAATTCCAAATGTTGTATCTCAGCAATTTTTTGATTGTTTTGATCATATTGGAGGTTCAGGGGCTACTTTGGGTTTTGCAATTATGATTGCTCTTTTAGCCCGTAGTGCTCAATTGAAAGATCTTGGAAAGTTAGTTATTGGTCCCGCAGCTTTTAATGTTAACGAACCAATCATTTTCGGTGCGCCTGTTGTTTTGAACTATCAATTGTTTGTCCCGTTCTTTTTGGCCCCGTTAGCAAATGCATCCATTACATATATAACTATGGCAACCGGTTTAGTACATAAAACTATAGGGGTAATGGTGCCATGGACTACACCACCATTATTTTCTGGCTGGTTAGCGACAGGACATGTATCAGGGATAATTTTACAAATTGTCTTAATTATAATTGATGCTGCTATTTATTATCCTTTCTTTAGATCTCTTGATAAGCGTTACTTAGCACAAGAAAAAGCTAAAGCAAAAGAATTAAAAACCGCATAATTTTAAAATTATAATTTTATTTCAGAAACTAAAAATATGTCATGTTAAATAAAAAAATAGATAAAACTTAGGAACCTTAAGGCTCCTTTTTTGTTTGCTTTACTAATTTTTATTTAAAAATTAAAATAAGATAAATAATTTTTTTAAGGATAAAAGGCTATGAATTTTTCAAAAGAATATAAACGAAAAGAAGTAGTACCTCTTCCGAGCGATAGTGAAATTCGTCCAATTATAGGTAAAAATTACGATCCTAAAAGAGCTTTAAATGTTTTAAAAATGTTTGCCGGAATTAATGATAAAGATATGTATAAAGCCATTATTAATTTAATAGATGCCATCTTTTCTACTAGCGGAATTGATCCTCGAAGTAGGGAAATTATCATTTTGCGGGCAGCTAAAATTTTAAATGTTCCCTATGAATGGCAAGCTAATGAAAAAATGGCGCAAAATGTTGGTTTAAGTAAAGAAGAAATTGTTGCTTTAACTAAAAAAGAGGTCTCTGGAATAAAAAAAGAATATATTTTGTTAAGTAAAGCTACTGATGAATTATCTTTAAAAGCTGATTTTAGCGATAAAATTTTAAAGAATTTGAAAAAATATTTTGGCAATTCTCAAACTAGAAAAATTATTTTCTTAATTTCTTGGTTTAATTTATTAAGCCGATTTTTAAATGGCTGTCGAGTGCCATTAGAAAAAACTAATAAAATTGGCAATGGCACTTCTCCGTTAAATTAGAAGTATAAATTGTAAAAAATAATTTATTAAAAAGTTTTTATTTTCTAATATTTTTTAAAAGATACAATTCCTTATTTTTTTATAAGAAAAAAGTTTTTTAAATAAAGCCTTGTGATTGTAAAAACAAATAAGCTGCTAAAATAAAAGCTCCAATTGCAATTACAGTTTTGAAAACTTTTTCTGATAAATGGCGGACAATCATAGGGCCAATATAACCGCCAATTATAAAGCCTATCCCCATTGGGATTGAAATTTGCCAAAATACGTGACTTTTGAATGAATATATAATTGAAGCTATTACATTAGAAGCGCTTAAAGAAATATTTTTCAAAGCGTTTGCTGCTAATAATTTCCAACGGTTTAAAAGGGTGAAAAGAACCATCATTACGATCCCTCCACCTGCACCAAAATAACCACAGTAAACTCCTAAAACTAAAATAGAAAGGTTTACTAATAAGTTTTCTAATAATTTTTTGTTTTTGGTTTTTGGGATATTTTTTTTAGTATTTAGTTTAGGGGGAAACAAAATTAAAAATCCAGCTCCTAACATGAAAAAGGGAACAATTTTTTCAAATGTATTTTGAGGAGCTTTTAAAAGTAAAATGGTACCAAAGATACTGCCAATAACTGTTAAGGGAAGTATTTTAAGTAGACTCTTTTCGTTTCCTTTAAGCTCTCTTTGAGAAGATATAGCTGCTCCTAAACCTGTAAACATTAAACCAGCCGTATTTGTTACGTTAGCATAAATAGGAGGTAGTCCAGTTAAAAGTAAGGCAGGATAAGATACTAAAGAAGCAAGGCCAGTGACGGTACTTAAAATACCTGCTATAATCCCTATGGGGAAAAGTATTAGTCCTACTAACCACAAATTCATAGAGTTAACCAAAAACAGCCTCCTTTTGCAATAAAAATCTTTTTGATGTCTATCTTAATTTTTAATTTAATTTAAAATTAATCTTTTATTTAAAGATAGTTTTAATTATAGAGATTTTTTTAAATAAAGGCTATTTTCTATTTAAATTTAGACAAAAAATTATTTTAGTTTTTATGGGAAGACAAGTTTAAAATAAAAGAAATATGTCAATCATAAATATTATGAGTGTTCTGGTAGGTATTTGTCTTTTTATATTATTATTGAGGATATCTCTGACATTTTTTGGTTTTTTAATTCGGTTAACTCTCTTTGCTATTATTATTTTTGGGTGCATTAATCTTCTAAATTTATTTTTTGGAATTTAATTTTAAGAAGAATTTAGTTATTTTTTTTATTTAAATTAAAAGATGATACGGGAGGGAATTTAAAATATACTCCTGAATAATAACTAGATTCCATTATTTGATCTAACTTATAAAATATAATTTGATCGTTAAAAGCTTTTTCTCTAAAAGCAGTTTCCAGTTGTTTTTTATTCATTAAAAAAAGTTGTTTTTTAGGAAAACTTTTAATTAAATCTTCTGTAATACAAAAAGCATTTTTGTTTTTACAATTTTTTATATAATTGTAAGAAATAGAGTAAGAATATGAATGCATGAATTTCTTTTGGTAAACTTTTTTTTCTTTATTTGATAAAGTTGGAAATCTTTTTAAATAATTTTGACAATTTTTAAGTAATTTATTATATAAAGTAGTTCCCGTGTTTCGTAAATTATTATTAATGAAGGGTAAAAGGTCTTTTTTATCAATATAACTGATTTTGGTCCATTTAATAAATAGTTTTTGTATTTTGCTTAATTTCACTTTATTTTTAAAGAGGTTTAAAATCCTAATAATAAAATTAATTTTTTTCTTATTTTTCTTTTATATAAAATTTTAAAACATATTTTTAAATTAACTAGTTAGATGTATAAATTTTGTAATAAATAATATGAATTCAAAAATGAGCAAAATGCTTTTACAAAAAATTAGATGATATTTTTTTATAGTTTATTAATTTTGTTAAAAACTTTGTTAAAAAATTTTTAAGTTAAATTCATTATAGTAAAAGTTTTAAACTAGTATCTTAAAATTATATTTTTCTTTATTTTTTAAAATATCGTAAATGTTCTAAGACAATCGAAATTAAAGGAAGACAAAATCCAGAAACTAAACCACCTAAATGTGCCAGGATATCAATAGAAGGGTCAGATAACCCGCTTAATAAATTCCAAAGAAGAAAAATAAATAGAGCTGGGAAATAGGCTTGGGTTTTTTTGGGAGTAAAAAGGGCATAAGCAGTTATAGCTGCCATTACACCAAAAATAGCTCCAGAAGCTCCAACAGAAACTAAATGAGGATTAACTAATGAACTAGTTATATTTCCTATAATTCCACTTGTTAAATAAATTATTAAATAATTAAAAATATTAGTTCGTCTTTCAAGGGCAAAACCAAAGACCAAAAGAGTTATCATATTAGTAACAATATGAAGCAGACTAGCATGTAAAAATAAAGAAATGATAAGTCGATAAGGTTGATGATGTAAAGATAGAGGAGCATAATTGGCTCCTGATTTTATTAAACTAATATTACTTTCTTTTCCTGATAAAATCGGTATTAAACCTGTAGTTTTTATTTCATATAGAAAAAATGAAATGTTAATGAGAACTAAACAGATCGTTATTATTTTTTGAGATCTAAGAAAGTTAAATCTGATTATATTTTTAATCATTTTATTATAAGTTATAAAATCCTTATTTCTGTATTTTTTCAAATAAACATTAATAGACGATATTTTTTTACATTATATATGGTTAATATAAAAGGTATAAAATTTTTAAAATGGTTTGAGGTTTGGTAAACAGTATGGCTAACTTTATTTCGGTGAAAAACGAAAGCAAGGTTTTTATCAATGGAGATAGTCATATCCATGCTAACGATAAAGTTAGCTTTGAAGTTAACAAAGGGGAGTTAACGGTGATCTTAGGTAATTCTGGAGCCGGGAAGACTACCCTTTTAGATATTTTAGGTGGCATGGACACTTTATCTTCAGGAAATATCTAATTTGTCTTTTAAGAAGATGGACATGTGAATGGGAAATTAGTCCTTTAGGCCTAATAATTGATAGGGTGAAAGAACTCGTGTTTTAACTATTATATCAGTGATATCTTTTTCTGATGAGTCTTCTTTTTTTAGCCAAAATTGGATAATATCCACTAGCCCCGAAACAACAATTTGAATAACATAATCAGCAGGGATGGTTGAGTTAAAAGAAATTTTGCCTTTGATTTGTGTGATTCGTAATAGAAGATTTTTTTTTAAAATATTAAATATATTTTGTATGAATTTAGAGTCTCCGTTTTGGCCCACTAAAAAAGTTAATAATTTTTTATTTTTATTTAAGAAATGGAACAACCTCAGTAATTGGGGATGGGGTGCTTTTATATCTGGATTTACTACTAGGATTTCATCCATGACACCTACCAATTTTTTCTCTAGTTCTTTATTCAGTTTTTTTTCAATATTAATTATTAAAGAATCTTTATCAGAATAGTGAAGATAAAAAGTGCCACGGTTAATTTTTAAGTATTTGATGATATCACTGACAGTTATTTTAGACAAGGGCTTTTTTGCTCCGATAGTAATTAAAGCTTTGATTATTTTCGTATTGGTTTTTGAAAATTAATTTTTTTAATATTCATGGTCTTTATAGTTCCTCTGTTTTGTCTATTGCTCAACAGTTTTTAATAATTTGTGTATTGTCCTTTTTTAGTATTTATAATACTTTATATTATATAGTTACTCAACAGAGTGATCATTTTAAAAAAAGTTAAAGGAACAGATAATCATGTCTAACTTTATTTCGGTGAAAAACGAAAGCAAGGTTTTTATCAATGGAGATAGCCATATCCATGCTAACGATAAAGTT
>CAKQDH010000008.1 GCA_934229385.1 uncultured Oenococcus sp.
AATGTATAAAAACAATTACTAATGTAACTTATAGAATCTAGCAATTACAAATACAGTGATAACATTAATATTGAGATAAAAATAAAAAAAGAGGTAATAAAATGAATGTTTTAGTAACAGGGGGAGCTGGATATATTGGATCACATACCGTAGATCGACTTTTACATAAAGGTCACAATGTAGCAGTTTTAGATAATTTATGGACAGGACATCAAGCTTCCTTACCCAAGGGAGTTAAATTTTATAAAACAGATATAAGAAATAAAAATGCATTAAAAAAAATTTTTGACGATAACCATTTTGATGCAGTAATACATTTTGCTGGCGTAACACAGGTTTCTGAATCTATGAAAAAACCGCTTTTTTATTTTGATAATAATACATATGGTTTAATAGCTTTATTAGAAGCAATGCAAAAACATAATGTAAAGAAAATAGTTTTTTCTTCTACAGCAGCTACCTATGGAGTACCTAATCATAATCCTATTACAGAAAAAGATGAACAAAAACCAATAAACCCTTATGGACTAAGTAAATTACAAATGGAAAAAATTATGCATTGGTCAGATGAGGCTTATGGAATAAAGGGTGTTGCTTTACGTTACTTTAACGTAGCAGGTGCAAAAGAAGATGGATCAATCGGTGAAGACCATCGTCCAGAAAGTCATTTAATTCCAAATATTTTGATGGCTGCGCAAGGCAGAAAAGACAAAATAACTATTTTCGGAAATGATTATAATACTCCGGATGGAACAAATATACGTGATTACGTTCATGTTGTTGATCTTGCAGATGCACATATTTTGGCTTTAGAATTTCTTCAAAGAAAAAATAAATCTGATAATTTTAACCTAGGTACTGACAATGGCATGTCTAATAAACAATTAGTAGAAACTGCAAGAAAAGTAACTGGAGTTAATTTTAAAGTTGAAATCGGCCCAAGAAGAGGTGGAGACCCCGATTCTCTTGTTGCTAGTGCCGAAAAAGCAAAAAAAGTCTTAGGATGGAACCCTAAATTAAGTAATGTTAAAGATGAAATAAAAACTGCTTGGAATTGGATGATCAAACATCCAAATGGTTATGGAAAGGAATAGAAAGTCTTAAAAAAATGAAAATTCTTGCAATTGATACAAGTGGTTTGTGCTTAAATATAGCAATTTTTAATTCAGATACAAATTTCTTTTTGCAACATACTGACAGTAAAATAGAAAAACGGGCACATTCCCGAAATATTTTATTAGAAATAATAAAACTTTTTAAAAAAGCAAAATGGAATTTTTTTGAATTAAATAAGGTCATTTTAACGTCGGGCCCCGGATCATTTACTGGATTAAGAATCGGTGCTACTGTTGCCAAAATTATTTCTGATCAATGTTCTTGTCAACTTTGTCCTGTTTCCACTCTAAAAACAATTGCTTTTTCTCATCATACTAAGAAAAATCTAGATAAAATTCCATTCATTAACGCTCGTAATAATAATGCTTTTTGTATGTCCTTGAAAAGCAACGGAAAAATTATAATGCCTGAAGCTCATCGTCCCTTTAATTTATTTATTTCTAAAATATTTCGCCCTTCCTGTTTTATTTGTGAAAAGGGGACTGATAATGACTTTAAAGATAAAATTAAAGCAAAGGGCTTTGCTTTATTAGAAGTATCTGCTCCTAATTTAATAAACGCTCAAGCTCTAATAGATTTAGGAAGAAAAGTTTCTTCTGTTAACCCTACTAATTTTAAACCAAATTATTTACGTAAAACAGCTGCAGAAATGAGATGGATAAAAAAACATCCTAAAGACGCTGAGAAAGCATCAAAAAAATATGTTTCAGAAATTTAAAAATGTTTGGCATTTTAAAAAAAAAATAATAAATATTTCTAATAGGGATTTTTTAATACGAAAAGCTAATTTTTCTGATATACCCGCAATGATAAATATAGAAGAAGCTGTTTATTCAGGAAGAACACCATGGAATGGCTTAGCTTTTGATTCAGAAATTAGAAATTTTCATGATAATTTATTTTTGTTAATGACAGATTATAAAAGAGAAAACATTATTGGCTTTATTGGTTTATCTATAAGAAGAAAAAAAAGAGACTTACATATAACTAACATTGCTGTTTTGCCTATATGGCAGGGAATTGGTATTGGTAGTTATCTTATAGAAATAGCTTTTAATGAAGCAGAAAAATTAAAGCTTCCAAAAGTGAGCTTAGAGGTCAAGCTTTCAAATCAAAAAGCTCATTGGATATATAAAAAAAAGGGGTTTAAAGATATTACTTTATTAAGAGAATATTATGAAGATGATGGAGAAGATGCTTATGAAATGGAGTATATTTTATGAAAAACAGTATTTTAATCTTAGCTTTTGAGTCTTCTGCTGATGAAACCAGCGCTTCTGTTATAAAAAATGGTAATAAAATTTTAAGTAATGTAGTAGCTACCCAAATAGCTAGTCATCAACGATTTGGAGGCATTGTTCCAGAAGTGGCAAGTAGGCATCATTTAGAATGGATAAATAAAGTTTTAAATCAGGCTCTATCAGAAGCAAATGTAAAAGATCCTCAAAAAGAATTGTCTGCTGTTGCTGCAACTTATGGCCCTGGTTTAGTAGGTTCCCTTTTAGTTGGTTTAATGGCTGGTAAAACATTTGCAATGATCTATAATCTTCCCTTCATTGGTGTAAACCACTTAGCTGGTCATATTAGTTGTGCAAATTTTGTAAAATCAACAAGATATCCCGCTTTAGCTATAATGGTTTCAGGTGGCCATACTGAATTAGTATGGATGGAAAGGGAAAATTCCTTTAAAATTATAGGTGCTACTTTAGATGATGCTGTCGGAGAAGCTTTTGATAAAGTTGGGAGAGTGTTAGGACTTAATTATCCAGCTGGAAAAGAAATTCAAGAAATGGCAAAAAAAGGAAAACCGAAAATCCCTTTTCCTATAGCTCATACTGACAATTATTTTAATTTTTCTTTTTCAGGATTAAAATCTTCTGTTATAAATTATATACATCATCACAAACAAATTAATAAACCCATTAATAAATTTGATATAGCAGCCAGTTTCCAAAAAGCAGCTGTTTTTGCTATTATTGAAAGAACCGAAAAAGCCATAAAAAAATTTCATCCTCGGCAAATTATCTTAGGTGGAGGAGTAGCTGCTAACCTTTTACTTCGCAAAGAACTAAGGGCATTATCAAAAAAGAATAATTTAGAGTTAATAGAATCTCCAATTTCATTGTCAGGAGATAATGCAGCAATGATAGGAGCAGCTGCATATTTGAACTTTAAGGATAAAAAATTTTCTTCTCTAAGCTTAAATGCTGACCCTTCACTTAACTTTTCTTTTTTATAAAATAGTAATTTAAAAAACTAAGTCTAATTAGAAAGGATTTTTATACTTATGAAAACAAAAATACCACAGGCAACAGCTCAACGATTACCCTTATATTTTTATTATCTTTCTTCTTTAAATGCTATAAATATCAAAAAAATCAGTTCTTCAGAAATATCAAATGCTTTAAAATTTGACGCAACTACAGTGAGAAGGGATTTTTCTAACTTTGGTTCTTTAGGAAAAAGAGGTTTTGGATACAATGTTCCAGCTCTATTAGCTTTTTTTAGTAAGGTTTTATTTCAAAATAAATTAAATAATATAATTATTATTGGAGTGGGAAATCTAGGACAAGCTTTAATGAAACATAATTTTAAGGGAAATAATAATATTAATATTATTATGGGCTTTGATAATAATCCTGATAAAAGAAAACTAAAAATAAAAAATGATAAAAAAGTTCAAATTCCAATTTATCCTATTAAATATTTGAAAACAAAGATTAAAGAAAATAAAATTAATATTGCAATACTAACAGTACCTGAAAAAGCAGCACAAAAAACTACTGATAATCTTGTTAATTACGGTATTAAGGGCATCCTCAATTTTTCACCAATTCGAATCTCTGTACCTAAAAACATCCATGTGCAAAATATTAATACAACTTCAACCATTCAAAGTCTTATATATTCTGTGGAAAGCCAAAAACAATTAAAAAAGTAGTTTTAAATTTTTTCTATAAAAAGTTTGACCTTTTCTGACCAATTGCGCTATAATTTTCTGCGGAAAGAAATTAAGGAGGCTACATAAATGATCAAACCATTAGGTGATCGAATTGTACTTACAGTTGATCAACCAAAAGAAGAAAAAGTTGGTGGCGTTTTAATCGCGAATAACGCCAAAGAAAAACCTATTACAGGGTCTGTGGTTGCTATATCACAAACCAGTGTTGGCGATAGTAAAGCACCAAAGGCGGTAAAAGTAGGTGATAAAGTTATGTTTGATAAATATTCTGGTTCTAACGTAACTATCGATGGTGATGATTATCTTATAATTCACGAAAAAGATATTTTGGGGGTACTATAATTAATGGCTAAAGAAGTTCGTTTTTCTGAAGATGCTCGATCAAGAATGCAAGCAGGTATTAACAAATTAACAAACGCAGTTAAAACAACTCTTGGTCCAAAGGGACGCAATGTTGTTCTTGAACAAAGCTATGGAACACCGACTATTACAAATGATGGTGTAACAATTGCAAAAGATATAGACTTAGAAAATCATTATGAAAATATGGGAGCTAAGTTAGTTACAGAAGCTGCTTCTAAAACTAATGATGTTGCTGGAGATGGAACGACAACTGCAACAGTTTTAACTCAGGCTATTGTTTCAGAAGGCTTAAAAAACGTGACTGCAGGGGCAAATCCTGTTGGAATTAGGTCTGGAATTGAAAAAACAACTTCTGCTGTTGTAGATGGCTTAAAAAAGAACTCTCACCCCGTAAAAGATTCTTCTTCAATTGAACAAGTTGCAACTATTTCTGCTTCTAATGCAGAAACAGGAAAACTAATCGCTCAAGCTATGGACAAAGTTGGGCATGATGGTGTTATTACTGTTGAAGAATCTAAAGGAATTGAAACTGAACTAAGTGTTGTCGAAGGAATGGAATTCGATCGTGGATATATGAGCCAATATTTTGTAACCGATAATGATAAAATGGAAACTCATTTAGATGATCCTTATTTATTAATCACCGATCAAAAGATTGGCAATATTCAAGACATTTTACCAATTTTACAAAGTGTTGTAGAAAAGGGACGTTCCTTACTAATTATTGCTGATGATATAACTGGTGAAGCATTACCAACTCTTGTATTAAACAAACTTCGTGGTACATTTAACGTTGCTGCTGTTAAAGCACCTGGTTTTGGTGATCGTCGTAAAGCTCAGCTTCAAGATTTAGCTATACTAACAGGTGGAACTTTAATTACATCAGATCTTGGCTTACAACTAAAAGATGTATCAATTGATCAGTTAGGTCAAGCCAGCAGAATTAATATAACTAAAGATAAAACAACTGTCGTTGAAGGAAAGGGAGATAAATCAGCTTTATCAGATCGAATTAAAAGCATACGAGAAGCAATTAGTGATACTACTTCCAGTTTCGATAAAGAAAAACTTCAACAACGTCTAGCGAAATTAGCTGGAGGAGTAGCTGTTGTTAGAGTAGGTGCAGCTACTGAAACAGAATTAAAAGAAAAAAGGTATCGTGTTGAAGATGCTTTAAATGCTACTAGAGCAGCCGTAGATGAAGGTTTTGTTGCTGGTGGTGGAAGAGCATTTATTGATGTTATTCCAGATATTAAAAACTTTATTAAAACCCTTAATGGTGATGAAGCTACTGGTGGAAGAATAGTTTTAAGAGCTCTTGAAGAACCCCTTCGACAAATTGTTGAAAACGCAGGCTTTGAAGGCTCTGTAATTGCTAATAGAGCTAAAAAAGAGAAATTAGAAACCGGCTACAATGCTGTGAATAGAAAATGGGAAAATATGATTGATGCAGGAATTATTGATCCTACCAAAGTTGCTCGTTCGGCTGTTCAAAATGCTGCTTCAGTTTCAGCTATGATCTTAACCACAGAAGCAGTAGTAGCTGATGTTCCAAAAAAAGATAACGGTTCGAACAAACAAGCAGCAGGAGCACAAGGCGGCCCTGGCGCTGGAATGATGTAAAATAAAATTTTCTAGTGTTAAAATTTATTAATCCGACAATATAAGGTTATTAAATTTATTATGGACCTTCTAAATACTGTAAAGATAGTTCAACTAAATATTAATTAAAAAAGTCTAACTCATTCAGTTAGGCTTTTTTTTATTAGTGTCCACAAATTAAAAAACTTTTGAATTATGTTTATAAAGCAAATATATTCATGATTTTCTAAAAATATCAAATTTAATTTTTATTATATTTCATATTATTAAATACAGATCTTAGAATTTTAATTTCCTATTTAAACAAAAACAAGTGTATTATTAAAATTATATTTTTAAATTTTTATCTAATTATTATTACTAATTATTATTACTAAAAAAATTTTTATTAAATATTTCATTAAAAAAAAACTTACCCAAATTTGGATAAGTTTTTTGATGATAGACTATCACAGATTAAAATTCGTGACTTATGAATTCTAATATTAAAAAAACATATTAGACAGTCATAGTCTGCTTAGATAACCCTGCTTCTAGATATATTACTATTATTCCGAAAACAACAAAAATTACCAAAGCCTTTACCACCTTCAAGTTACCGAAAATACTAATCTGCTTTTATCATAGCATTCATCCCAAGGCTTCCGCCACAAGATTTCTGCTTAATTTTTTAATTAAATAATACTAGATATTGTTTGATAATTTTAGAAATTATTTCAATTAACCTAAACGATTATAATACTCAACAATTAACGATTCATCTATATCAGCATTTATTTCGTCTCTCTCAGGATAACGAGTAAGCTTTCCCTCTAATTTATCATCATTAAATTCTGTAAATGGAGCATTATGCAAAGCTGACTCCACTGCATTTACAATAGGTGGTATCTTTTTAGAACGTTCTCTTACAGAAATAACTTGTCCAGCTTTTACCGGAAAAGAAGGGATGGTTACTCTTTTCCCGTCTACTAAAATATGGCCATGGTTAACTAATTGGCGAGCCTGAGGCCTTGTAGTAGCTAATCCTAGTCTATAAACAACTGAATCTAATCTTGTTTCAAGAAGAATTAAGAAATTATCTCCATGAAGACCTTTACGTATTTTACCAGCCTTTAAAAATAGATTACGGAATTGTTTTTCAGAGAGCCCGTAAGTAAAACGAAGCTTTTGCTTTTCTCTTAATTGTGTTCCATACTCAGAAAGTTTAGGCCTCCTACCAGAATTTCCTCTATTTCCTGGGGCGTAAGGTCTTTTTTCTAATTCTTTACCTGATCCAGAAAGAGAAATTCCAAGGCGTCTACTTTGCCTCCATTTAGGTCCAATATAACGTGACATATTTTTCTCCATTCTGTTGCAAAACGGGCCAAACTAAGATTCGTACAGCTTAGCTTCAGAAACACAGCTTATCCTACTTAATATTTTATTGCTAACCTGTTGACGAGCTTCTTGTTTGGCTGCTGAATACAACCCTTTAATTTTATATTTTTTGTCTAATAAAAGCAAGCTATTTTTTAATTTATATTTTTTATACGTTATTTTTACGCTGATGTAGTGTATTATTGTAAAATTGGTATATAAAAATTATTATAATTTAAGGAAAAAGAATTAAATAAAATGTTTGTATTTTTATTAATAATATCAATTATTCTTTTAATTGCTTATTTAGGAGCTATTATTTTTCAACGTTCTTTTTCATATCGAACAAAAGAAATAGTAAATCAAAAAAATAAGCTATCTAAAATAAATATAAAGAAATCTCTGCTTGAATGTAGAAAATTAAATTTAATGGGGAAATCATTAAATAATTATCAAAACTTAGAAGCAGATTATAGTAATATTGAAAATTCACAATTTGCAAATATTAATGAATTAGCTGACTCAGTTTATCTTGACGCAAAAGGTATCAATATTGTTAAAACGCGTAATGATTTTAACAATTTGCGTAACACTTTAAATGAAACTAAAAATAAAATTAGCCGAATCCAAAAAAGCCTAAGTGAGCTAAAAAGGGTTGACAAACAGCATCGACAAGCGGTTAAAGATCTAAGGATTCGTTTTGATCATTTACAAAAAAACATTATAAATAATTCCAACAAATATGGTCCTGCTTATAATGGCTTAGAAAAAATATTTTCAAATTTAGAAAAAAAATTTAACCGATTTGCAGATTTAACAAATAAAGGTGATCATACTACAGCAAGCGAAGTCTATAAGCAACTAAGTTTACAAACAAATAATTTGGAAAAAAAGATGGTAGATTTACCTTATCTTTATAATTTAATGTTAAATCGGTATCCAAAAAACTTCCAAGAACTACAAAACGGTATAGATGAATTAATAAAACGTGGTTACGTTTTTAAAACAGATCCAAATGTAGAACTCAATAAAATAAAAAGAAAATATAATTTAATATTAAATGATTTTAAAAAAGCTCATAATAAAAAAATCAGAGAAGAACAATCCACTCTTGAAGTTCAAATAAAAAATCTTTACGATTCAATTGAAAATGAATATGGCGCTGAATATGATATTAAAGAAAATACTCCAAAATTAGATAAGCAAATAAGACAAGTTCGTCTTCAAAATCAAGAATTAACTATGGAGATAGATCGTTTGAGCAAAAGCTTTTTTCTTTCACATTCTGAAATTGAAGATACAAGGGGATGGGATGATCAAATTCAACGTGTTATTAACCAAAATGAAGAAAGCAAAAAAAGGTTAAAAGAACAAAAGTCCCCTTTTACATCGATTCGTGATGTCCAAGAAAATATCTTCAAAGACATATCACAAATAGCAAAAAGCCAAAAATCTCTCTATTTAAAATTGGAATCTTATCCTAAAATATTTGCTTCTTTAAAAAAAGCTTCTTTAGAGTACTCAGGGGAACTTTCTAAAATCAGATATGTTCTCGACCAAGTGGGGATGCCAGGATTACCTCCAAAATATCGTTTAGAATATATATCTGTTTCTGACGAAATAAAAAGTTTAGGGAATATGATTTCATCTTTAAAAATAAATTTAGATGATACTCAAAGACAAGCTCAAGAAATTAATAAAGATTTAACTAGATTAAAAAGTAATTCTACAGATTTATATTTAAATGCTAATCTTTCAGTAGAATTAATACATTATGCAAACCGCTATATAAATTATCCTGTTATTTCTAATGCGCTAACTAGAGCAAAAAAATATTATGAAAGAGATTTTAATTATAGGGAAACAATTAAAGTTGTTGGTAAAGCCCTTGACCAAATAGAAAATGGAGCTTATAAACGCTTAAGAGATAATTATGTAAATAGAAACCAAAACCCTTTTAATTAAAATAATTAAAAACTTTTAAAACTTTTAAGGTTTATGTTTATAAATATATTAAATATTTAGAATAAATTTTTTAATAAAATTGAGGAAAAATAATGCAAAATGCTAATATATCCAAAAAATATGATGCAAGGGAAGTTGAATCAGGTTCTTATCATAAATGGCAAAAACTTCAAGTTTTCAATCCAGATATTGATAAAAAAATAAGGCCAAAAAAATATGATAAACAAGAAACCAAATCTTATACAATCGTTATTCCTCTTCCAAACGTTACAGGTAAACTTCATCTTGGCCATGCCTGGGATTCTACCCTACAAGATATACTAATTCGCAGAAAAAGAATGCAAGGTTATGACACCTTATGGCTTCCTGGCATGGATCATGCTGGTATTGCAACCCAAGCTAAGGTCGAAGCTGATCTACAAAAAAGAGGCATCTCACGTTATGATTTAGGCCGCAATAAATTTATAAAAAAAGTATGGCAATGGAAAGATAATTATGCCGCAATAATAAAAAAACAATGGAAAGGCCTCGGACTTTCTCTTGATTTTTCTCGAGAGCGTTTTACCTTAGATAAGGGTTTTAGTGAAGCTGTTAAAAAAGTTTTTATAGATTTGTACAAAAAAAATCTAATATATAGAGATGAATATATTATAAATTGGGATCCTCAAGCTCAAACAGCCTTATCTGATATAGAAGTTATCCATAAAGATGATAAGGGTGCTTTTTACCATATAAAATACTTTTTTAAAGACTCAGATTTTCTTTTTAATGGAAAAAATTATATAGAGATAGCCACCACAAGGCCAGAAACTATGTTTGGAGATACAGCAGTTGCTGTCAACCCTTCCGATAAAAGATATAAAAAATTAGTAAATAAAACAGTAATTGTTCCTTTAATAGGAAGAGAAATAAAAATTATAGAAGATCCTTATGTTGATAAAAATTTCGGGACAGGCATAGTTAAAATTACTCCAGCCCATGATCCAAATGATTTTAAAGTTGGCAATAGACATAATTTAAAACGTATTAATATAATGAATAAAAATGCCTCAATGAATAAGAACGCTGGAAAATATAAAGGCCTAGATAGGTTTAAGGCACGTAAAAAATTTGTTCAAGATTTAAAAAATAAAAATTATATTATTAAGATTAATCCAATTACCCATTCGGTAGGACATTCAGAAAGAACTGACGCACAAGTTGAGCCGAGACTATCCACACAGTGGTTTGTAAGAATGAAGCCATTAGCAAAAAGGGCATTAGAAATGCAAAAAGATCCTTCCAAACGCGTTTATTTTTGGCCAAAAAGGTTTGAAACCACTTATAAGCAGTGGATGGAGAACATTCATGATTGGGTTATTTCTCGTCAACTTTGGTGGGGACACCAAATACCAGCATGGTATAAAACCAATAAAGGAAAAAAAGAAACTTATGTTGGTTTGAAGAAACCAAAAGGACAAGATTGGGTTCAGGATCCAGATGTTCTAGACACTTGGTTCAGTTCAGGTTTGTGGCCTTTTGCAAGTTTAGGATGGCCAAATACCCAAAAATCAGATTTTAAAAGATTTTATCCTACTTCAACATTAGTTTCTGGTTATGACTTAATATTTTTTTGGATCTCTAGAATGATTTTCCAAGCTTATACTTTTACAAATAAACGACCCTTTAAAAACGTAATTTTTCATGGGTTAATTAGGGATTCTAAAGGCAGAAAAATGTCAAAATCGTTAGGAAATGGGATAGACCCAGAAGATGTGATAAAAAAATATGGGGCAGACTCTTTACGTTGGTTTCTTTCTAATGGATCTACTTTAGGTCAAGATGTAAATTTTTCATATGATAAAATAAAAGCCGCTTGGAATTTTCTAAATAAAATTTGGAACATTAGTCGTTATATTTTAATGAATATTGATTCTCATACAAAAAATAAATTGCCCCAATATAATGACCTTAAATTAGCTGACAAGTGGATCCTTTTCAAATTAAATGAAACTATTAAAATAGTTAATAACAACTTTGACAAATTTGAATTTAATGAAATAGGGCAGCATATATATAATTTTGTATGGGATGATTTCGCTGATTGGTATATAGAAACATCAAAAAAATTTCTTAATAGTGAAAATATAAATACAAAGAGATCAACTCAACAGGTTTTAATATATGTTTTAGATAAAATTTTAAAACTTTTGCATCCTATTGTTCCCTTTATTACTGATTTTATATGGGAAAAAATTCCTAAAACAGATAACAATTATGATTTATCATTAGCTGATTATCCCACATTTGAAAAAGTTTTTAATAACCCAAAAAGCGGAGAAGCCTTTAATTTTTTGCAAGAAATTATTATTTCTGTTCGTAACATACGTTCTCAGTCTAAAGTTTCTTCTTCCTTACCATTAAATATCTATATAAAACCACAAAGCTCAAAGTTACAAAAAATATTAAAAGATAACCTTGAATATGTAAAATATTTTACCAATCCTAAAAAAATTAATCTTTCCAATGATGCAAAAGTACCCAAATTATCTGTTTCTCGTTTCATTAGTGGGGCTAATGTTTATATACCCTTGTCTGAACTTACTAATATAGATAAAGAGATTAAGCATCTAGAAAAAAATCTAAAAAAATTTTCTAGTGAAGTAAAACGTTCTTTAAATAAACTAGGTAATGAAAGTTTTGTTAAAAAAGCCCCTAAACAAATTATCGAAAAAGAAAAAAATAAACTTAAAGACTGGAAAAACAAGTCAAAAGAAACAAAAAAAAGGATTCTGGAAATAAAAAATAATCGTGGTTAAGGCACGAACCAAAAAACACTAAACGTAAGTTATTCATTCTTTCAACCTTGTCAGAATTTTAAATTTAAGAAATATATTTTTTAAAATCAGCAGGCCCTTTTTATATATCTTATGCTTTATTTTTATGTTTCTTTTATTGTAAATTAAATACGTAACTAAGAATGCAATCAGGTTTTATTTTATTATTTTATTTAAGTTAATTAAGGTAAGTTTTACTCCGCTTTTTGAACTATATTACTAAAAGGTACTTTTACTTCTTCTCAAAAAAATCAAAAAATAATTTCAAATTAGATTTTTTTATAACTAAGAAAATATAAATTATTTAATCCACTAAAAATTAAAATTTTGATTACAAAAAAACTTAACAAAAAATGAATGTTATACTTTATAAAGTCGGAGCGAATATGTTTGGATTTAAAAAGAAAAACGTTGGAATTGATCTTGGCACAAGCAACATATTGATTTACTTACAAGGTTCAGGAATTGTTATTAATGAACCGAGTTTTATTGCTCAGTCATCTTCTACTGGCGAATTAAAAGCTGTTGGATCTGCGGCTGAACTTATGTTCGAAAAGAATCCACCCACTATTTCTGTTATACGTCCCATTAGAAGAGGAGTTATTTCAAATTTTAAAGCAGCAGTTAATTTATTAAAATATTTTTTAAATTTTGTTTATAACAATAAAATTGGTAATGCCTTTTCAATAATGAGTATATCGAATAGTGCAACGGAAGTTGAAAGTAGAGCTATCAAAGATGTAGCTATATCCGGAGGAATAAGTGAAGCTTACACTGTTGATAAAACAGTAGCAGCAGCCCTTGGGGCAGGCCTTCCGGCTTATGATGCTCCAGGAACTATGGTTGTTGATTTAGGAGCAGGAACAGTCGACATATCAACAATTAGTTTAGGGAAAGCAAACGCCTCACAAACTACCATTTTTGCTGGCGATGCCATGGATGAAGCTATTAAAAATATGGTTTTACAAAGGTATAATTTTAGAATTTCTAAAAAAGATGCAAAGATACTTAAAGAAAAACTTGGTTCAGCTGATATAAGGTTAGCAAAAGAATTAGGCTTTGCAACTGTTAAGGGAATAGATTTAATTTCCAATCTCCCAATAAAAAAAGAAATCTCAGCAGAAGATGTATCTTTAGCTATTGCAAGCCCAGTAAGCCATATCTTATCATCAATACAGGATACTTTAGAAGAAACATTACCAGAATTGGTTTCAGATATTATCGATCGAGGTATAACTTTAACTGGAGGAGGTGCTAATTTACATTCTCTAGATAAAGTAATTGCCAATACAATACATGTTCCTGTTACTATTGCTTCTAATCCAGCAGAAACTGTAGCTAATGGACTAGGGGAGATGTTACATTCATCCCAATTACAAACAAAATAAACAAATATTTAGTGAGTAAACATTGAAATTTAACGGCAAAAAAATTTTTATTTCATTTTTACTAATAGTAATAGCATTAATTTTAATTCTTGGTTCTAGTAATTTATATAATAATTCGAAAAAAACACCCATTGTAGAACAATATATAAATGATGTAGCAACCTTTTTTTCACGAGGCATTTCTGGCCCTACATCGGCTTTAAAACGTTCTTCTAATAATATTATTCAATTGTTTAATACATACCAAGAAAATAAAAAGCTAACAGGAAAAGTAGATCAAATCTCTTCTGACAAAATTAGAATTCAAAACTTACAAAAAGAAAATAAAGAATTGAAAAGTAATTTAAATTTAAAAAATTCTTTAACTAATTATAAAACTACTGCTGCAGCCGTTATAAGTAGAAACCCTGGTAATTGGAATTCAGAATTAACAATTAATAAGGGAGATAATTCTGATTTATATAAAAACGCTCCTGTGTTAAGCTCAAAAGGCCTTATAGGTAAAATAAGCCAAGTAAATAAAACGAGCAGTAAAGTTTCTCTAATATCTAATTTGAATTCCGATTCTGACCGTTTTCCTGTCCAAATAACAATAAATAATCAAGTAGTTAATGGCATTGTTTCTGGTTATAATAGCAAAAATAACCGACTGAGTGTAAATAATGTAAGTGCTAAAACTGTTAATGTTAAAAAAGGGACTCTAGTAGAAACATCAGGGTTAGGAGGCGTTGTTCCAAAAGGACTATATGTTGGTAAAGTAATTAACGCAAACAAAAACGCTTATGGTGCGACTAAAAATATATATATTCAGCCTGCTTCTAATTTAAGAGATATTTCAAATGTTTTAGTTACTACTAATGTTGGTGGAAGATGATTAATAATTCGTATAATAAATCAAAACACAAAAATATTTTTTTTCAACCTAAAATATTATATCCTTTTATTTTGCTTTTTCTCACTTTTTTAGATGGTAGTATCCCAGCCCATTTTTTTAGCCTAACTATAAATCCATCATTAACACTTATATTTATATTTTATTTAATTTTTTTTAGTGGATATAAAAAATTTAATTTTAATCTATGGGTCTTCCTAATTGGTCTAATATTTGACTTATACTATACAGAAATTCTTGGAATATATTTAGTTTCTTTTTCATTATCAACATATTTTCTTTATCAAATTAAGAAAAAAGCTCTAACTAATTTTTTCTTAAAACTATTAATTTTATTAATAGTTTCAATACTTTTTTATATTATGTTTTATATTTGCTCTAAAATTGGAAACCAAATTAATTTTAATTTTTTCTTTTTTTTAATTTCTAATATTTTACCTAATTCTTTTTTCAATATCATTATAGGAGCAATTTTTTATAAACCATTTGAAAATTTAATGAAAGAATCTTAAGTATCAAAAACTTAAATTTTTTGATATAAAAAGTCTATTATATTATGAATTTTTATTTAAATATATTCTTTATTATTTTATTTATAAATAGTTCGTTATCAATCATAACCGTATTTTTAAGTAATCGTGATGTCAGCAAAATATGGGCATGGCTGGTTGTTTTAATTTTTATTCCTGGTATTGGTTTTGTTATTTATTGGTTTGCTGGAAGAGGGCTTTCTAACAAAAAAATATTTAGTTTTATTAACCAGAACATTACAGGGAAAGAACAAATAAAAGATAACCAAAAATTTTTAAATAAACATTATTTAAATCAAAGAATTTCAAAGATTAATAATCTATTTACGAATAAATCTGGTTCAATTCTAACTTACGGTAATCGCATTCAAACTTTTTTTGACGGTTCCATTCTTTTTAAAAATATTTTTAAAGAAATTAAAGGGGCTAGACACCACATCCATATATCTTCTTTTACCATTAATAATGATAAAATGGGCAATCAATTGGTAGATTTATTAACAAAAAAAGCTCAAGAAGGTGTAGAAATTCGAGTGATTTATGATGCATATGGTTCTCATGGAACACATAATTTAATGTATCATCGCCTTCGAAAAGCTGGAGGGATTATTTATCCTTTCTTAACAAGAAGATTTCAACTTCTTTCATATAGGATAAATTTTCGTTTTCACCGAAAAATAACTGTTATTGATGGAAAAATTGGCTATATAGGAGGGTTTAATTTTGGTGACCAGTATGAAGGAAATTCAAACCGATTCTCATATTGGAGAGATTCACATTTAAAAATTAGAGGTGATTCCGTATTGTCATTACAATCACAATTCTTTACAGATTGGAATTCTACCGCAAAAAAGAAAGATAAATTATCTTTTTCAAAAAAATATTTCCCCTCTTCAAAAACAAAAAAAATAAATTATCCCGTTCAAATAATATCTTCAGGGCCCGATTCTACTTCTGAAATTATAAAAAAGGGTTATTTAACAATGATTAATTCAGCAGTAAAATCTATCGTTATTCAAACCCCATATTTAATTCCGGATCAATCAATTTTTGAAAGTATAATAATTGCTTTATCATCTGGAATCAAGATTAATATTTTTATACCCAGGATGCCTGATCACCCTTTTGTTTATAGAGCTACTGAATACTATGCAAGAGAATTTCAAGAAAAAGGCGCAAAAATTTATCGCTATGATAAAGGATTTTTACATAGTAAACTAATTCTAATGGATGATGAAGTAACTAGTATTGGCTCTGCTAATATGGATATTAGATCCTTTGAATTAGGTTTTGAGGCAAATGCTTTTATTTTTAGTAGATATTTTGCAAAAAAAATTAAGAAACAATTAAAGATTGATGCACAAAATTCAACCTTATTAAATAAACAATATTTTAAAAAGCAAAGTGTTTGGCGAAAATTTAAACAAAATTTCTGCAGATTGCTTTCCCCTTTACTATAAAAATATAAAAGCATTAAAAACTAAAAGTTACTAATAAAATATCTTATTTAAATTTAATTAATTTTATTTTTTAAATTAACGTTAAAATTTTCAAGAAAATTAATTAAAATAAATTCCTTAAGTAAAATATTAAAATAATTTTAAAAAATTTAATCTATTATTTTTTTAGTTCTTTTAAGTTTTATACTTTTAATAGTGCTTTTTAATTTTTTACTCAAAATAGAAATTTTTAATTAATGTAAAAATAAATAGAGGACAAAAAATGAATTTACCAAACAAATTAACTACTTTTAGAATTATTTTAATACCAATTTTCATATTGCTTCTTTCTATTCCAATCCATTGGATAAAAATTTTTAATCATCCTTTATCCTGGTTAATTGCTGCATTCATTTTCGCTATAGCTACCCTAACTGATGTTGCCGACGGAAGAATAGCTAGAAGCAAACATCTTATAACAAATTTTGGTAAATTTGCTGATCCTATGGCCGATAAAATGATAGTAATGACGGCATTCATATATTTAACTTCTTTCCATATAATCCCAGCTTGGGCAACTTCTATCATTGTAATTAGAGAATTAGCAGTAACGGGGCTTAGGATATTAATCGTGGAACAAAACGGAACTATTATGGCTGCTAAATTACCTGGAAAAATAAAAACCGTCACTCAAATGTTAGCAATAATCTTTCTCCTTTGTAGTAATTTTTCAATTCCTTTTGTTCCAGTAGATCAAATTATTTTTTATATTGCTGTTATCTTTACAATATATTCCGGAATTGAATATTTTATTAGTTATAAAAATGTTTTTGCAGGTGAAATTTAAAATAAATTTAAAATCAGATGAATACTTTCTAAAATTTTATTATTATAATAAAATATAATTCACATTTTCCGATATCTAATAGATTTAAATACAAAAAAGATGGTTTACTATAAAGAGGTATTATGACTGTCAAAAATATTAATAATGGAAGAAAAACTGCTTTAAACGCAGCATTAAAAAAAATTGAAAAAGATTTTGGTAAGGGCTCAATAATGCGATTAGGAGAAGATACTAAAGCTAAAGTTGATGTAATTCCAACTGGTTCTTTAAAGTTAGATATAGCTTTAGGGATAGGTGGCTATCCAAGGGGGAGAATTATTGAAATTTTCGGCCCTGAATCATCAGGGAAAACTACCGTTGCTTTACATGCTGTAGCTGAAGCACAGAAAAAAGGCGGAACAGCAGCTTATATTGATGCCGAAAACGCCCTAGATGCTAATTATGCTAAAAATTTAGGCGTTAATATAGACAATTTATTACTAAGCCAACCTGATACAGGTGAACAAGGTTTAGAAATTGCAGATGATTTAGTAAATTCAGGCGCTATTGATCTTTTGGTAGTAGATTCAGTTGCTGCTTTAGTCCCAAGAGCAGAAATAGAAGGCGAAATGGGGGACACACATGTTGGTTTGCAAGCTCGTTTAATGTCACAAGCTTTGCGAAAATTATCAGGAACTCTCAGTCGCACAGGAACAATTGCTATATTTATAAATCAAATTCGTGAAAAAATTGGTGTTATGTTTGGAAACCCAGAAACGACTCCAGGAGGTAGAGCTTTAAAATTTTATTCTACCGTGCGTTTAGAAATTAGGCGAGCTGCTCAAATTAAAGAAGGAACAAATATTATTGGAAATAATACAAAAATCAAAGTTGTAAAGAATAAAATTGCTTCACCTTTTAAAACTGCCCAAGTTGATATTTTATATGGTAAAGGAATTAGCCAACTCGGAGAACTTATTGATTTAGCTGTTGATAAGGATATAGTTGACAAATCTGGTTCTTGGTACGCATATAAAGGCGAAAAAATTGGCCAAGGACGTTCAAACGCTATAAACTGGCTAAAAAATCCAGAACATAAAAAAGAGTATCAAGAAATTGTTAATTCTGTTAGAACAAAATATGGCATTAATAAAATAAAAAAAGAAGAAAATAAAAAAGGTTCCAAATCTTCGTCAGTTAATTCCAAAAAAAATAATAAAGAAAAAAAAGAAGAAAAAATAAATAGCATAAATAAGGAAAATTTAAATGATAATGAAATTTACTAATCAAATTTTTTAATATTTTTTAATTTTTTTTATAAAAAATAAATTATTTTTTCATCTGGTGTATAATGCTATTTGTAAACTGGTATAAATATAAAAATTACATTCATACCAGTTACTTATAAAATTTTTTTAATTAGGTATTATTTATGGAAACTGGAACAGTTAAGTGGTTTAATTCTAAAAAAGGATATGGATTTATTCTAAGAGAAAATGGTGATGATGTTTTTGTCCACTATTCAGAAATTAATGGTGAAGGCTTTAAATCTTTAGATGAAGGCCAGAAAGTTAGTTTCGATGTTAAAAATGGAGATCGAGGCCCACAAGCTATTAATGTTAATAAAATTAAATGAAATTTATGCTTGAAATTAATTTGGTATTTAGATATACTAAATAAGCGAGTGAGGTTTATTCTAAAAAACAAATAGCCAGAAATATTGTCCTGGCTATTTTAAAACGCAGATCCTTTTGGTCCGCGTTTTTTATTTACTGATATAATTAAAAATTTTAATTTTTTATCATAAAAAAACAATAAACCAAGCAACCTTAAAATTGGAGGAAAATAATTGGCTATACATAATGTGAGAATTAACAAGCATGCTGCTCGTCGAAGCTACTCTTCTGCAAAAAACGTACTCGGTATTCCACCTTTAACAGAAGTACAAACAGCTTCTTACAAATGGTTTTTAGATAAAGGGGTTAAAGAAATGTTTAATGACATACTTCCCATAGAAGATTATGCCGGAAAGCTTTCTTTAGAATATGTTGACTATTCCCTTGATAAACCAAAATATTCACTTGAAGAATCTCGTGAACAGGGTGTAAATTATGCTGCTCCACTTCATGTTACCCTTCGCTTAACTAATAAAGAAACTGGTGAAATTAAATCGCAAGATATATATTTCGGTGAACTTCCATTAATGACTGAAAATGGCTCCTTTATTATTAATGGAGCCGAAAGAGTAGTTGTTTCTCAACTAGTTCGTTCCCCAGGAATCTATTATAATAGCGACGTTGATAAAAATAACCATACTGTTTTTGGGACAACTGTCATTCCAAATAGAGGAGCATGGCTAGAAATGGACACTGATGCTAAAGGAACTGCCAATATAAGAATTGATAGAACCCGAAAATTACCGATTACAGAACTTATTCGAGCACTTGGAATTGGTTCAGATTCTGATATTAGAGATTTATTCGGTAATGATATGGAATCTTTAAATCTTTCAATAGAAAAAGATGTGCATAAAGACCCTTCTTTATCTAGATCTGCAGAGGCTTTAGAAGATATCTACGAAAGATTACGTCCAGGAGAGCCTAAAACCGTTGATTCCTCTCGTTCTTTACTTGTTGCACGTTTTTTTGATCCAAAGCGTTATGATCTTGGTAGTGTTGGCCGCTTTAAAATTAATCAAAAACTTTCTTTAAAGTCGCGTCTTTATAGCGAAACATTGGCAGAAGATCTAATGGATAATGACGGACAAGTTGTTGTTCCAAAAAATACACAAATTGATCGAAAAAATATCAAAAAAATTTCTAAGCTTTTAGACGATCCAAATTATCATTTAGAAAAAATCAATCCTGATGATGAAGCTGTTCTTTCAGACCCAATTAGGCTTCAAAGTATAAAAGTTTATAGTAAAAATGATCCTACGAAAACCGTGAAAATAATTGGAAATGGAAAAATAGATGGATCAGTGCATCATATCCTTCCTGCCGACATTATTGCAGGTATGAATTATTTCTTTGATTTGCAAGAAGGAATTGGAGAAACTGATGATATCGATCACTTAGGAAATAGAAGAATACGTTCTGTAGGAGAATTATTAGAAAATCAATTTAGAATTGGGCTAACTAGAATGGAAAGAGTTGTAAGAGAAAGGATGTCCATACAAGATCCTAATACTGTTACTCCACAACAACTTATCAATATACGTCCAGTTATAGCCGCTTTAAAAGAATTTTTTGGTTCTTCTCAACTTTCACAATTTATGGATCAAACAAATCCATTAAGTGAATTAAACCATAAGCGCCGGCTTTCTGCTTTAGGCCCAGGGGGCTTAACACGTGACCGAGCTGGCTATGAAGTAAGAGATGTTCATTATTCACATTATGGAAGAATCGATCCAATTGAAACCCCAGAAGGACCAAATATTGGTTTAATTACTTCTTTAGCTGTTTATGGCCGTATTAATGAATATGGTTTTATTGAGACACCTTATAGGCGAGTTGACTGGGATACACATAAAGTTACTGATAGGATTGATTATCTAACAGCAGATGTAGAAGATAATTTTACAATAGCTCAAGCTAATTCTCCTTTAAATAATGATGGGAGTTTTGCTAATTCAACAGTTATGGCTAGACGAGGTGAAGATAACGTTGAAGTTCCTATTGAAGAAGTAGATTATATGGATGTTTCTCCAAACCAAATCTCAGCAATTTCTACATCTTCCATTCCGTTTTTAGAGCATGATGATTCTAACCGTGCTTTAATGGGAGCTAATATGCAACGTCAGGCTGTTCCTCTAATAAAACCACATTCGCCAATTATTGGAACTGGCATGGAAAGCCAAATTGCTTTTGATTCTGGACTTGCAAAAATTGCTCAAAAGGATGGTACCGTTGAATATGTAGATGGCCGTACTATTAGAATTAGAGAAGAAGATGGAAATCTTAACGAATATAAATTAATGAAATTCCAGCGATCTAATGGGGGCAAAAATTATAACCAAAATCCGATTGTAAATTATGGTGATAAAGTAAAAAAAGGTGATATTTTAGCTGATGGTCCAGCAATGCAGAATGGTGAATTAGCATTAGGACAAAATCCTTTAATTGCTTTTATGACTTGGCATGGTTATAATTTTGAAGATGCAATAATTATTAGTGAGCGATTAGTTAAAGATGATGTTTATACTTCTATTCATATAGAACAACATGAATCAGAAACTCGTGATACAAAATTAGGCCCAGAAGAAATTACTAGAGAAATCCCTAATGTGGGTGAAGATCAACTAAAAGATTTAGACGATTCAGGAATAGTAAGGATTGGCGCCAAAGTTAAAGATGGGGATATCTTAGTAGGAAAAATAACTCCTAAGGGAGTAACTGAGTTATCCGCTGAAGAGCGTTTATTACATGCTATTTTTGGTGAAAAAGCTAGAGAAGTTCGTGATACCTCATTACGTGTACCTCACGGAGGAGGAGGAATCGTTCAAGATGTAGAAATACTTACTAGAGACAATGGTGATGAATTAGCTCCTGGTGTTAACATGATGGTACGTGTGTTTATCGCTCAAAAACGTAAACTTCAAATTGGTGATAAAATGTCTGGACGCCATGGAAACAAAGGAACAGTTTCCGTTGTTGTACCAGAAGAAGATATGCCATTTACAAAAGATGGTACACCAATAGATATTTTACTTTCTCCAATGGGCGTTCCTTCTCGAATGAATATTGGACAAATCTTAGAATTACATTTGGGGATGTCTGCAAGAAAAATGGGGATTAAAGTTATGTCTCCTGTCTTTGATGGTGCTTCTGATGATGATGTCTCTGCATCATTAAAAGAAGCAGGTTTAGATAAAGATGGTAAAACAGTTCTGTATGATGGACAAACCGGAGAAGCATTTGACAACCGCATTTCTGTAGGAACAATGTATTTCATGAAACTAAATCATATGGTTGATGATAAAATCCATGCCCGTTCAATTGGTCCTTATTCGCTAGTAACACAACAACCATTAGGCGGTAAAGCTCAGTTTGGTGGACAACGTTTTGGTGAAATGGAAGTTTGGGCTTTAGAAGCTTATGGAGCTGCTCATACACTTCAAGAAATTTTAACTTATAAATCTGATGATGTTCGTGGAAGAAATAAAGTCTTTGAATCCATTGTTAAAGGAAATCCATTACCTAAACCTGGTGTTCCTGAATCATTTAGAGTCTTAATCAAAGAATTACAAGCTCTCGGTTTAGATATAAAAGTACTTGATGGACAAGGAAAATCCATTAAAATGGCTCAAATGGATGAAGATGATAATTTGGCCACTACTGATGCATTGGAACAAATTGCTAAAGAAAAACCAGATTTATTTAAGGGAGACGAAAAGAAAAAGCCTCGTATCACTTCAAAAAATTAATTTTTGCAAATAAAGGTCATATTAAAGGAGAAAAATTTTGTCAATAGATGTAAACAGATTTGAATCTATGCAAATAGGTCTTGCTTCCCCGGCCAAGATCCGTGAATGGTCATATGGTGAAGTTAAAAAACCAGAGACTATTAATTATCGTACTCTTAAAGCCGAAAGGGACGGCCTTTTTGATGAAAGAATATTTGGCCCTATAAAAGACTACGAATGTGCCTGTGGGAAATATAAAAGAATTCGATACAAGGGCATTGTTTGTGATCGGTGTGGAGTAGAAGTCACATCTTCAAAAGTCCGTCGAGAAAGAATGGGACATATTGAACTTGCGGCTCCAGTAACCCATATTTGGTATTTTAAAGGCATTCCAAGCCGTTTAGGATTAATTTTAAATATGAGTCCACGAGTTCTAGAAGAAGTAATTTATTTTGCTAGTTATGTGGTAATTGATCCCGGAAATACGAAATTAGAGAAAAAGCAGATAATCACGGAAGCTGAGTATCGTCAGTATAAAGATGAATATGGTGCTAATTCTTTTGTAGCAAAAATGGGTGCAGAAGCTATTAAAGATTTACTTCGCCAAGTTGACTTAAACAAGCAAGCTAAAAGCTTAAAAGAAGAATTGAAAAGTGCCACAGGGCAAAAAAGAACACGTGCAATTAGGCGTTTAGATATTATTGAATCTTTTATTAAATCAGGAAATAATCCTTTGTGGATGGTAATGGATGTAATTCCAGTAATCCCGCCAGATTTAAGACCAATGGTTCAACTTGAAGGTGGAAGATTCGCTACCTCTGATTTAAACGATTTATATCGTCGAGTTATCAACAGAAATAACCGTTTAAAAAGACTACTCGATTTAAATGCACCGGAAATAATTGTTCAAAATGAAAAGAGAATGTTACAAGAAGCTGTGGATGCTTTAATCGATAACGGCAGAAGAGGTCGGCCAGTCTCCGGACCAGGTAATAGACCACTTAAATCTCTTTCTCATTTATTAAAGGGAAAACAAGGAAGGTTCCGCCAAAATTTACTAGGAAAACGTGTTGATTATTCTGGAAGGTCTGTTATTGATGTTGGTCCATTTTTAAAAATGAATCAAATGGGCCTTCCTCGTCAAATGGCAGTAGAACTTTTTAAACCGTATATCTATCATCGTTTAATTGAATTAGGATCTGAAAATAATGGGGCTAATAATCTTCGGTCTGCAAGAAGGCTAGTTGATCGTAATGCTGAAATCGTTCAAGAGGTACTAGAAAAGGTTGTCAAAGAACATCCTGTACTTCTTAATCGAGCTCCAACTCTGCACAGATTAGGAATTCAGGCCTTTGAACCAGTGTTAGTTCCTGGAAAATCCATTAGACTTCATCCCCTAGTATGTCAAGCATATAACGCTGATTTCGATGGAGACCAAATGGCAATTCACGTTCCTCTTTCAGATGAAGCTCAAGCAGAATCTCGCTTATTGATGCTTGCTGCATCTCATATATTAGCACCAAGAGATGGAAAACCAATTGTGGCTCCTTCTCAGGATATGACAATTGGAAACTACTATCTTACGACAGAAGAAAGTGGGATAAAGGGTGAAGGTATGGTATTCTCTTCCCCTAGCGAAGTTAGGATAGCCCTTCAAAATCATGATGTAGAATTACACACGAGGATCGGAATCGCTACTTCTAGTTTTAATAAACTAAAACCATTTACTGATTCGCAAAGAAATAGCATTATGATAACTACAGTTGGTAAAATTATATTCAACGGAATTTTACCAAAAGATTTTCCTTATATAAATGAAGCAAAGGGATCTAATTTCAGTGGTATAGATGATCGGTTCTTTGTAAAAAAAGGAACGAATGTAAAAGAATGGATAAAGAATGAATCACTTAATGAACCATTTAAATCAGATTTTCTCTCTGATATAATTTCTCAAATCTATGCTAGATATAAAGTTACTAGAACTTCTAAATTTTTAGATGATATGAAAGATCTAGGCTATAATATCTCTACTAAATCAGGATTAACCTTTGCTTTGTCAGATGTCACAGAATTATCAGAAAGACCAAAGATTTTACGTGATGCTCATGAAAAGGTAAATTCTATTACAAAACAGTTTCGGCGTGGATTATTAACCGAAGACGAAAGATATACACAAGTTACACAGACTTGGTCTGATGCACAAGATAAAATCAAAGATAAATTAGTAAAGAAATTTAATCCAAAAAACCCTATCAACATGATGAGTGATTCTGGAGCACGAGGAAACATTTCTAATTTTGTTCAACTGGCAGGAATGCGAGGATTAATGGCTGCACCGAATGGCAAAGTAATAGAACTTCCTGTTACAGCTAACTTCCGTGATGGTCTTTCAGTATTGGAAATGTTCATCTCTACTCATGGTGCTCGTAAAGGCATGACAGATACGGCTCTTAAAACCGCTAATTCCGGTTACCTTACGCGCCGATTGGTCGATGTCGCTCAAGAAAATATTGTTAGAGAAGAAGATTGTGGGACTGATCAAGGTCTAGATGTTTCAGCTGTTATGAATGGAGATGAAGTTATTGAACCTCTATATGATAGAATCCTTGGAAGATTTGCTCTTAAATCTGTAACTGATCCTAAAACTGGAGAAATTATTGTTCATAAAAATAGTTTAATTGATGAAAAAGCAGCAAAACATATTGTTGATTCAGGAATCCAAACAGTTACCATCCGTTCAATATTTACTTGTCGAACAAAACACGGTGTTTGTGTAAAATGCTATGGAAGAAACATGGCTAGTGGAGATGTAGTAGATGTTGGTGAAGCTATTGGAACAGTGGCAGCCCAAGCTATAGGTGAGCCTGGTACTCAATTAACTATGCGTACATTCCATACTGGCGGTGTTGCAACTTCAGAAGATATTACTCAAGGTCTTCCTCGTGTTCAAGAAATTTTTGAAGCAAGAAATCCAAAAGGACGCGCCGAAATTTCTGAAGTCACTGGGAAAGTTAAAAGTATTGAAGAAAATTCTGCTGAACAAACTAAGACAGTAACAATTGAAGGACAAACTGATACACGTGATTATCAATTACCTATATCTGCTCGTTTACGTGTTTCTGAAGGTGATAAAATACACAGATCTGAGCCTATTAGTACAGGACCACTAAATCCAAAAGAGTTATTAAGGGTTTCTAGCGTACTAAAAACAGAAAACTATCTTTTAGGTGAAGTTCAAAAAGTTTATCGTTTACAAGGTGTTGGTATCGCTGATAAACATATTGAAGTTATGGTAAGACAAATGTTCAAAAAAGTTCGCGTAATGGATCCAGGAAACTCTAGTCTTCTTCCAGGCCAACTTCTTGATATTAACGACTTTGGTAAAGAAAATAGTAAGACTATTTTATCAGGGAAAATTCCTGCAACTGCACGTCCTGTATTATTAGGTATTACCAAAGCTTCTCTTGAAACAAATTCATTCTTATCAGCTGCTTCATTCCAAGAAACAACACGAGTATTAACAGATGCTTCTATTAGGGGCAAAAATGACCCATTAGTCGGATTAAAAGAAAATGTTATTATTGGGAAAGCTATTCCTGCAGGAACTGGTGTTTCTAAATATCGTAATATTAAAGATAAAGTTGTAGGAAAACCAGCTAAACCTTCTGAAAAAATACCTACTTTGGATGAAATCCAGAAGGGTTTTGAAAAGAATGAAGAAAATTGATCAATAATTTTATAGAATTGTTAAAATTTAAATAACCATTTTAAAGATTAAAAGGTAAATAATTTAAACTCTGAAGAATTTTAAAAACTTCAGAGTTTTTTTATTTCCTCTTGACCTTCGGTCTAAGGGAAGTTAATATATAAAAGGCTAGGTTAAAGAGACAAAAACAGAAGTA
>CAKQDH010000009.1 GCA_934229385.1 uncultured Oenococcus sp.
AAAGCTTCTACAGTAACTAAGCCTAAAGCAACTACTAAGGCAGTAACGCCTAAAGTAACTACTAATACAGTAACTAAACCTAAAACAACTGTTAAAGCAGCAACGCCTAAAGCTTCTACAACAACTAAACCTAAAGTAACTGCTACTACTAATACAGCAACTAAGCCTAAAACAACCACTAATACGACAAAACCTCAATTACCCAATACAGCAGTAGAGAAACCTGATGTTACACCCAATACAGGTACTAAAACAAATACAAGCACTCCTACTACAACTAATACTTCCAATACAGGTACTAAAACAAATACAAATACTTCCAATACAAACTCAAGTTCTGCAAATACATACCCATATGGACAATGTACTTATTATGTAAAAAACAAATTAAATTGGGTACCAAATAATTTAGGTAATGCTAATCAATGGTCTGCTAATGCTACTGCAGAGGGCTATACAGTAAATAATACGCCTTCAGCTGGATCAGCAGTAGTGTTCCAAGCTGGCCAAGCAGGAGCAAGTTCTTATGGACATGTTGCCGTTGTAGATTCTTACAATACTTCAAGTAATGCAATAAATATTAGTGAAGGTAACTATGCAGGACTAGCAACTCATAGCCGTTCAGTAAATAATGCTACTAGTTATCAATATATTCATGAGAGCTAATTTTAACTTTTTAATTAGGGATATTCAAAAAATTTAAAAGAATAGTTTAAAAATAAGTCCTTTGGGCTTATTTTTTGTGTTATTAAAAAATAAAGTAAAGCATGCAATATAGAAATTATTTTACAAATAAAAATGAATGGACATTTTCTCCTAATACGTCAATTGGAGAGGTGAGCCAATATTTTATTAATATGAAAACTTTTCAATTTAAAGGAAACTTTATTACCAATAAATTTATAAAAGAATTAAAAAAAGCAGAATCAATATCAAGCACTTTAGAAGAAAAGTTTGATGCAATTTCATCTATCTTTATTAAAAATATGCTCCCAGTTAATAAATGGATATATAGCAAAAATAAAAATTACGAAAATAAAGCTGTTTTTGCTATTAACGTTGGGATTATACCTTTTAAGAACTCTAAAGGTGTTAAAGGAAAAAATTTAAGTTATACTTTCCAAATTTTCCGTAATCAATCAATAGTAGATCTCGTAAAACATGGCCATTGGCTAACAAATGAAACAAGCGGTTTTGAAGAATTTAATTATTTGGTTTCTAAAACTAAGGATTTATTATTATTTCGAGATTTACAGAGCGGTTTAGCTAAAAAAATTTCTGATATATTTGTAGACATTAGGCCGTTTATTATAGAATTAAACAACGAAGAAAAAATTTTAAGGAAAATAGAAAAAGAAAAGGCACCTATTTTTTTGGCTATTAATTTACCTATAGAATATAGTAATTGGCTAAAATCAGGTGCAGCTCAACTAGATAGGACAAATAATTTTAATATTATACCTTATATTAATGAAGATTTCCCGAGAATTTCTAAAAGTAAACTTATTAATTTAAAAAAACATGCTGATTTAGTTAAAAACACGTTTATTAAAAGGGGAGAGAACAAAAAAAATAATATTAACTACGATATTATTTTCAATGGGAGAAAAAAAGAAAATAGAACAAATGTTTCCTTAAAATACAAAATTATTTCGCCTCAAAAAGTAATTACTAATGCCTTTAATTTAATTGGTTACCCCTTTTTATGGAATGGAAATAATAAAAAAGGCTTTGGTATAGCTGGTTTTATTTTGTATTTAAGATACATTTCTGGCTTAACTAATATCGGAAATAAAACATATATTCAAGCTAACCAATTAAGGAAAAAAAATAGATTAATCAAGCCTTTTACAAAAGCAATACCCAGTGATTTACTATTTTGGGGGCCAAAAGGAGCTGAATTTCAAGTAGGGGTTTATGTAGGCGGTGGCCAATATATCGGCATAAAGGGGCCCAAAACAAAAGTTAGTTTATGGCCTCTTAAAGAGCAACCCGATGTTTATGATGCCCTATTCTAAAATAGATTAAGCCTAATTTTTTATTTTATATTATGAAAGAGAATTTTTGGAAAAAAATAGAGAAAAAAGCAAAAAAAGAAAAACGGCCCTTTTTTAGCCTTGCCCCTATGGAAGCGGTAACTGATAGTATTTTTCGTAGAGTTGTTGCACAAGCTTATCCTCCTGATGTTTTTTTTACAGAATTTACTAATTCTTTAAGCATTATTCACCCCCAAGCAAAATTTTCTGCAAAAAATCGACTTTATATTTCTAAATCCGAAAAAGTTCCAGTTGTTGCCCAATTATGGGGCGATAATGAAAGAATCTTTTATAAGGCCGGAGAAAAAGCGAAAAATTTAGGCTATAAAGCTATAGATATAAATATGGGATGTCCTACATCAAAAATAATAAAAAATGGTGGAGGAGCAGATTTAATTCGGCATCCAAAAAAGGCAGCTAAAATTATTAGTTCTTTAAAAAAAACAGGTTTACCAATTAGTGTAAAAACGAGACTTGGTTTTTCTAATTTATCTGAAATGAATAAATGGATTCCTTGGATATTAAAACAGCGCGTTAGCTTAATCACAATTCATTTACGAACAAGAAAAGAAATGAGCAAAACTTTTGCTCATTATGAGTTTATAAACCGTTTAATAAAATTTCGTAATAAAATCTCACCCAATACTTTGTTACAAATTAATGGAGATATTAAAGATTATCAACAAGGAATAAGAATATATAATCAACACCCAGGCGTTGATGGTATTATGATCGGGCGAGGAATTTTTCAAAATCCATATTGTTTTGAAAAAAAGCCTATTTCTCATAATTTAAACAATCTTTTAAGTTTATTTAAGATGCAACTTAACTTATATGAAAGTTATATACAAACTATCGGAGAAAAACGTTTTGAAACTTTAAGAAGGTTTTTTAAAATTTATATTCGCAATTTACATAATGCTAAATATTTTAGAGAAAAATTAATGAGCACTCACTCACCAGAAGAAGCTAAAAAAATAATCAAAGAAATAGAAAAAAATTATAATTAGATATGATTTTTAAAATTTATATTTAAATTATTTTTTACAAATTTTATAAAAAAAAATTAGAGGAACAATGCAATATATGAAGTTTAAAAAACTAGGTTTAAATGAATTTAATGATTTTGAACAAAAAAACTCGCAAGGAACTTTTTATCAATCTATTGGTCAAAAAAAACATTTTGACCATGGAAGTAGAAAAACTGATCTTATTGGCATCAAAAGTGAAAATGGAAAGATTCTTCTCGCTTCTTTAATAACCTCAATTCATAGTAGAACAGGAATAGTTTTTGAAATAATGATGGGCCCTCTAATAGAAGATAAAGCATCAAACAAATTAGAAATTTTAAACTTTTTTTTAATAAAGATAAAAAAATACTTGAAAGATCGGCATGCCTATTATCTTCGTATTAAACCCAACTTAAAAATTAGAAAAATTACAAATAGTGGTAAAGAAAAAAAATTTGAGGCTAAAAAATATATAGAAACTTTTAAAAAGCAAGGGTTTTATTATAAAGATATTCAAAAACAGAGAGGTATGTCTACAATCACTATTCATTTTGAATATTTAAAAGATTTAACTAAATTTAAAAATAAACAAGAATTATTTAATTCTTTTAGTAAAAAAAATCAGTATTCAATTAAAAAAACCCGTGAATTCGGAATTTCTGTAAGATCAATAAAATACAACGAATTACCAACTTTTAAAAAATATACTCAAAAAACAGCAAACCGCTTAGGATTTTCAGACAAAACGCTTAAATATTACCAAAGTGTTTATAAAGCCTTTGGCAATAATATAAAATTTATGGTTGCAGAAATTGATCTCAATAGATATGTAAAACATTTTTATGATGAAATAAATAAATTAAATAAAAAAATCCAAAAAGATCAACAATTAGATAAAAATCGTATTAAGAAAAAAAGGTCCAATCAAATTAGAGAATTAAAAAGCCAAGTTAAACAACATCAAAAAAGAATTAAACAAGCAAAAAATTTGAGTAAAAAATATGGAAAAAATATAAACTTATCAGGTGGGATGTTTTTTATTCAACCTCAAGAAATAGCCTATGTATTTAGCTATACAAATATTGAATTTAAAAATTTTTATGGGCCATTTAAGATACAAGAAGAAATGATGAATCAGGCCTTAGAAAGAAATATACCTACTTATAATTTTTATGGAATTTCCGGGGATATTTCAAGAAAAGATGGAGTTTTTGAATTTAAAAAGGGGTTTAATGGATACATTAGTGAAAATATAGGTTCATTTATTTTGCCTGTAAAGAAGTTAAGATATAAAATACTTCAATCTATTAAAAAAATTATATAGTAAAGTTTGAATAGTTTTTATATTTTAAAAAACCTACATTTTAAGTAACTTATTAATAAAAATTCTTGCACGGGGATTATGTGGCTTTCTAAAAAAAATTTCTGGTTTTGTATCTTCAACAATTTTACCTCCACTAAGAAACCATACTCTATTAGCCACTTTTTTCGCAAAGCCCATTTCATGAGTAACAACAATCATAGTCATTCCTTCTTCAGCTAATTTTTGCATAACTTTTAGAACTTCACCAACCATTTCAGGATCTAAAGCAGATGTAGGTTCATCAAACAACATCACATCTGGGTTCATGGCTAAAGCCCTTGCAATAGCTACGCGTTGTGCTTGTCCTCCAGAAAGGGATTTAGGATAAGAAAATATCTTTTTTTCCAATCCAACTTTCTTTAAAAGATCAAAAGCTTTTTTATGACTTTCTTTTTTATTCATATAGCCTAATTTAATAGGAGCTAATGTGATATTATTTTCTACATTTAAATGTGGGAAGAGGTTAAAAGATTGAAAAACCATCCCAATTTTAGCTCTTATTAAATCCAAATCTTTATCTCTTAGTTTAGTTAAATCTTTTCCTTCAAAAAAAACTGAGCCTGAAGTAGGACGATCAAGCATATTAATTTCTCTAATTAACGTCGATTTTCCTGTACCTGAGGGACCAATGAGCGTGATAACTTCTGATTTTTTTATTTTAGCACTAATATTATTCAAAATAAGATTATTGCCAAATTTTTTTGTTACCTTTTTTAATTCAACAATGACATTTTTATCTGGCATTATCTATTTTCCCCTTAATTTTAAAAATTTACCATTATTTTGAGTATTTCACTGATCCAACTAACGATACAAACGACAATCGATAAATAATAGCACTTGCTGTTAGCTAAAATCAATTTCAATATGTTTTTTTGGTAACCATCACTATACCCTTTTAGAGATCATTTCCATTTTAAACTAGAAGTTATCAACACTTTTAAATTAAAAATAAAAAATTCTATTTCTCTTTTAACCAAAAAACACAAAGGCAATTTAAAAATTTTTATGGTAAAAATATTAATCAATTATTCCATGATTATATATAACCAATTTAATTGGCCTTGTATAACTATCATCTATCCAAATTTTAAAAATTTTTAAAAATCAACTTTCTAAAAAAAATAAATTAAGCATTATAATATAACATTATGAAAATAAATATTAATAGTTTAAATGGACTTTCTTTAGCTTTCTTGGGTGATGCTGTGGATGAATTAAAAATTAGAAGATATCTTATCCTAAAGGGTACAACAAATGTTAATTTGCTCCAAAATAAATCTAAAGAATTTTTGTCTGCTAAAGCACACGCAAAATTTTTTAAATTAATGCAAAAAGAAAATGTCTTAAATAATTCAGAACTAAATATTTATAAAAAGGGGCGTAATTCTCATCCACATACTAAAGCCAAAAATACTAACGTTATTAGTTACCAAATTTCTACAGGTTTAGAAGCATTACTAGGATATTTATATTTAAGCAAAAAAGAAAAAAGGCTAAACGAAATTGTAAAATGGATGATAAAAAAGGTAGAAGATGGGGAAACACGACAATAAAAATTTAATATATGGATTCCATCCAGCAATAGAAACAATAAAATTCAATAAAAATATAAAAGAAATTTTATTAAGTAAAAATTTATCACACAAAAAACAAAAAATTATAAAAAAATTTACTTTAAAAAATCAAAAAATTACTAAATGGGTTGATAATAAAACTCTTGATAGTTTAACAAACAATGCCAATCATCAAGGCATAGCTATTATTATTGGTTCTTTTCATTACACTTCTCTTAAAGAAATTTTTAAGAAAGCAAAAAAAAATCAACATAGTCCATTTATAATTATTCTTGATAAAATAGAAGATCCTCATAATTTAGGCTCTATATTAAGAACTGCTGATGCAGTAAAAGCAGATGGCATAATAATTCCTAAAAGAAGAGCTGTACAATTAACTCAGACGGTAGCTAAAGTTTCAACAGGAGCAATTGAACATATACCAGTATGCAAAGTAACAAATATTAATGATACAATTAACACATTAAAAAAAGAAGGATTATGGATATTCGGATCCGACATGTCTGGAATAGATTACACTACCTGGAAACCATTTGGGCCAATTGGTCTTGTAATAGGTAATGAAGGGAAAGGAATATCATTTAGAACAAAACAAAATGTTGATCAAATGATAACTATTCCAATGTCTGGGGATATAGATTCGCTTAATGCTAGTGTTGCAGCTGCTATATTAATGTATCATGTGTATAATTTTCGACGCAAAAATTAATTTAAATTTCAATTTTTTCAATTTCATTAATAAAATTTAAATATTTTGTTATAGTTTATATGGTTTTTAAAAAATTCAGAATTTAAAAATAAAATTAATAATGCTTAACTATTTTAAAGAAACAATTAAAGAAATGAAAAAAGTTAATTGGCCTAATGGTGACCAAACTAATAAAGATACTATATCAGTTATTTTCTTATCCCTTTTCTTTTCTGCCTTTTTATCTTTTATAGGATATTTATTTTCTATTTTTATTAAATTATTGATTAAATAAATTTTTTGTTTAAAATAAAAAAGGAACCCAAGTTTCTTGAGGTTTTTTTATTTGTGTTTTAAAGTTTTAAAGAGGTGAATATGTCTTCTACAAAACAAGAAGGTCAAAAAGATTGGTACGTTGTACATACGTATTCTGGTTATGAACATCGTGTCAAACAAAATTTAGAACAACGCCGAGAATCAATGGGCATGACCAATTATATTTTTAAAGTCATTGTACCTGAAAATGAAAAAGTAAAAACCGGTCCTAATGGTGAAGCAAAAAAAGTTGTAGAAAACGATTTTCCAGGTTATGTACTAGTTCAAATGGTTATGACTGACGAATCTTGGTTTGTGGTTCGTAATACTCCCGGTGTAACAGGTTTCCTAGGCTCACATGGACATGGATCAAAACCAAATCCAGTAACAAAAGAAGAAATTGATAGGATAATGCATAGAATGGGCCTTATTAAAAGAGATACTAATAATTTGAACGTTAAAATAGGTGAAGTTGTTTCTATTATAGGAGGAGCAATGAATGGCATGGAAGGAAAAATTACTTCCATTGATAAAGAGAAAAAAGTTGTTAGTGTTCTAGTTGACATGTTCGGGCGGAAGACTGAAACAGAAATATCTTTTAATGATATTGATAAGGTTTATTAAAAATCAACAAATTAATAATTATTAAATCTATTATTTTTTATTAAACCTATAATTTTTATTGAATTAAACAAGTAAAAAATGTATGATTAACTTTGCATGTTAAAAATCATGTGCGGAAGCAGTGTCACGGCTGCACTTTCTACCGCTAGATTAATTGAGAGGAGACATTATCGTGGCTAAAAATGTCGTTAACGTAGTAAAATTACAAATACCTGCTGCTAAAGCTACTCCAGCTCCACCTGTAGGCCCAGCTTTAGGACAAGCCGGGATTAATATTGGACAATTTACTAAAGATTTTAATGCAAAAACAAAAGATCAAGCTGGATCTGTAATTCCAGTTGTTATTTCGGTTTATCAAGATCGTTCTTTTTCATTCATAACAAAAACACCTCCAGCATCAGATCTATTAAAAAAAGCAGCTAATACCAAAAAGGCTTCTGGACAGCCCAACAAGATAAAAGCTGCTAATGTAACAACTGACCAAGTAAAAGAAATCGCAAAAACTAAACTTCCAGATTTAAATGCTTCTGATTTGTCAGCCGCTACTAAAATTGTTTTGGGAACAGCTCGCTCAATGGGCTTTCTAGTAGATGGTAAATCTCTTGATAAAGGACCATCTAAAGTAAGTTCAAATGAAAATGATGCAACTAATAAACAAAGTGATGCTTCAGAAGGAGGCGCTAAATAATGACTAAACAACATAGCAAAAAATATTTAGCTGCTGCTAAAAAAGTTGATTCTGCAAAACAATATTCTCTTTCGGATGCTGTAACTTTATTAAAAGAAATTTCTTTTACGAAATTTAATTCCAATGTTGAAATTGTCTTTAATTTAAATGTAGACACTACTAAGGCTGATCAACAACTTCGAGGAGCTATGGTTTTGCCTAATGGGTCTGGAAATGCTAAAACGGTTACAGTTTTTGCTGATGGTGATAAAGCTAGCGATGCAAAAAAAGCTGGAGCTGATTTTGTTGGGAGTGACGATCTCATTAAAAAAGTACAAACGGGGTGGTCAAAATTTGATATTGCTATCGCTACTCCAAACCAAATGCCTAAAGTTGGAAGAGTAGGAAGAGTTTTGGGGCCTCGCGGTCTTATGCCCAATCCAAAAGAGGGAACAGTTACATTAGATATTTCAAAAGCTGTCAAAGATGCCAAAAGTGGTCAAGTGACTTATCGTACTGATAGAAATGGCAATATTGCTATTCCGGTAGGTAAAGTTTCTTTCGATAAGGAAAAACTTACTCAAAACATCAAAAGTGTGGCTTCCACAATTTTAAATGCTCGACCAAGTACTGTTAAAGGTAAATATATCTTAAGCGCTCATATTTCATCTACCATGAGCCCAGCGATCTCTCTGAATGTATCTACATTGTAAAAACGCTCATGTCGTATCGATGATGACAAGAGTATGCCTAATAACTAATATATTATAAAAGTTTCTAAAGTTTATTTTTAGAATAAACGTTAAACAACATAAAAAAGTAATAATCTTAATAAGATATTATTCTTATAGCTTATAAATAAGAGAATAATAAAATTTTAATTTTATAAAAATACATTTAAAAATAAAGTTTTAATTTTTTGCTTATTGCTTATTTAAACTTTATTTTGTATATTATCTATGTAAATATATATTTTACCTAAGACGTCGGTTGCTAAAAAGCGTAATTCCTGCCGAGGAAGATTTGTTTAAACCGCGCCTAGTGTCTATTGACATTCGCGGTTTTCCTTTACTTAAGTGAAAAAACTATTTACAGAAAGGAGATCCTATGAGTGAGAAAACAATTGCTGTAAAAGCTAAGCAAGTAGATAAAGTTGCTAAACTTTTTCAAGATTCAGTTGCTTCAATTATTGCTAATTCACGTGGTTTAACTGTCGGCCAATCTAACGATCTTCGCTCTCAACTTAAAAAAGAAGATGTGAATTTAAAAGTAATTAAAAATACAATTCTTATAAGAGCTGCAAAAAAAGTTGGATATGATAATCTTGATAAAGTTTTTAAGGGCCCTTCCGCAGTAGCTTTTTCAAAAAAAGATATTATTGCTCCAGAGCGTATTATTAAAAAGTTTAGTAAAACTGCCGAAGATTTAAAACTAAAAGGCGGAATAATTGATGGAAAAGTTACTGAATTAGATACCATCAATCGTTACGCAGATATTCCATCTAAAGAAACGTTATTACAACAGTTAATAGCAGAATTACAATCACCACTTCGTAGCTTTATGTATGGAGTAAATGCGATTGCAAAAAAAGAAAAAAATGAACAAGCTGAAAAAGCTGATTCATCGAAAAAATAAATAAAAATTTTACGGAGGTATATTATGGCATTTGATAAAGACGCAATTATTAATTCTCTTAAAGACGCCTCAATTCTAGATTTAGCTGATTTAGTAAAGGCTATCGAAAAACAATTCGGAGTTTCTGCAGCAGCCCCTGCAGCAGCTTCTAATAATGGAAATCAACAAGCAGAGAAAAGCACTTTTAATGTAGAATTAACAGAACAAGGACAGGCTAAAATAAAAGTAATTAAAGCTGTTCGTGATGCTACTGGCCTAGGCCTTAAAGAAAGTAAAGATTTGGTAGATAAAGCCCCTTCTGTGATTAAAAAAGATCAAAGCAAAGATGATGCTAACGATCTTAAATCAAAATTAGAGGCAGCTGGAGCTACAGTTACCCTTAAATAATAAAAAATAAAAATTTGCTTATTTAGAAAATATTCCATTTTTGGAATATTTTTTTATTTTTTAAAAACCTACATTCAATCTTTATTTTTTATTTAAAAATCTTTAAAAGTACAAATTAATTATTTATAAAATGAAAAAAGAAAATCAACAATATTTTGAAAAAAATCCTTCTACAAAACATCACTTTTATAAGTTTGTTTTTAAATTTTTAAATAAAGAATATTTTTTTAAAACAGATTCCAATGTTTTTTCAAAAAAATATATTGATTATGGAACACAAGTTTTGTTAAAAACGATTTATAAAAATTATCAAATAATTCCACATGGAAATATTTTAGATTTAGGAACTGGATATGGCCCTATTGGAATTATATTTAAATCTTTATATCCTGACCGCTCTATCTATATGTGTGATATTAATTATCGTGCATTAAATCTTGCTAAAATAAATTTAAACATTAATCGTTTACAAGCAAAGGTATTTTATTCTGATGTTTATGCTTCCGTCAAAAATAAATTTGCTTCAATTATAACTAATCCTCCCATTAGAGCTGGAAAAAAAATAGTAAATACCATACTAATTTATTCTCATGAATACTTAGTTCCTGGTGGAACAATATTTGCAGTAATACAAAAAAAACAAGGTGCTCAATCTGCAAAAAAAATCCTAGAAAAAAGGTTCGGAAATTGTAAGATTATGAATAGAGATAAAGGATATTATGTTTTACGATCAATCAAAAATTTTTAATTTTATGGAAATTGCCTTAAAACAAGCACAATTAGCTTTTAAGGAGCAAGAAGTACCAATTGGAGCTATTTTGGTTAAAGATGGTAATATAATTAGCCAAAATCACAATCGTAAAGAACAACTTAATCTAGCAACTGCACACGCTGAAAAATTAGTTATTGAAGAAGGTAATTTAAAATTAAATAGCTGGCGTTTAACCGGATGCTCTTTATTCGTAACGGTAGAACCATGTGTTATGTGTTGTGGAGCTATTTTACAAAGTCGAATACCCGAATTATATTACGGAACAAATAATACAAAATTTGGGGGAGTAAATTCTTTATACAACCTTTTAGATGACAGAAGAGAAAACCATGAAGTAAAAATATATCCTCGAATACTAGAAAGAGCTTCCAACAATTTAATGAAAAAATTTTTTCTAAAAATAAGAAATAAAGAAGAAGAAAAATAACCAATTTTTCTAAAGAAGGCTCTTACTAAGCTATTTTTTAACGAAAAAATTAGACATAAATCCCGTGAATTTATTTGTGAGATGAATACAAACTAAAATCAACTTAATTCCTTTGACACCCCAAGGACAATAAAGACTTTAGTAGCTATTGCTACTTCGGGGGTATAGAAATATATCTAGAAGCCAGCTTATCTAAGCAAATTGTGGCTGTCTAATACGTATTTTGATATTAGAATCTACAAGCTACGAGTTTTAACCCGTGGTAGTTGACTTCATTAGGACTTATTAAATAATAATAGGAAAAACTTAATAATTTATTATCCCTAATCTAGATCCAGTATTCGATCTTCACGTGATAAAAACTATTAAGGTTCATTGATTATGTAACTAGAATTTCTTTTTAAAAATAAAAATATTTATTAATAAAAAAAGGAATTATTCTGAAATATTTTTTGACAGTTACTAAAAAAATAATATATAATAATAGGGCGAGCAAGGACTACTAGTGAATTAGGTCAGGGCAGGAATGCAGCAGCCTTAAGCTAGTTTAAGGTTCTGTGCTCGTTTTTTTACATAAATTTAAATCAAAAATGTTAAAATTTTGTTTCGGTAATTTTTAATAATGTATAAAGCTTTATATAGACAATATAGGCCTAAAAAGTTTTCTGACGTAGTAGGCCAAGAAATAATAGTAAAAACTTTAGAAAATTCGTTAGAACTTAATAAAGTAGGACACGCTTATCTTTTTGCGGGGCCGAAAGGTACTGGTAAAACGTCAGTAGCCAAAATTTTTTCTAAAAAAATTGAGGGTATTAATCTTTATCAATCCGATGATAATATCGCCGATATCGTTGAAATTGATGCAGCTTCAAATAATGGAGTCGATGAAATACGAAATTTACGCGATTCAACTAATTATGCACCACTACATTATCCTTATAAAATCTATATAATTGATGAAGTCCATATGCTATCTAAGGGCGCATTTAACGCTCTATTAAAAACACTTGAAGATCCTCCAGAACAAGTTAAATTTATCTTAGCTACTACAGAACCTCAAAAAGTACCTGCTACTATTTTAAGTAGAGTTCAAAGATTTAATTTCCGCAGATTAACAAAAAAACAGATTATATCCAGACTAAAATTTATCCTCAAAGATCAAAAAATTGATTTTGAAAATGAAGCTCTTTCAGTTATTGCTGATTCATCTGAAGGGGCAATGAGAGATTCATTATCTATATTGGACGAAGTGATAGCCTTATCTAAAGATAATAAAGTTTATGCCAAATATACTTACAAAATTACTGGCTCTACTAAATTTAGTCAACAATCAAATTTTATAAAATCTATCTTAAAAAAAGATATTTTTACAACCTTTAAAAATGTTCATAATTTATTTCTAGAAAGAAAAGACCCAATCAGATTTCAGGGAGATTTACTAGCCCTTTTAAAAAATATAATTTTAGCTAAAGCTGATCCAAAATTAGTTAATGAAAATATAAGAAAAGAAATTATAAAAATATCTGCATTAGTTTCAAATTTTATTATAGAAAAAATTATTAATATTGCTACAGACACATTCATTAAAATGAAACAAACTAATCGTCCTGAGCTTTACCTTGAAATTTTTTCTGTTGAAGCTATTAGCTTTATTAAAAAAAATGAAAAAATATCAGATAATTTAAAAGAAAAAAAATATCCTAGTGTTACAAAACCAAATAACATTTTAAATGGGACTGCAACTAATAATGACAAGTTATCTATTTCTGATGATAAAAAAAATGTCCAAAAAAATATAAAACCTACCTTTAATACAAATAAAACTAATACAAATAAAACACAAAGAGACAAAATCAATTCTAAAGCCAAACAAAAGCAGCATGATATTAACAAGGGCCATTTTGACAAAAAATCAAATCTATTTATTAAAAAAGAAAAAGATATAAATACTGAAACTAGTAAAGAAAAAGCCTGGACTGTTATGAATATTGCTAGAAAATCTGAACTTAAAAAAGTTACTCAGGCATGGTTAAGATTTTCTGGCGACAATCAACCGTCTTTTTCAACACTTATAAACAATTGTAAACCTGTTGTAGCTAGCAAAAATAATTTAATTTTTTCTTTTTCCCACAAAGAATTAGCTGACGCAGCTATTTCTACGCCAAATTTCGTTTCCTGGTTATCAAAAAATTTCTTTATCTCTTTAAAAACAAAATATAATTTTATTTTTATAAGTGATGGTCTTTGGTATCAATTAAAAAAGAAATATATTAACCAATTAAAAACAAAAACTAAAAAAGATAAAGAAACTAATTCTTTTTATAACAAAACTAATAAAGATTTAAAAAAAAATAACATTAAAAACCAAATAAACACATATAAGGAGAATTCGAAAAAACCAAAAAATAGTACAAATAAAAACGAAAAGAATAAAGACGTTATTGACAAGGCCCAAAAGCTCTTTGGCGATATCGTTAAAGTGAAAGGTAAAGATTATTAATGGAATATCCAATAGCAATTACTAAACTTATTGATTCATTTAACAAACTCCCTGGAGTAGGGAAAAAAACTGCAACTCGGCTGGCCTTTTACACTATCCAAATGAATAAAGAAGATATAAATGACTTTGCCCAAAATTTATTAAATTCTCGTAGAAATCTCACTTTTTGTAGGATTTGTGGTTTCATTACCGATAAAAACCAGAATCCTTGTGAAATATGTACTGATAAAAGTCGAGATAAAAGTAAAATTTTTGTTATACAAAATAGTAAAGACCTAATGGCGATTGAGAAAACAAATAATTATCACGGCTTATATCATGTATTAAATGGAGTTTTATCTCCAACTGAAGGAAAAGGCCCTGAAGATATTAATATTAAAAACTTAATTACTAGATTATCTGAGCATCCAGAAGTTAAAGAAATTATTATTGGACTTGATACCTCTACTGATGGAGAAGCTACTGCCCTTTATCTTGGAAAATTAATTAAGCCTTCAGGGATTAAAGTTACTCGACTAGCCAGAGGACTATCAGTTGGCACAGATTTGGATTATGCAGATCAACTAACATTAACTCAAGCTTTTAATGGAAGAACAAAATTATGAAGTTTAAAAAAAGATTCTTACGCCGTAACTATTTTCATCAAAAAATGCTAAAAACTGTAAGCAATTTAAAAGATAACTACAATTCAGCTATACAAACTGAAAAAAATTTACAAACAATAAATGTGAATCAACGTTTAATCCATTCAGAAACCATACTTGCAAAAAAGAAATACATATATTTAATGAGGCAAGCACGCTTACGTAATATCGGGGTTAGAAAATGAAGGGACCTTATTTTATAAGTATTGAAGGCCCTGAAGGTGCTGGCAAAACTACCTTAATAAAAAAAATAAGTCCTTTTTTAAAAAACAAACTAGATAATAATTTTTTAATTACTAGAGAGCCAGGGGGAGTTAAAATTTCTGAAGAAATTCGAAATTTGGTTCTAAATAAAAAATACCCGGAAATTAATGCGAGAACCGAAGCGTTGTTATTTGCAGCTTCTAGAGCTCAACATTTAGCAGAAAAAATTATTCCAGCTTTAAAAGCAAAAAAAGTGGTTATTTGTGATCGTTTTATTGACTCTTCAACAGCTTATCAAGGGTATGGGCGAGGTTTAGGCTACCAACCGGTTTATAACATTAATTACTTTGCTACGAGAGGTTTAATGCCAAATCTAACCCTTCTTTTAGACTTGCCAAGCAAAATTGGGCTGCAAAGGATTAATAAATACAGGAGTAACCAAATCAATCGTATTGATACAGATGCATTAAATTTTCACAAAAAAGTACGCCAAGGGTATTTAAAACTTGCTTCAAAAAATCCCAAAAGGATTAAAATTATTGATGCAACACAAAGTAGTAAAAAAATAGGCCTTGATGCTTTACAATTAATTAAGAAAGGTTTAAACGGTGATTTATGAAACTTATTACAGCTATCGTCCAAGATAAAGATGCTTCTGCAGTTGCGAATGCATTAGTTGAAAACAATATTAGAGCTACACGTTTAGCTTCTGCAGGTGGATTCTTACGTTCAGGAAATTCTACTTTTTTAATTGCAGTTAAAGACGAACAAGTAAAAAAAACAATAAGCATTATTAAAGAACATTCAAAAACCCGAAAGCAATTCGTCACTCCTCCAATTGGTCTTGATATGAGCCTAAATGATGTAGGTGAGCCGGTGGAAGTTGATATAGGGGGAGCAACTGTTATCGTACAAAAAATTGAGAATTTCATTCACTTCTGACAAATTAGATATTTATTATTTATTATGATAGAAAAACTCAATAAAAAAAATTTTCTTACGAAAACACTATTTTCAAATTTAATTAAGGAAAATAAACTTAGTCATGCTTATCTTTTTATAGGAGGAAATGATGATATTTTTTCCCTACTAACTTTTATTTGTTCAAATATTTTAAACAAAAAAGTTAATATAAAAGAAAATCCTAACATCATTAACATTGAACCTCTTCCTAAAAAAACCACAATTACTATCTCTCAAATGCGTGAATTAAAAGACGCTTTTTCTATAAAATCTAATTTACCTAGAATTGCAATAATCAAGAATGCTGATTCGATGACGGAACCAGCCGCTAATTCTATACTTAAATTTATAGAAGAACCGTTTAAAAACCAATATATATTTCTAGCTTCCAAAAAAGAAAAACCAATTCTGCCTACTATTCTATCCAGAGTTCAAAAAGTTATTCTTCCCAAAAAAACACAACAAGAAATAAAAACTTATTTATTAAATAGAGGAACAAAAGAAAATATTTCTGTTTTCTTATCTTCTATCTGTACTTCTTTAAACGAGGCAGAAAATATTTTAAAAAACAATTACGCTGTCCACCTTAAACAAAATACACAGAATTGGTTAGAAAAAATTTTATCCTTAGACACTAGTGCTTTCCCTTATATACAAATAAAGTTAATGCCTTTAGCCTATGACAAACAACATACACTTTTTTTATTCAAAGCAATTTCTAATTTATTACAAAGATCTCTTGAAAAAACTCCTAATTTATTTATTGCCAAAATGCTTGACCAATGGTTAATAAATTCTGCAAAGAAAAAATATAATTTAAATACTCAAATTATTTTAGAAACATTTGTAATTCAAGCTTTACAAATTTTAAAAGAAAAAAATGGAACAAAAAAGTTTTCAAACCAATAAAACTGGTAAATTATTTTTGGTTGCTACTCCGATTGGCAATTTAGATGACATAACTTTTCGAGCTGTCAAAATCTTAAAAAAAGTTGATTTAATTGCAGCCGAAGATACACGCCATAGTAAAATACTATTTTCTAAATTTGGAATCACATCACCAACAATTAGTTTTCATCAACATAATTATAAGCAAAGAATACCTAATATAATTTCCAAACTAAAAACGGGAATTAATATTGCCCAGATTTCAGATGCTGGAACCCCTTCAATTTCCGATCCTGGTTATAAACTAGTTCTTTCTGCTATTAAAAACAAGTTAACAGTGATCTCCGTACCTGGCCCTTCTGCTGGAATTACAGCTTTAATTGCTAGTGGATTACCAGACCACAATTTTACTTTCATCGGATTTCTACCAAAAAAAGAAGAAAAACAAATTAACTTTTTAAAAAAATTACTTAAATATAAAACAACTCTAATATTATATGAATCACCATTTAGAATTTTAAGTACTTTAAAAAATATCGAATCTGTCTTTGGCAAAAAAACTAAATTAGTAATCGCACGAGAATTAACAAAAAAATTTGAAACATATTATCGGGGTAATCTTGCAACGATAATTAATTTTTTTTATAAAAAAACTCCTAAGGGTGAATATGTTATTTTGGTTAAGAAAGAAAACAAAGAAAAAATTTTTTCAAACGAACAACTTTATAAAATGGTCAAAAATTTAGTCAACCAAGGGTTGAAACCCACAGAAGCAATTAAAAAAATAACAAAATATACTCACTATTCCCGTTCAAAGATTTATAATATTTATAATAAATTGATTTAAATTATTCATCATAAATTTAAAATAAAAATTCTTAAAACAGTTTTATATATTTTATTAGTTAATTAATTAATTTTCACTACTATAAGTCTTTTAAAAAGTAATAAATTAAGTAATAAATTTAAGAATTTTATAATTTAGCTTAACAGTGTCTCCTAAATAATAAACGTATTACTTTCAATTTTGCTTTTTATAATTGTAGTATAGCTCTATAATTTCAATGAAAGTTTCAATAAAATGTATAAAAACAATTACTAATGTAACTTATAGAATCTAGCAATTACAAATACAGTGATAACATTAATATTGAGAT
>CAKQDH010000010.1 GCA_934229385.1 uncultured Oenococcus sp.
GCCTTCGCCATTAATCCGGTCCCTGGCGGTATCGGGACGGTTACCAACGCCATGTTACCTTTAAGAGTGGTAGAAGCGATGAAAAAAAGTAAACCATGAAAAATAACGTTAAATTTACAAAAAAAGCTCTACGCCAATCAGCAAGAAAAAAACAAATTTATCTCACAGCTTCTTATCGAGAAAAAGCTGGAAATCAAATTCAAAAACAAATTATTAATTTACCTGAATTTAAGAAAGCTAAAACAATTTTTTGTTATCTAGCTACTAAAAAAGAAGTCCCTACTAATCAAATCATAGAAAAGGCTTACCATATGCAAAAAACTTTAGCCGTTCCTCATATAGAAGATAAACAGAACATGTCAGCTATAATTCTAAATTCTCATTTACCCCTAAAAAAAAATCGTTATGATATATGGGAACCCTCTAACGGCCAACAAATATCCCCCACTAATCTTGACTTAATCATTCTTCCTTCTTTAGCAGCTGATAAAGTTGGCTTCAGATTAGGCCACGGGGCCGGATATTACGATAGATATCTAAAAAATTATAATTGCCGAACTAAAATTCTTTTACCAGTATTTGCTAACTTTTTATATACACGTTTGCCTCACAATTCTTATGATATTAGGGCAAACCTTGTTATTTCTGAGAATCAAGTTATTTATGAATAAAATAAAAATTACTGAAAATAAATTAAAAAAATTTATTTAAATTACTTTACAATAAACCAATAACTAATAAAACTACCCAAATAATTACGATTCCAATACATAAACTAAACAAAAAGTCCCAGACAGGATGCCGTCTTGAAAAATTATTAGATTTTTTTTCTTTATTCTCTTTATTTTGAGCCATTTTTATAATTCTCCTAAATTAAACTACATCCAAATATAATTTATAATTTCTATATCAAATTTTCTTATTTAAACATTCAAAAAAATATTTTTTTCACTTCATATTTTATACTTTAATTTTTTACATTAATAATCTACTTTAAACACTTTTTCAAAATCAAATTAAATTCTTAGTGAAATTTAAAAAAATTAATTTACTTTTATAGTTTGGTTTTCTGATAATAAATATAAATATTTATTATCAACTGATCGGTTCCAAATTTTTGAAAGCGCTAAAGCATATAAATTAAGTTGGCCAGAATAACGCTTAAGAATATCTTTTATAGATGTATTAAATGTTAAGTGGTCTGTTTTATAATCAAACAAATAAATCCCACCATTTGTTTTCACATACCCATCAATAATTCCGTGAATCAAAATTTTCTGATTATCATTTTCAAAACCTTCAAAAACATCTTTAGCGCTCATTAAAAGAGAAAAGGGTACTTCTCGATACGTTTGTTTAGGATTTGCTAAAACTTTTTTACCAAGTTTACTTTGATAAAAGCCCATAATAGATGAAATATCAATTAATTTAGCTACTCTTTTACTCAAAATTTTTTGTTTAATTAAATTTTGGATTAATTCATTAATGTTTTTATAAGAAGGGGTATGGTTTAAATTAATTTCTTGAAGAACTAGATGTGTGGCACTACCCACTTCAGCCGAAGTAGGTTTTTGCATTTCACTTTGAGAAATAAATTGTGGATCTTCAAGATCCTCTTTTAAATAGCGACCCGTATTAGCAGATTTATTTATATCCAGAGTCGAGTAATTAGTTAACTGATCAATATCAGGGTCATCAAACAAGCGTTTAATTTCAGAAACCGATTGATAAGCAGTGGTTTTGGTAGCCATAATATGTGGATACTGAAAGTTTAGAATATGAGAGATTTTTTTAACTTTAGGAACCTTAAATTTAGAATATGTCTTTGTTTGTTCTCGCTTTAATTTGCTTAAAAATTCACCAGATGAAAGTTGGTTTAAATCCTGTTTATCAAATTTATTTATATTTTCATTATCATAAAATTTTATATTAAATTTAGCCGGATTCTTTATGAACTTTTTTGAAATGACAGGGGTGTTAACTTTCTTTGTAATTTCAGGATATCTAGAGATTGCCGGCCCAATCCATTCCAAATAATTTTTAGCTTTATTCCTAAATTCTAAGGGCAATAAAAATTGATTTTTATCGGTTTTATCTTGCCACTTTCGTATTAATCCTTGGGTATCACTCATATTATCTTTTGTTTTAGCAATTATATACAACCTTTGTTCTGCCCTAGTCATAGCAACATACAATTTTCTCATTTCTTCAGATAAATTAGCTTTTTTATTAAGGTCTAAAATAACCTGCCTTTGTAAAGGGGACTCAATTAAACGATTTTGTGTATTTAAATAATTAATTCCTATTCCCCAGCGGCTATTTAAAATATAAGATTTTTTTGTATCTTCTGTATTAAAATTTTTACCAATATCATTTAAAAAAACAATAGGAAACTGAAGACCCTTGCTCCCATGGATTGTCATAACTTGGACAGCGTTATCTACAGCTTTAGGCTTAGGATTATTAAGATCCTTTTCCCGTTTCTTCATCCTTCTTATAAATTGAACAAACTGAAATAAACCCTTAAAACCATTTTTTTCATAATCTGCAGCCCTTTCGTATAAAGTATGTAAATTAGTTTGCCTTTGCAGACCCCCAGGCATACCTCCAACATAATCCAGATAACCTGTTTTTTCATAAATTTCCCAAATTAAAGGAACCAATCCTTCCCGTTGGACCACATTTTTAAAGTGTTTTAGTTGGTGAACAAACCTTTTTAACTTTGAATAAATTTCGAGAGTATTATCGGGAATATTACTATTTCGATTATTATTATAAAAGTCAAAAACAGCCTGATAATAATTACCTTCAGGATGTTTAATTCGTAAAAAAGCTAATTGATTTTCATCGAAACCCACAATTGGGGAACGTAATACAGCTGTGAGGGGTATATCTTGAAAGGGGTTATCAATAACTGTAAGTAACGACATCATAACTTGAATTTCAGTAGTTTTGAAATAATTATTAGCTTTATTTATTTCTTTTGGTATATTATACTGTGAAAAAACATCCGAAAATGCTAACTCGTTACTATGAGTCGGTGAAATTACTGCTATATCACTATAAGAAATAGGACGCATTTTGCGTAAATTCTTATCATAAATAGTTTCTCTATTATTCACTAAATTTTTAATTTTCTGTGCTACTATTTTTGCTTGAATATTCTCGGCATCATCTGGTTGATAATTTATTGCCGAAAAATTTTTATTTTTTTGATCATTTTTATTCCTATAAATGACCAAGGATATTTCTGAATTAATTTCTTTAGGATAATAATTTGCTCCAAACTTTAATTTAGAGGGCCCAGAATATCTAACATCACCAATTTGGTTATCCATTATCTGCCCAAAAATTATATTAATAAAATTATCTATATTTCTACTTGAACGGAAATTTTCAGAAAGGTTTATTAGCTCATTTTTGTTATCATAGCTTAAATACCTCCTATTTTTCTGAACAAATAAAGTTGGATCTGCTAAACGAAAACGATAAATAGATTGTTTAATATCTCCAACCATAAAACGGTTATTATTCTTTGAAATTTTATCTAAAATAACATCTTGAAGACGGTTATTATCTTGATACTCATCAGTCAAAATTTCATAATATTGATCTTGTAATCTTTTTCTTACCTGATAAGCCTGCTGACTAGAACTATTTAAAATATCACAAGCCGCGTGTTCAATATCGATAAATTCCATCAAATGGCGATGTTGTTTTTCTAGTCTATAAGCTTTTCTAAAAACTTTAACAACCTTAATTAACTTTTGAACTAATTTCCGGCTCACTTTTATGAGACTTAAATTATAGTTCTCATCCATCAGAAAATAATTTTCAATAAAATCGTTCCATTGAGCTTTCATTATTTTATTTGAATTACTAATTTGGTGGTGGATTTGCTTTTGGCCTTCATTAGAATTTTTCGGAATCCTATTTAAAATTTGAAAACTAAAACTATTAAGTAGATCTCTAACTTGATCCCAATCCTGAGCCCTTTTAACCTGGTTTTCTAACTGTTTAATTATATTTAATTGATTAACAAAACTTTTTATGTCTTTTGTGAGATAGACACCTTGAGCCATTTTTATAATTGATTTATGAGTTCTTATAAGTCGCTTAAAAGCATTACTTAATTCAGGAGCTATATGTTCTTTATATATTCTGCTATTAATTAAACCTGAATTTCCTATATTATAAAAAGTCACTAGGTTATTAAGCCATTCGTCAGGATTCTCATTAGCATCGGCAAATTCATCCATAGAGAACACTAATTCTGTCAGTCCATCATCACTTCTATCATTAGAAAAATTTTCAGTTAACTTAAAAAAACTATTATCTTTATCATCAGCATACAGGTCTTCTCGAACTTGATTCCAAACCCTTTCTTTTAAAAGTTGAATTTCTGTTTCATCAGAAAGAACTCTAAAATTAGGATCAACACCTAAAATATAATAATATCTCAACAACAGCTTCTGGCAATAAGCATCCATAGTATCAATATCAGCAACCGGAACTTTTCTAATCTGTGAAAGTAATTTTCTTTTCAATTTCCTATCATATGTTTTAGAAAAATCTTCCCTTAAAGATTTTTGTAATCGATCACGTAGTTCTTTAGCAGCGGCTCTAGTAAAAGTGACTATCAAAAGCCGATCAATATTAATACCCTTTTTTTCTACTAGATTAAGTATTCTTTCTACTAAAACCCTCGTTTTTCCAGACCCAGCAGAAGCAGATACTAGAATATTACCTTGAGGTGTGTCATAAATAGCTTTTTTTTGATTTTCTGTATATTCCACTATTTGCTTTCCTTTCTTTTATTTTTTAATTTATCAATAATCTCTTTTTTAGAAAGCCTATGTTCTTTTTCGTATTCATTTTCTGGCAATAAAGGATCAAAATTCATAATAGCTTTGTAAGGCGAATATTTAAAAGGAGTTTGCTTGCCTAACTTCTTATAAGGCTTCATTAAAATATCACCATTATAGATATCTTTAGAAGCTTGAATAATTAGTTCTTCAGTATGTTTTAAAAAGGCATCTAAATTATCTTCTTGGATAATATTTGACTTTTTATTACTTAGTTCACCGTTTTTAGTTTTATAAAAAGGATAAACTAAAGAAGGACCTGTTCTCTTGATGAGACTTTTATCTAAACCTTTTATTAATTTCGGATTATCAACTAAAATACCTTGGTATTTATGTTTTTTTAATAAAGCTTCTTCTAATTTCTTTTTCTTAAGATCTTTATACCGCAAAGTAGCGTTTAAAATATGCAAATAAAGTGCCCCAACTAATGAAGCCGGCTTAGATGTGTTTTTAAGCTTTGATATATTATGTTTGAGAACATCTAAATAAGTTAGCAATTGCATAGATGTTCCATAATAAGCTTGACTAAAATCGAAACCCCAATTACCAGATTTATAATCTATTATTCCAAAATAATCTTTATTACTAACTTTCATAGAATCAATACGGTCAATACGTCCCTTTACATTAACCCTTTTATTATGCGGCAAATCGAAACTAAGACCCTTTAATTTCTCATGAGGTCCAAATACTAATTCAGTTTTTTGTGGTTTCATAGAAGTAAACTTCTGTTGACTTTGCATCGCTTGCACCATCTGTTCAATGGTAGATTTTAGCTGTTTGGTTATATAACTCATGCGATAAGAACTAGATAAAATAACATACTGAAAGTTATCGGGATCGTTTATAATATTGGACACATTTTTAGAAACTAATTTTTTTATGCCATTTTTACTTAAATGAGCAAGATCAATCTTATCTCTATGAATTTGTTTATTAATGTGGTCTAAAGCTTCATGAAAAAATTGACCTGTGGAAGCTGAAGAAAGTTCAAATTCTTCTCTTTCTTGGAGCTTAAGCCCATATTTTAGAAAATATTCATATGGATCTTTGAAAAATGATTCTAATTGAGAAATAGAAATATTTAATAAGGGGCCATATAATTGTTCAACAATATGTGGGTCTAAATTATGAGGGGTGTTTTTATATTTAATGCTGTTCAATAAGGTTTGGGTTAAATTATTAAAATTAGGATCATTTTTTAGCTGCTTATAAATATAAACCCATGATGAATTTAAATCTTCTTTATGATAATTAGCTTGAATTACTTGAATTAAATGATGAAGAGTTGATCTCTTTGAACCCACATAAGAAATAACTGATTTTTGGTTATTATCTGGAATAGTAGGTTTATCTATAATATGCAGACCAAAGTATTCTTGAATTCGTCTAACATAAGGAGAAATATCAACCGGTAAATCGCCTTTCGTATTTTTTGTATAAGTAAAAATTAACTTCTCTTTTCCTGCCGTAAATGCTAAATAATTTAAAAATGGTTCTTGGGCCATCAATTGGTCTGATGGGTCATTTAAATATTTATCATTATTTAAATTACGAGAAATTTGTATAATATCATCATCACCAAATATATTGCTATTTTCCATTCTTTCAGGCATATTTTCGTCATTGGAGCCAATCATAAAAACAACTTTACGATTTTTCATTTGATAAGCTCCAGTTTCTGAAATCATAACCTGGTCCAAAGTAGACGGTATTTGAGAATAATTAGACCCCTCAAAACCTGCATAAAGAAGATTCCAAAAGTCCTGAGCTATAAAGGGTTTATCTCCTAAAATTTGCACACTTTCATCTAAAAGTAAACAAAAAGTTTTCCAAACTTGTTCAATTTCATCAGAATGAGTAATATTAGCAGCTTTTACAGCCATATTTCTCTGCTCTTTAAGACGCTTTATCACCCCATTATTTTGCAAAAATTTATATAAAATACCAGCAGCTTCTTTATTCGTTTTAGCCTGATAAAAACATTTGTAAAACTTTGGTAAAGAATCTCTAATTAAATGTCGAATTAAATTAACTCGCTTTGTAGCTTTTAAATCTTGTTTTGTTAATACATAATCTTCATCTTCATTAGAAGCCCATATATAAGGCCAATCTTCTTTTTGTGTCCATTTATTACCCTGATAACCGTTTTTTAAAACTAAATTTTCAGTAAGCCACACATCTCTTCGATAATCATCAAGAGAAATATAGACCCCTTTGTTATTTGGATCAAACGGTATTACTAATTCTGTCTTTAAAAACCGCATTACATCATCATAACGATAGTTTACTTTACGTTCAGGATTGTAAATATCAAAAATCGATCTTATTAATTCTACTAAGGGATGGTTAGACATAGATTTTAAAATGTCTTTAAAATAAGGAATCTCTTGGTTTTGAAATACCGGATCAAAAATATTTTCATACATATCTAGATTGCGTGTTAATATTAAAAAATCTGAATATCGATATTTCCCCGAAGCCACCATATGCCTTATATTAGTGGCCACTTGGTCAAGTTCTGAATAAAGATTATCTGTTTGGTAAATTCGAATTGCATTAGAAGAAATATTTTTATCAGCAGAAATACGACCAAAATTGGTCGATTGAACCCAATATTTTTCTAATTTACTAATATTTGGACTAACTCGTAATTTATTAACTTTAATTGAATATAAACATTTTATATGATTATTTTGAGCAAATCGATAAAGATCATTAAATAATTTAGCAGTTTTAAAAAACAAATTCTCCTTTGCAGGCAAACCGTTCGTATATTCTCGATTTAAAATTAGAGCAATCGTAGTACTGGCAGAATATTGGATAAGTGTTTTAACCAAACGATTTTCTTGGCCCGAAAATCTAGAAAAACCAGAAATAAAGAAATGATATCTTGACATATCATGATTTTCTAAATAATCACTTAACAAATTTAAAACGTTCGTTTGATCAAAGTATTTAGATTCGATCCTTCGAGTATATTCTGAATAGATAATAGAAAAATCATGAATTTTATCTTGTAGATCATTAGTTATTCCAGATTTTTTATTTTGGTTAATTTTTATTAGATCATCTGCTGTTACATTGCCATCTTTCATTATAGAAATCTGCTTTGCAATTTGGCTAAGAAAACCTGGAAGTTCAGCTTCTCGATTAAAAAGAAAAAGATCATTTTTCTTATCTATAATAATCTGATAAAGTAACATATTAATCCCAGCAGGACTAATACGTTGTTTTTGGTATACCGAAGTTGTTCTAAGAAAATACCAAGCTAAACGTGGCAAAGATAAAATTTGAATGTTAGTTTGAGCACTAACATTTTTTTTAGGGTTAGATAACTCCTTAAGGATTTCAATTTCAGACTCAAATTTGATATGGTTAGGAACTAAATAAAAAAATTTATCATTGGGATATTTCTTTTTTTGACTTTTCAATATTTCAACCATCTTTTTTTGATGATCATAACTATTTGTCCCTAATACAAACTGTAAAGCCACAAGTATTAACTCCTTAAAAATTCTTTCAAACTAAAAATAATTAGGAAATTTTTTAAAAATCCTTTAAAATTATTAAAAACCTTATTGTTCACTTAATCTTATAAAGCTACTATTATTAAATTAAAAATATTATTTTAACCGAAAACTTTAAATCTTTTATTTTAATTAAAAAATTTCCATAATATTTTAAGAATAAATTTGTTTAATAACTATTTTATTAAAGACCAAAAATTAAAATTGCTATTCAATTAATTTTATTATTAAATAAACCTTATTCAATAGCAATTGGTTCCCTTAACCCATTTTACTTTTTTAAATAAGTACGCCTTTAAAGATATAAAAAATAAAAGCTTTTTTTAAACTAATCTATATAATATTTTTTATCTAAAATAAAAAGCCTATTTGCTAGTCTCATAAATTATTAAGAACTTTTATCATTTACTACTAAAACCTCAACAGGAGAATTTCTTACCACATAAGAAGTTGTAGATCCAATTAAAAATCGATCAATTGAATCTTTACCAGATTTTCCAATTACAACTAAATCAACTTTATGATTTTTAGGAAAGTCAGCAATAACCTTTTTTGCAGGCCCCTCTTCGGTTATAGTTTTTACTTCAACATTATTATTTTTAGCTTTTTTTTCACCGTTACTAAGAATACTTTGAGCAAAGGCTCGTGCAGATTTTTGCCAGTCCAAAGGAACTGCAGTGCTACCAGTACTTGGGCCTGTTCCAACAGATAGAAATAGGTTAGCTTCACTAATTACCGATAAAAGGATAATTTTAGAATTAAATTTTTTTGCTAGTTTCAAAGCTTCTTTTTCAGCCTGTATAGAATTACTACTACCATCTAACGGTACTAAAATATTTTCATACATTTTTTTTGCCTTTCTTAATAAGATTATCAAACTTCATAAAATTAATATTTATCTTTTTTATATTATTTCGGCACTTTATTATTAATTACTAGAACTTTGGTTAAAGAATTCCTAACTACATAACTAGTAGTAGAGCCTACAAACAAACGATTTAAGGCATGCTTTCCTGATTTTCCAATAACAATTAAACCAATATTATGATCTTTTGGAAAATCTTCAGCAATAATTTGTTTAGCTGAACCTTGAGTAATTTTTGTTTCTACTAAAGCTCCTGAAACTCCAAAAGTTCTTGCCTTTTGTTTTCCTTCTTCTAAAATCTTTTTTGCATAGGACCTTGCAACATTAAGCCAACTAATAGGTAAATCCTCATTAGATCCAGACGCTGGGCTAGCAGAATTAGCTATAAAAAGATTAACATCGTTAACAACTGAAAGTAAGGTTATTTTAGATTTAAATCTTTTGGCCAACCTTAAAGCCACATTTTCAGCTTGAAAAGCATTTTTACTGCCATCTAAAGGAACTAGAATATGATTATACATTAAACTCTTAACCTTTTTTCTTACAAATTTTTCATCCTAATTTAAAAGTAAGCAATCAATTTTTTTGTAAATTTTCCATTATATATAAAAAATTATAATATATTATAGTAAATAAATTATTATGATTATTAATCTTATTCAACAGGCTTCAGACGAAGGTCCAGGAATAATTGCTGATTGGGCTTATTTACGTAAATATCAACTCTTAATTTATCACCCTGAACAGTTTGGTATTCTACCTTCAATCAAAAATAGTAATCTTTTGATTATACTAGGTGGTCCCATGAGTGCTAATCAACCCTTAGATTGGCTAATAAGGGAAAGAAAGCTCATTTCTAAAGCCATAAAACAAAACTTACCCATCTTAGGTATTTGCTTAGGAGCTCAACAAATCGCCAAAACTTTAGGAGCAAAAATTGAGCCTTCAAATAAAGAAGTCGGCTGGGATCCAGTTTATTTAAAAAAACCTTTTAACAATTTACCTAAAAAATTGATAGTTCTCCATTGGCATAGTGAATCTTTTACCCTTCCCTCAAAGGCTCAACTTTTATTTTCTAGTCAATATTTAAAAAACCAGGGTTTTCTCTTTAAAGATCGCATAGTTGGGCTTCAATTTCATCTAGAAACAAAAACCAGTAACCTTAAGGAAATGCTTCTAAATGACGGTAAATTTGTCCAAAATTCTATTTTGAAACAAAATAGTCAAACTATTATAAATACTAAAATTCCAAAAATTAACCAGAAAATACTCTTTTCTCTTTTAGATTATTTAATAACAAAATTGCCCAAAACTAAAAAATAATAAAAAAACTTTTATTTAATTTGATAAAAACAGGAACAAAATCTAAAAAAATTAATCAAAACAATTTAATTTAAATTTATTATTATTTAGGTTAAGATTAAGAAAAATCTTTTAACATTTCTTGAACTTGTTGGTCATTTATTTGAGGAAATCGTTCATAATAATTCCCAATTCCGCCGAAAAAATTCTTAACAACCTTTAAAGCATATATTTGATCAACTTCTTTATTTAACTGTTGAAAAGTGTCATAAGGAATTATGGGAACAGCTGCTTTGACGTGTATTGCTTGTTGGTTTTTTGCGGCTTTAACAGCCGCCAACATTGTTAAACCAGTAGCTATTCCATCATCTACAATAGTTACATTTCTATTTTTTAAAGAATATTTTTTTAAAAATTTACCATATATAATACGTTTCTTTTTTTCTTCTTTTTTAAGATTAGAAATTTCTTTCTTTACAAGGGAAGCATATGGTTTTTTCATTAACCCTTTTTCAAAAACAGGTTCCCCATCTTCAGCTATCGCTCCAATCGCATATTCAGGATCTGAAGGTAAGGTTATTTTTTTTGCTAATAGCAGACCAAAAGAAAGAGAATATTTTTGAGCAATAACAATTCCTAACGGAACACCACCTCTAGGTAAAGCTAAAATTAAATCTTTTCTATTAGATAAAAAACCCATTAAATTTGATAATTTTTTTCCTGCGTCTATTCGATTTTTAAATACCATTGTTCCTACTTTTAAATTTAAATATAAAGAAGTTTCTAATTATAATTTATTTTTAATATTAAGAAAAAATAAACAAAAAGTTAAAACAAAATTAATTTTTTTCTTATTATTTGTAAACAACTAAAATTTTTAACCTACCATTAATTATATATATCTATAAGACCAATATTTTTTTCTTATATTTCAAATAACGGATATTCATTTATCATTAATAATTCTGTAATTACAATAACTTAATCCTAAGCAAAAATCGATAAATGCTTACAAATAACAAAAAATGTTATACATTACAATATAAAATAATTTAAATTTTATTAAAATATTACTTATAAACTAATAATTAATATAAATAAGAGGAATAAATGCATGAAAAAATATGATTTTATCATCATCGGAAGTGGCCCTGTAACCATGCATACACTAAAACCCAAACTAAAGCTTACTGGACAAAAGGGACTAGTTATTGAATCAAACAAATTAGGAGGAACATGTCCTAATTACGGTTGCCAACCAAAAATATTCTTAGAGGGAGCAACAAGATTAGTATTGGCTTCGAAAAAACTTTTAGGTAAAGGGTTAAAGCAGCCTGCTTTAGTAAATTGGAAGCAGTTAATGAAAAGAAAACAAAAAATATTTAACGCTTTTCCTGCTAGATTCGAAAAAAATTTAAAATCTAATAATAACATCGATATTATTCATGGAATAGCTAAATTTGCAAGCAAACATTCTATTCAAGTTAACAACCAACTTTTTTCCAGTAGCAAAATTTTAATTGCTACAGGGCAAAAACCACAGAAGCTACCCATTAAAGGATACCGATGGACAGCTGATAGCAATGATGCATTAAATTTAAAAAACCTGCCAAAACATATACTCATTATTGGCGGAGGCCCTGTGGGCATGGAACTTGCTAGTTTATTCAGCGCTGCTGGAAGTGAAGTGGAAATCATTGAACAAAATAACCGAACTCTATTATCCTTTAACTCAAATCAAGCAAAAACTGTTACCCAAAGTATGGAAAAACAAGGTGTTAAATTCCATCTAAACCAAAAAATCATAGAAATTTTTAAACAAGAGGAAAATAAACTAATAGCCAAAACTAACACTGGGTTAAAAATTGAAGGAGATTATATAATTGATGCTAGTGGGCGCATACCGAATATTGGACAACTAAATCTTGAAAAAGCAAATATTAAATATGATAAAGATGGTATTTTAGTAAATGATCATTTAATGACGAATACTCCAGGCGTTTTTGCTGCTGGTGATGTAATTAAAAAAGATTTTTCTATTGCTCCTAAACTAACTCCCACATCTGATTTAGAAGGAAGTTATATTAGTAAATTATTTAGTGATAATAAAACAAATCAACCTATCAATTATCCTGCTATTGCTCAAGGGGTTTTTGCTTTTCCAGAAATCGCTCAAGTAGGAGTATCTTTAGAAGTAGCCAAAAAACAAAAGGAATATTATGTAATTTATCATGACTTATCAAATAGCTTTCGTTATCAAGGGCAAAATGACGATATAGCTCAATTATATTTAATTTTTGATAAACATAATCAACTTGTAGGAGCCTCCGAAGTTAGCCAAAGTGCTGTTGACGATATTAATTATTACGTCCCTTTAATTGGGCTTAAAATATCTCAAAAAAAATTATACGGGACTTTTGAAAATATTATGCCTTCTATGGGAGATAAATTACCGATAAATTAGTTTAATATCTCAATAAATTTAAATTATACATTTACAAAAAATAAAAATTTAGTATAAAAACTTAATAAACAAATTCTTATTGATAATTATTTTTTAATCTTTTAATAATATTAGTTATAATTTTCCTAGCCACAGTGATCTTGGGCAGCAAAGGTAACTTATAAATATGCTTATCAGGAGTAATGATATCAACCTGATTATTATCAACCGCAAAGCCAGAATTTTTTCGGGTTATATTATTAGCAATAAGCATATCCAAATTCTTTTGTGAAAGTTTCTTCAAAGAATTAGCAATTAATTTTTCTGATTCTGCTGAAAAACCAACCATATATTGGTGAGTTTTTTGCCTCGACAAATAAGCTAAAATATCTAGATTTTTAGTTAAAGTTAAAGTGATATTTTTATCAGAAGTTTTTTTTATCTTCTGTTTAGATATCTTAAGAGGGCGAAAATCTGAAACTGCTGCTGCAGAAATAAAAATATCACAAGTAGAAAAATATTGTTTTAGCTTCTGGTACATTTCTTGAGCTGAAGGAGCGAAGATAGTTTTTACCCCGTAGACTATTTTCCTTTTTGTTGCAGAAATTAAAGTTACCTCTGCTCCTTGTTCTTTAGCTGCATAAGCTAGAGCATATCCCATTTTCCCTGAGGAACGATTAGAAATATAACGAACCGGGTCAATTTTTTCTTTAGTCCCCCCCAGCCGAAATTAAAATTTTTTGGTTTTTTAGATTACCTTCCCTACCTTTTAATCTAATTTGTGATTCTTCTAATATCTCTTGGGGATCGGGCAAGCGTCCATAAGCTCTGTTTCCTTCAGCTAGAAAACCTTTAGTGGGCAAAATAATTAAAATGGAATCTTTTTCTAACCGTTTAAGATTCCTTTGAGTAGCAGGATTTTCCCACATAATATTATTCATAGCTGGGGCTATAACCTTTGGAGCTTCAGAAGCTAAAATAGTAGAGGTCGGAGCATCATCTGCAATTCCATGAGCTACTTTAGCTATAAAATTAGCTGTTGCTGGAACAACAAAAATAAACTGAGGCCAATGAGCCCATTTAATATGTTCTATTTCTCCATTATTTTGAAAAATATCTTTTAAAACTGGATATTTGCTCAAAGCTGAAAAAATAAGCGGAGACATAAAACGTAAAGCTGCTTTAGTCATAGCTACACGAACATTAGCCTTTTTTCTTTGTAAAAGTCTTAAAAAGTAAACTGACTTATAGACCGAAATTCCACCAGTAACTATTAATAACACATTTTTGCCCTCAAAAAACATATTTGTTTTTTCCTTTATACAATATATAAAATACAAATTTCAGAAACTTCAATTTTTACAGAAAATACAAAAATTAAAAATTAATTTTAATTTAAAATCTATCTAGCTAATTTTAATTATAAACGAAATTTTTTCATTTTAATGAAAGTAGACAAATACTAAATTTCTGAACCTCTAAAATTTATTATTTATTTTCTATTAACATAAAAGGCTAAACAACTTTTTCACCATCTAATTTTTTTATAATTATTTTTTGTATCTCAATTTTAAATGCTTATTTAAATAAACTAAACGTTCATATTCAAACTCAATAAAAATATTTCAGCTTTTGTATATAAAATACAAAACAGTTAAAATTAGTATTAGAAATCAATTATTACATTATACCCACTTTTAGATTATAAAGGCCCCTTTATTTATGAAAATTTCACTTTTAGAACCATTAAACATTTCAAAAGAAAAAATACAAAAATTAGCTCAGCCTATAAAAGATTTAGGTTATAATTTTGTATATTATAATAAAAAAACGGTTAACCCAAAAGAATTGGCTAAACGTACGAAGGATTCAGATATTGTAATTATTGATAATACACCATATCCTGAAGAAGCTTTTCAAAATGCAACTAACTTAAAATATATTGTAGTTGCTTTTACAGGTGTAGATCATGTAGACTTAAAAGCTGCTAAGAAAAGAAACATAAAGGTTTCTAATGCAGCCGGGTATTCAAATCACGCTGTATCTGAACTAGTTATTGGATTAACCTTGAATATTTATCGTAAAATTAGTCAAGAAAACAAATTTATTCATTCTAAAAACTTTTCTAGTCCTTATCAAGGCAAAGAAATATTTGGTAAAACAGTAGGAATTGTTGGTGTTGGCAATATTGGACAAACAACAGCTAAGCTCTTCAAAGCTTTTGGTGCTAAATTAATAGGATATAATCGTTCACGGTCTTCAAAAATGAAAAAATTGGGCCTCACATATACTACTTTAAACGGATTGCTAAGCCAAAGTGATATTATCACTGTCCATCTTCCCTCAAATAAAGATACTTATCATTTTCTAAACAAAAAACGATTAGAAAAAATTAAAAAAACAGCTATTTTGATTAATTGTGCCAGAGGGCCTATTATCGATAATAATTTTTTAGCACAATTACTAAATCAAGGTAAAATAGCTGGAGCAGGATTAGATGTATATGACACAGAACCCCCTTTGCCTCCAGACTACCCTCTTCTACACGCCAAAAATGTTATTATGACTCCTCATTTAGGTTTTTTAACTGATGAAGCAATGATTAAACGAGCTGAAATTACATTTGATACAGTTATTTCTTATTTAAAAGGTAGAGCTAAAAATATCGTTTTAGAATAAAAATTTTTATACAATAAATAAGGCAGAAATTAATATATTTTTTTATCTTTTTTTTTAATTTTATTAATTTATTCCCAAACTAACTAATATTAATTAATATATTCCTATAATTTATTTATGATTATAAAGTTTTTATAAATTTAATTAGCAAATACTAATTATCGCCAAAAATATCGAAAAAAAATAATCTAATTAAAATTAAAAATATTTAGAAGACTTTTTAATTTATACAAAAATAGAAAAAACTAAAATGGAAAGTAAACCAGCCACACCTGCAACACTAGTCCCGGTTGTCCAAGTTAAAAATGCGTCTTTCAAAGATAAACCAAAATAACCTTTAACCATCCAAAAACCACCATCATTAACATGATCAGCAAATATACTTCCAGCTCCAATTGCAAGTACTACCAAAGCTACATTAGCATTAGCTTGTGAAACTAACGGACCAACCACACCAGCAGCAGTCATAGCTGCTACTGTAGAAGAACCCAAGCTAACACGCAAAATAGCTGTAATAATCCAAGCCGCAATAATAGGAGACATATGAATTCCAGAAAACAAGCCAGATACGTAACTAGAAATTCCTCCAGCAACTAATACTTGCTTAAAAGCTCCACCTGCTCCAATAATAAAGAACATAACAGAAATTTGTGTAATAGCTTGGGAGATACTTTTCTCTATTTCTTTAGCCTTCTTTTTCCGTCTAATACCCATCGTATACAAAGCAAGAATAGCAGAAAGGAGCATAGAAAATTCTGGGTCTCCAATAAACTGAATTACCTTATTTAAACCATTATTTGGTAACACATATTTAATAATTGTAGCAATCCCAATTAAAATTACTGGCATCATAGCCGTTAAGACACTAATACCAAACTTAGGAGTATCTGTAAGTTGAAATTTCTTAAAAGTTCCTAAAGCTGGGTTAGTCCTTTGAACTCGATACATTTTGGGCTTAAGTTTTCTTAAACAAAAATTAAAGAAAGGTCCAGAAATTATGATAGTCGGTATAGCAACAATGATTCCATAAATAATAACTTGACCTAAATCAGCATGTAAAATACCAGAAATAGCTGTAGGAGCTGGATGAGGAGGTATTAAACAATGCATAACATTTATAGTAGTTGCCATAGGGATAGCTAAATAAAGTAAAGGCAGGTTCATTGCGTCTGCAATAGTAAAAATAATAGGGAAAACAACTACTAATCCCACCTGAAAAAATAAAGCTAATCCAATAATAAAAGAGGCTATAATTACAGCAAACTGAATATACTTACGCCCGAATTTATCAATTAAAGTATGGGCGATACGATACCCCCCACCAGCATCAGAAACTAATTTACCAATTATAGAACCAAAACCAAAAATAATAGCTAAATCACCAAGTTGGCTAGCAATCCCTTTAACAATAATATTAGAAAGTTTCCCTGTAGGAATTCCTAAGATTAAACCTACTAGAAATGAAACTAAAATTAAGGATACAAACGTATTCAATTTCAATTTAACTATAAGAAATATTAATAGTGCAACACCAAGTGCAACGATCACAAGTGGCATATATTTTTCGCCCTTTCGTTAAGCTTTTAATAAATAATTTAGTAAAAATTTTATACAAAAAGGTTATCACTAGTGCTCGTTTAAAAATAAACCAGTTTTAACACCTTAAAGATACAATTTTACTACCCATTAGTTTAGAAAATAAAAACCTGAAAAATAAAAATAATCCAAGCAGACTCTGATCAGTTTAGATTATTATTAAAAATTTATCAACATAAAAAATGCCAAATCATTAAAAAAAACGGTAAGTAGTATAAAGTGTGAATATCAAATAAAAAAACTAATAAAAAATAATCATTAAAAAATGGTTTTAATAAAAACCATTTTTAAACATTAATTAATCTAATTTATATTTTTCTAGTTTTGATTATTTATTAGAAACCTATACAAAACTTGTTTATTAAAATTAAATTCAATATG
>CAKQDH010000011.1 GCA_934229385.1 uncultured Oenococcus sp.
TAAATTCCCTCCCAAAAGTCCGACATATTTTATAACAAAAAGACTATTTGACATATTAGGAGGTATTTTCGGTTTAATAGTTTCTTTTTTGCCTATAGTTGTTTTGAGTTTTTTTATTAAAAAAGATAAAGGTCCAATCTTTTTTTCCCAAGAAAGAATCGGGTTAAATGGAAAAAAATTTAAAATGTATAAATTAAGAAGTATGGTTCTCAATGCTGACAAATTAAAGGACGAATTATTAAAACAAAATCAAACACAAGGAGCAACTTTTAAAATGAAAGATGATCCTCGAATTACTAAAGTAGGCAAATTTATACGCCATTATTCTTTAGACGAATTACCTCAATTTTGGAATGTTTTGAAGGGTGATATGTCACTAGTTGGGCCAAGACCTGCTTTGGAAAGAGAAGTAAAAAAATATTCTAATTATGATAAACAAAGGCTTTCAGCAAAACCTGGATTATCAGGACTTTGGCAAGTTTCTGGTCGTTCTGAACTTAGTTTTCATCAAATGGTAAATCTAGATTTAAAATATATTAAAAAAAGATCGATTCCTTTTGATTTTAAGATAACTTTTAAAACATTGAAAATCATTTTATCTTCAAAAAATTCAGGAGCTTATTAGTTTTAGTTTTAATATGTTTCAAATATTAAATTTACAATATTATTTTTTAATTAAAGATGCATATTAAAAAATAATATTTTTATTTTTCTATGAACTTTTTTGTTTAAAAATAAATTTTAATTTTTTTTTAATTAATAATCGTTTATCTTTTTTTCAGGTATTATATATTAAGTAATGATTCTAAATGAAAATGATAAACAAAGCGTAAAACAATATAATTTTTTTGTTAGAAATAATCGGCGAGGACAAGTATCTCAAGATACCCTTTGGGGAAAATTAAAAAAAAATTGGGGACATTTATATATATACCGAAAAAATAGTAGGGGAGATATTATAGCAGCAATGGGCATTTTGACAATAGAAGCTGTTCCCGGAAAAATATTAGCTTATTGCCCAAAGGGCCCTATTGCTGATTTCTATAATATAGATTTAATTAAAAGCCTTATTAATGAAGCTATTTCTAATTTGCCAAAAAATACTTTTCTAATCAGAATGGATCCAGAAGTAGATTTTGATAAAAAATTAAACCAGAATTATTTAAAGGCAGGGTTTAAAACTAGAAACTTACAAGTAAAAAAAATGCATGGAAATATTCAACCACGTTTAAATATAGTAATGAGCTATAAGGGAATCCAGGATAAAAATCAGTTAATGAGGCATTTTAAAAGAACTTATAGGACTGAAATTCGTCATTCTATTAGAGATGGAGTAAAAGTAAAATTTGGAACCAACCAAAAATACGTCAACAGTTTTTATAAGGTCTATAAAAAAATGGCCGATAGCCACCATATTACTTATAGGCCAATTAGTTATTTTTATCGTATGAGTGATTTGTTTACTAAAACAGGACTTTTTCGTATTTATTTAGCTTATTATCAAGAAAACGTTATTGCCGCTGGAATAGGTTTTTCTTATGGAGATGAAATTTGGTATATGTATGCGGGATCCGACAGAGATTATTCAAAACATCTAGCTCCTTATTTAATCCAATGGGAAATGACTAAATGGGGATTAGCAGAAAAGAAAAGCGAATATGATTTTGGTGGTGTGGGATCATTTGATATGTCAGATGGTCTTTATCGTTTTAAACATGGCTTTGCTTACCGAGATAAGCCAAAAACATATATCGGAGAAATTGATAAAGTTTTAGACAAAAAAGCATATAAAAAATATTTAAAAAATTTTGAATAATTAACTTAAGAAAAAAATCCTTTAAATCAAAAATGATTACAAATCTTTATAAATAATTACAAAATAAATTTTTTAATAGAATAATGAATTACCAAATTTTTTTAGTATCATTCCAGACCTTTATTTCAGTTTTACCATCTTTTTTTGGTTCTAAAATTAGTTTACAAATTGCCGCATTTTGAATAGCGTCTTCTGCTAATTTATAATTTCCAAAACGAACTGCTAGGGAACGAATATAAGTTCCGTGAGTTACTACTAGAATATTATCTCCGCCCTTAAATGTTTCTCTAATCATAATAAGGCCATGGTTTGTTCTATTCTTAAATTCTATCGAATTTTCTGCTAAATGATATGGATCATTTTTCTTACATATATCTAAAAGTTTCATAAATCCATATTTATTAATTAATTGTCCATGATCTAGATCTCCAGATTTCCTTGTTAAATTAAATATTCTATTAAAATCTTTTCTATTTAACCCCTCAGCAGAACCAAAAAAAACTTCTCTAAAATCTTTGCTAGGAACCAAATCTGCTGAAGCTGACTCATTTTCGTTTAAAATTATTTGCCCAGTTTTAAAAGCTCGGTTAAGGTCTGACGAAAAAGCAGCTTTAAAATGAACTTTAGCTAATCTTTGTCCAACGTTTTTGGCTTCTTTTATTCCTCTTGAAGTTAAATCTATATCAGCCCATCCCTGATAACGTTTTAAAAAGTTAAAATACGTTTCGCCATGGCGAACAAAAAAAACGTTAATAACATTATTCTTCATAAATTTATCTTAACATTATAAAACAATTAATCTGTAAATATATCTCAATAAGCGTATAATAATATAGCGGTTTTATGGTAAACAAAATAAAAAAATTAGAACAAAAACATCTTGATTTAATCCTAAAAAAAATAAAAAAGAGGATTAAACAAATTATTATTCGAATAAATAAATCTAAGAAAAATATTCAAGAAACAGAAAAAGGTTGGAAAGATATCCAAATCAAAACCTCTGACTATAATGCTCTTATAGAAACAGGAGCTTCTGTTCATGCTCAACAACAAATGTTGCAACAAAAAGAACAAGATAAATTTCAATTGTCAAATCAATTTAAGACTTTAAAGAAATTAAAAAATAGACCCTATTTTGCTAGAATTGATTTCATAGATTCAAGTAACCATTCTAAAAAAATAGAAACTATTTATATTGGATTATCTTCTTTTGCTGATAAAAACGGCAACTTTTATATATACGATTGGAGAGCTCCAATTTCTTCCATTTATTATGAAGGCGAATTAGGCAAAATAAATTACCAAACTCCTGTTGGGAAACAAGTTGCTGATGTTAAACTTAAAAGACAATTCGAAATTTCTAATGGAAAAATTTCAGCTGTCTTTGATACTAAAGAAGCAGTAGGAGATAAATTATTAATTGATGCATTATCGAATGATTCTTCGACTAAGATGAAATCAATCGTCACAACGATTCAAAAAGATCAAAATAAAATCATTCGCGATACAAATTCTGATCTTTTATTCGTACAAGGACCAGCGGGATCAGGAAAAACAGCAACTATCTTACAACGTATAGCTTATCTCTTATATCACTACCGAGGTAAAATTGCTTCATGGCAAATTATACTATTTTCACCTAACCAAATCTTTAACGACTATATTAAAGAAGTTCTTCCTGATTTGGGAGAAAATAATATGATCCAAATGACTTTTTACCAGTATGCTAACTATCGTTTGCCCAAAATTAAAATCCAAACTTTAACAGAAAGGTTTAAAAGTACTAATAATAAACTTTTAATAAAAATAAATGACTTAAAAGGTAGCTTAAAAAGTGTTTCAGCTGCTAACCAATATTCAAAGCTTTTAAGTAAAAAAGGTATGTCTTTTCGAAACCTAAGCTTTCAAAAAAAAATAATTTTTACCAAAGAAGAAATTTCTACTATTTACTATTCTTTTAATGATTACTATTCTTTAAGTCAAAGAATAAACTCCACTAAAGAGCAACTTATAAAAAAGATTTATCGTAAAATTCCTTCCGAAATGAAAAAAAGGTGGGTAGACATTACTATTGAAAATCTAACCGGAAGCCAAATTGAATCATTATTAGGAAATTCAGATACAAATCAGTTCGAAAATGAAGATAAAAATTATAATCGTTTAGCCAGAATGGTGGTAATAAAAGCTTTTAAGCCCCTTATTTCTAGGATAAAACGAGGAAGCTTTATTAATCCAAATAAAACATTTTTAGGTTTTTTAAAAACATTTCCTAAATTAATTAAACTTTCAAATTTTATGATCTCCAAAGTAGAATGGGAAAAGTCTTTCCAACAAACTAAATTAAACCTCAAAAACCACCAACTTGGGCTTACTGATACAACAATTTACTTATACCTATTTGACTTAATCAATGGCCATCATGGTGATAATTCTATTCGCTTTCTATTTATAGATGAAATCCAAGACTATACACCGTTTCAACTAGCTTTTTTGCATCATATCTTTCCTAAAGCACGATTTACTTTACTAGGTGATCTAAACCAAGCTATTTTCACCCAAAAAGAAGCTAACCAGTTAGAGAAAGACACTTTAAAAATTTTTCCTTCAAAAAAAACTAAAATAATTCATTTGAATAAAACTTATCGTTCAACAAAACAAATTACTAAATTTACAAACAATTTATTAGGAAGTTCCCAATCTAAATATATTGAGCCTTTCTCTAGAAATGGTAAAAAACCAAATTTAATCCTAGGAAATAGCTATAAAAACTTAAAAAAAACCTTAAATATAAATAACAATGAAAATTTAAGAACAGCTATTATTACAAAAAATGTCCAACAAACAAAGAAGCTGTATCATCAATTAAATAAAGATAAATATTCTACTACGGCTATTACCTTAGAAAATCAACGCCTTGTTCCTGGGACTACTATAATCCCAAGTTATCTTTCTAAGGGCTTAGAATTTGACGCAGTTATAATTTGGCAAGCAGATGATAAAAATTATCCTACAAAAAGTGACCGAGATTTGCTTTACACTATTACTAGTAGGGCTATGCATAAATTAACAATTTTAGCGGAAAAGAAATTTTGTCCGTTGCTTAAAAATATTAATTCAGGGCTTTATGATAAAGAATAAATTTGTTATAATAAATAAGGCCAGCTGAGGTAGTTTATCTACCTACCCACCGTGTTATATCACGGTGTTTTTTTATATTTAAAATCTTTTAACTATAATTTAGTCATATGTCAAATAATAAACATGCTTCAAAAAAATATATTAAAGGAAATTTCTTGCCTAATAAAAAAGGCTTTGGTTTTGTAAAAACTGATGATGACCAAGATGATCTTTTCATTGGACGTTTTAATACAAACTTAGCTATGCAAAATGACGAAGTTTTAGCTAGCATAATAAAATCAAGTAAGAACAACAAAGCCCCAGAAGGTAGAATAGAAAAAATAATTTCCCGTGCTAATAAACAAATTGTTGGAACCTTCCATGCCGGAATCAATCAAATGATTTTACCGAAAACAATTAATGCTGATAAATTTATTGGTTATATCACTTTTGATGATGAAAAATTCCAAAATTATTTGTACTTGATTAGCAAAAGGGGCTTATTACCTCGTGATGGTGATGTAATTACAGCTTATACTGTTCGTTATCCACGTCCAAATACTAAAAAATTATTGATTGGCTATATTAATAAAATAATTGGTCGTAAAGATGCTCCTGGCGTAGACATTTTAAAAATAGTTTATTCTCTTAAAATACCCAATGTTTATCCAACACAAGCAAAAAAAGAAGCTAAGTTAATCCCAAAAAATATAAATCTTAAAAAATCTCTTAAAGAAGGGAGAAGAGACTTACGTCAACAAAATTTAATTACTATTGATGGTTCAGATACTAAAGATATTGATGATGCTGTAGTAGCTTGGAAAAAAGATAACGGAAATTATCATTTAGGTGTACATATCGCTGATGTATCCCATTATGTTCCAGAAAAGTCTTATCTTGATAAAGAAGCCTATAATAGAGGAACATCTGTTTATCTTATTAACAAAGTAATACCAATGCTTCCTCCAGAAATTTCCAATGGTATTGCTTCTTTAAACCCCAATGAAGATCGACTAGCAATGTCTTGTGAAATGGAAATAAATAAAGAAGGTAAAATTGTTAAGCATAATATTTTTCCTTCTATAATCCGTTCTCATGCAAGAATGACTTATGATTCTGTAAACAAAATCATTAAAGGGGACCTAAAAGAAAGAACAAAATATAAGCAAATCTCCTCTATGATTGATTTAATGACTAAACTTCATAAAATTCTTGCTAAAATGAGAAAAAAACGTGGCGCAATCGAATTTGATACAGATGAAGCTGAAATTATCGTTGATGATGAAGGCCATCCAACTAATGTGGTCTTGAAAAACAGAGGCACAGGGGAAAGGATGATTGAATCTTTCATGCTAGCGGCAAACGAAACAGTGGCATACCATTTTAATTCTCTCCATGTCCCCTTTTTATACCGTGTTCATGAAACCCCGATAGGAGATAAAGTTAAAAAATTTTTTGAATTTATGGACGCTATAGGATATCCGATCTCTGCTAATCCAAATAATTTAAAGCCCCGAGATTTTCAAAAAGCTTTAAAAGAAGTTAAGGGGTCGCCAAAAGAATTAATGATAAAAACTATGATGCTTAGAACAACTAATCAAGCTTATTATTCTTCTAATCCCATTGGCCATTTTGGTATTGCTGCTAAATATTATACTCACTTTACCTCCCCCATACGACGCTACCCAGATTTAGTTGTCCATCGGTTAATTAAAAAATATGCTAGATTTGGTATAAATTCAAAATTAACCGCAGAAATAAGAAAAAAGCTTCCCCAAATTGGAATTGATACCTCAGAAAAAGAGAGGAGAGAAGTTGATGCTGAAAGAGCAACCAATGACATGAAATTTGCGGAATATATGGAAAACCATATTGGAGAGACTTTTAAAGGTGTTGTTAATTCAGCTTTAAAATTTGGTTTATTTGTCAGCTTAGAAAATACAATTGAAGGTTTGGTACATATAAGTACAATGAATGATGATGTTTATCAATACGATGAAACCAGGCAAGCTTTAATTGGAAGAACCTACCATCATATATATTCAATCGGCCAAACAGTTTTAGTTAAAGTAATTAACGCTAATAAAAAAACGAGAAATATAGATTTTGAATTAGCTGATACAAAAAATATTCCTTTTACAAAAATCCGTTTGCCCCAAAAAATCGAAAAAAGAAACGAAAAACGTAAAAAGAAATCGAAGAACAAACATGTAAAAAAGGGGGGATACAAATCAACAGGTAGATATAAACTACGAAGAAGGAGATAATAATGGCAAAAAAAAAGATAAAATATAAAAACGTTCTCGCTATTAATCGCCGTGCTTCGTTTAACTATTTTATAGGCCAAACTTTTGAAGCTGGCATCCAGTTAACAGGTACAGAAATAAAATCAGTTAGAAACCATCAAATAAATATTCGAGATGCTTATATCACAATTAGGGGAGGAGAAACTTTTTTAAATAATGCTAATATATCGCCTTATAAACAAGGTAATCGATTTAATACGGATCCTCTTCGACAAAGAAAATTATTGCTTCATAAAAGAGAGATTTCAACATTACATAATGCTATCTTAAAAAAAGGCAAAACAATAATACCCTTAAGGATTTATATAAAAAAAGGGTTTGTTAAAATTCTAATCGCAATCGGAACTGGAAAGAAAAATTATGATAAAAGAAGAGCTATAAAAGAAAGAGATATAAAACGACAAATAAATCGTTCTTTAAAAAATTTTAATTAATCTTAGAAGCCATTTTAAATTTGTATCTTAACTCTGGAGTCGGGAATTTCAAAAAATTTCGATTCTTTTTTATCCCCCAAGTGTCAAGCAAAGCGGCAATAGCTATATGCATCGGGGCTTGTTTATCGTTTTCAACTTTTAATTGATAAAAAATTCCATTAGGAAATTTAACTGGATTAACTTCTAACAATTTATTTTTTCCATGACGAATACGATACTTCCCAAAAGTAATTTCACCCGTAATCAGCCAATTAAGATGACGAATAAAAATTAAATCATGAATTTTTCCAAAATGGAAACCTATAGAACCCATGTATTTATCTTTATACAGAAGTTGAAAACGGGGTAAAAAACCATATGAAGTTTGTCTTATTCTTGAAAGCTCATCCCCTTTTTTGTTATAAACATAGAGAACATCGTTCTTTTTCCCAAGATTTCCAGAAATATTATAAGCAATTTGAAAACTTTTATAATAAGCATGATTTTCTTTTTTAATTTTATTATGCTGAAGGGGTAAATAATATACACTCATATTATATAATTTTAATCGTGAAAGACTATTTAACAAAATTAAAAAAAACTGATTGGTATAAACATTTACTTCCTGTTTTAACTAATCAATACATGAAAAAAATAAATTTATTTTTAAACCAAGCCTATAATGGCGGAATACGAGTTTTCCCACCGGAAGACAAGATTTTTGCAGCTTTATTTTATACCCCCTTAAAAAATACTAAAGTAATTATTGTGGGACAAGATCCATATCATGAAGCAGGACAAGCCCAAGGATTGTCTTTTAGCGTGCCTGATAACATACCGGCTCCAAGCAGTTTACAGAATATACATAAAGAAATAGCTTCAGATATAGGAGATAAAAGACAATCACATGATTTAATACCTTGGGCAAAACAAGGGGTACTTTTGTTAAACTCAGTTTTAACAGTGGAACAACATCGCGCTAATTCTCATTCTGGTATAATTTGGGAACCCTTTACAGATTCTATTATCCAATTAGCTACTGCTCATCCTTCCCCAAAAGTCTTTATTCTGTGGGGAAATTTTGCTCGTAAAAAGAAAAAATTAATTAATAACAAGAAAGATTTAATTTTAGAGTCTGCTCATCCCTCTGGATTCTCAGCTAATCGAGGATTTTTCGGAAGCCGACCATTTAGTAAAACTAATAGTTGGTTAACAAAACATAATCGAAAAGCTATTAATTGGCTTAAATAAAAAATACTAACCGTTATTAATTAAAAAGAGAATAAAATAACTAAAAATTTAATTTTTACATTTATTTCTTTAATTTTTATTTGTTTATTTTATAGTTCTTTTATTTTATACCTTGGTGATAAACTAATTAATAATGTCTTTATTAGAAGTTAACAATTTAACAATGTCATATCCAGATAAGATGTTATATAAAAATTCTAACTTTAATTTAGAAACTGGCGAACACCTAGGCATCATTGGGCCTAATGGTTCAGGTAAATCAACATTAATAAAAATATTAACAGGGCAAGAATTACCCGTTTCAGGACAAATTAAATGGCAAAAAAATATTAAAGTTGGCTATCTAGATCAATACGCTAATATTCCAAAAGGCATAACTCTTAATACTTTTTTACATACGGCTTATTCTGCCCTTTACAAAAAAGAAAATATAACAAGTAAACTTTATAATAAATATTCACAAACTCTCAATGAAAAATATTTAAAAAGAGCTACAAGAATGCAAAATGAATTAGAAGCTTCTAACTTCTATTCAATCGATAATAAAATAAAAAAAATGATAACGGGGCTTGGACTTAATTCTATAGGTGAGAACCACATTATTTCTGAAATGTCGGGAGGTCAAAGAACAAAAATAATCTTAGCAAAGTTACTCCTACAAAAAAATAACGTAATTATTTTAGATGAGCCCACCAATTATTTAGATACGCCACATATTAAGTGGCTTGAAAATTACTTAAATAATTTTGAGGGTGCTACTATAATAGTTAGCCATGATTTTAAGTTCCTAAATGTAATAGCTAATTCAGTGTTAGACATTGATTTCCAAAAATTAACTAAATATAGGGGTAACTTTAATAGTGCACTTAAACAAAAAAAAGAACATTCTAAGCAACATATAAAAGCCTATAATAAACAGCAAAAAATAATAAAGAAAACCAAAAATTTTATTCAAAAAAATAAGGCAAGAGCTTCTACGACAAAACGTGCTCAATCACGAGAAAAAATGCTCTTAAAAATGAAAAAAGTAGAACCACCGGAAAAAAATCCACAATCTCATTACACTTTTCCGTATATTGCATCTCGTTCAGCCGAAGCTCTACGAACAAAAATCTTAGAAGTTGGATACAATCCAAAAAAGCCAATTTTAAATCCTATAAATATGAGAATATCTGCAGGAGAAAAAGTGGCTTTTACTGGTTTTAATGGAGCTGGGAAAACCACTTTAATTAAAACTTTATTAGGAATATTACCACCAATTTCTGGTAAATATTCCTTTTCACCGTCTACTAAAATTAATTATTTAAGTCAAGATTTAATTTGGAATAATAATCGTAAAACCCCTTTACAAATAATACAAACTGCTCATCCCTTAGAAGGACAAAAAAAGATCCGTACAAGACTTGCCTCGGCAGGAATTAATGCTGATAACGCTACTAAACAATTAAGATTCCTTTCAGGTGGAGAACAAGAAAAAGTAAAATTAGCCTTAATGGAATTAATTAAGTCTAATTTTTTAATCTTAGATGAACCAACTAATCACCTCGATGAAAGCACCAAATCTTCTTTAAAAAAATCTATAAAAAATTTTAAAGGGAGCCTAATTTTAGTTACCCATGAAAGAAATTTTTATATTGATTGGATTGATAAAGAAATCAATATTGCTTCTATATCACATATGCACCCCAGTGAAAAAAAAATTAACTAAATTATAATTTAATAAATTTATTTTTAATATTTTTTAGATAAAATTCAATTATGGAAAAAAGAACTAAGGGTAAAAATAAAGTTATTATTATAACAGGACCGTCTGGGTCTGGAAAAACATCTATAGCAAGGTATCTCTTACAGAGATATCATATACCTAAAGTTATAACGCATACGACTCGTCCGCCAAGACAAGGGGAAATTAATGGGAGAGATTATTATTTCGAAGAAGAAAAAGACTGGTCTAAAGTTCACTTTATCGAGCAAGTAAAATACTCTAATTATTATTATGGATCTTCTTATAAAGGCCTCCAACAAGCCTGGAAAAAATCAAAAAAATATTTTTATATAAGCAAGGGGCTAATAAGCTTAATAGTTGATACTAACGGGGCTATTACATACAAAAACCTTTTAAAAAAAAGAGCAATCATTTGGTTCGTTACAATTACTAATACAAAAAGTTTAAAAAATCGCCTATTTAAAAGAGGAGATAATCCAAAACTAATCAGTGAAAGAACTAATTCAAGTGATTTTATACGTGATATAGATTTGCCTAAAAAAATAAAAAATGAATCTTTTCTAATAATTAATGATGTTTGGCCATTAACTAAAAAAAAATTAGACACTTATATAAAAATAATTTAACGATTTTTTATAAATAAAATTAACAGATAGAATTTTAATCTTTCAAAATTTCAAAAATAATTTCGCATTTTAAAATAAAATTTATATAAATAAATATTTAGTTAACAACAGAATAACAACAATCCCTTTTAATAAACTTTAACAAAAAATATTTGGAATTTTTTTGTTTAACAAATATTAAAATAAATAAAGTAATACTACTGTAATAATGTAAATAAACCTTAAAAATATTTTAATTTAAATGTCAAAAATAAGTCCTATTGTGAAGATAGTTATTTTAGGATTTTTTAAAAATCTTATTATTTTAAAAATTATTAATTGGGAGAGATTGATGAAAACAAAAAGTGTTAGAAATATTAAAAATTTTCTTTTAATATCAGCTGGAGCTGCTGCTGCTTTAACAGTTAGCTCTTTATCTGCAAGTGCTGCTAGTATAACGGTAAAAAAAGGTGATACTATTTCCCACCTTTCTCAAATTTATAATGTTTCAGTTGATAAAATCGAAAAAGCTAATAAACTATCAAATCCAAATCTTATTTATGTTGGCGAACAGCTTGAGATTCCTTTTTCTACGCAACCAGAAGTTAATACAAATAAGATAAAAAATACTTCGAAAGTTTATAACCCTTCAACAAAGAATGTAACAACTAATCAAAAAACAAAACTTAATTCTAATGTTTTTGCACCAGTTGCTAAACCAAATTCAAAATCAGTTTCTAAATCTTCTAATAATTCAACCCAAATTAGATACAATAACAAAAAGAACGCGATTTCTTCTAATAATAAAACTAATAAAATTGAAACATTTAATGCGGTTAATGCAAATTATTCAACAAACAAATTACCTAAAACCGCAGTAACTAAAACAACTAAAAAAGCTGATGCAAATATTACGAAAAAGCCTATAAGTTTATCAGCAAATAAAGTAAATAAAAATAATAATACTAAAGTTGCTAACATTTCTTCAAATAAGTCAAATACAGTAAGAAAATCAAAACTTATAAATAATACTGTAAAAGCTTCTACAGTAACTAA
>CAKQDH010000012.1 GCA_934229385.1 uncultured Oenococcus sp.
TGATATAATTTTCCTCCGGCTAAGGCTATATCCGTGTAATAATCAGGATAACAAGGATCGGTAGTGACTACATAATCACCAGGATTTAACATAACTTGCGGTAGGGCCGAAATGCCGATTTGTGAGCCGGCTAGGGTTAAAATTTCTTGGTTTGGATTGATTGTTATCTTGTATTGTTTTTTATAGTATTTAGCAATAGCTTTTAGCAATTTGTCCTTACCGGCAAAGGGCGGATAACCGTTATCCGAAAGGCGAGTTAAGGATTGTTTAAGTTTTTTTATGATAAATCCTGGAGTGGGTTGATCGGGGCTGCCTTGAGCTAAACTAATTAGCGATTGTTTATCTTTTATTTGGCTGATTTTTTTATCTAATCCAGCAAAAAAACTGGGAGAAATATTTTTAATTTTTTGTGAGGGACTAAAATTCATAATTTGATCTTTCTATTTATAAATAATTTTCCTTTAGATCTGCTTAATAATTCTATTTTATAAAGCTATTTTGGTCTAATTTTTAGTCGGTTTTAAGAGAAAGGAAATTTGATATAACCAAAAGTAAGTTAAGGTTAACTAAGTCTTTTAATTATAAAATAAAAAGAGCTCTTTTTTATAAATTTGTATTTGTAATTTATAATTAATCTTTTTGAACCGTAGGAATTTTATTAATAGCATCTTTGATAGCTTCTTTAACCCTCTGACTGGGGGCCTACATTTTTTTATATGAAGGGGTTTTATGTCTAAATATTTTTGAAAGAGGTATATTTACTATAATATCGATTATATTTTTGTTTAATTGCATGGGGGAGTAAGCATTTTATAACATGGTTTTAATGAAAAAATTAGACAGAAACCCCGCTGCTTATTTGTAATATCTAATATTGCCACTTTCATGGCCTTTTGGAGCTGAATCTACCAGTAACTTTGGTGTCAACCGAGCATAAATCTTGCCACTGTTTTCGGCCACCAAAGTCTAAAGCGACCATCTCATAAAGATTATTAAAATAAGTCTAAGGATTTACTCTTATATTTAGGCCTTCTATATAAAAAGGCAGTTAAAAAATTTTTTAAAATTTATTTTATATTTTTTTAGAAAGGCCTTACAATTTTAGGAAAATAAGGTAAAATAAAATCAACAATCAAATAGATTGTTAAATATTTATATTTTTAACTTGTGTATAATTTCCTCAGAAGAAAAAACTCTATCTAAAAATTGATAGAGTTTTTTTATATAATTTTTTTAATTAAAGATAACTTAGCTTTTTTTATGTAATTTTATATTTTTTTCTACCATTCGAGGGCTTTTATAATCTAACAAGCTTTGGTCCCTGTCTAATTGGGAAATGCTTGACATTTCAGAATTTGATAACCGAAAATCCCATAGATCCAAATTTTCTTGCATCCGGTGTTTATGAGCAGATTTGGGGATTATTATAATTTGGTTTTGGACTAAAAAGCGCAAAGCAACTTGGGCGGTTGTTTTGTGATATTTTTTGCCTATACTTGTTAAGATAGAGTTAGTAAATAAATTGCTTTTTCCCTTCGTTAAAGGCCCCCAGGCTTCGATTTGGGTATCGTATTTTTTGAGATATTTTCTTAAAGTTTTTCTTTGATAAAAAACGTGGGTTTCCACTTGGTTGATGACGGGAGGTATTTTAACCGTATTTATAAAATCAATATATTTATCAGCATAAAAGTTAGAAAGGCCAATCGACTTTAAGATACCCTTTTGATATAGGTCTTCTAAGGCTTTATAAGCACTGTAGACATCTCCAAAAGGCATATGTAAAAGAACCAGATCTAAATAATTGGTCTGAAGTTTTTTTAAAGATGCTAAAACCGATTTTTGGGTTCTTTTATAACTGTTTTGTTCAAAATTATAGTAGAGGGGGTTAACTTTGGTGGTTAAAAAAATATCTGATCTAGGAACGTGACTGTCGATAATAGCAGAACCGACAGCGTCTTCATTAAAATAATCTTGGGCGGTATCAATGAGGCGGTAGCCCATAGATAAGGCCTCCAAAACGGCTTTTTTACATTGGACCTTGGCAATTTGAAAAACGCCAAAGCCTTCTAGGGGCATTTTGAGTCCGTTATTTAAGGTAACTTTTGGAATGTTTGGCATAAGTTGCTTCCTTTAGTTAATTTTTTAGTTTTAGATAAAATAAAATAAAAAGCCCGTGAACTTATTTTAAGATAAGGAATTGAATTTAAAAGGTTTTTAATTGTTCTTTATAAAATTTGCTAAAATAAGGGCAGTTATGAAATTGGGGTGCCAAAGCTGAGATAATACCCAAAGAACCTGATCTAAATAATATTAGCGCAGGAAATTTCAGTTGAGAAAATAATTTTATGCACCTTAATTTCTTAAATTAAGGTGTTTTTTTATTGTGGAGGAAAAAACGATGAGGGCATTTTCTAAATGGAATGTTAAAGAAGTTATTCTAACGACTTTTATTGCTATTCTAACTGGGATTATTTTTTCGGCTTTTGACTGGATCTACGAATTACTCTACGCCCCTTTAGCCGGTACTGGTTGGGCGCCTATTATGGGGGAAGCTATGAATGGCCTTTGGTTTATGGCTGGACCCTTAGCCATTATGATAACTAAATTACCAGGATCGGGTGTATTTGCCGAAGTGCTTGGGGGGCTCATTGAAATGTTAATTGGAGGAGCTTTTGGCACTTCTAATCTAATAGATGGTTTTTTACAGGGTTTGGGCGCCGAAGTCGCCTTCGGCATTTTTAAATATAAAAAAATTAATTTTAGGATCCTTTTATACTCTAGTATTTTTATCACCCTGTTTAGTTTTGCAGGTAGTTTATTTACCAGTTCTTATATTAAACTTAGACTACCGGTTTTATTAATTTATCTTTTGGTAAGGTTTATTTCGTCATTAGTATTTTCTTCGGGTTTAAACTGGAGCATTTGGCGGTTGTTTTTAAGGAGCAAAACCATAAAAACTAATTTTTAATCCCAGCTTTCTTTTTGTAAGGCCATATCCCAGTAGTTCAACTCAAAATAGCTGCTTTTAATAAAGGCTTGAGTCATTTCTTGTTTTTTGGTTTTATCAGCCGTATCGGCGACTTGTTCGGTTAGGTCAATCATCTGTTGGGTATTGGAAGAATAATCAGCACTGCCATAAAAACTAAGCCACTGGGCATAAAAGCTAATTGGTGAACTTTTTTGGGCTAAATTTTTGCCAATTTCGTTATATAGCCAAGGACAAGGCAGTAAAGCGGCCACTGCTGTTTGGATGTTGTTTCGGTACAAACAAGCATACATATGGTTAACATAATTATAGACAGTTGGTGAGACCGGAGTAAGTTTAATTTTTTCGGGAGTAATCTGTAGTTTTTTAAAGAAAGTTTTGCGTTCCTGAATTTCCCCGTTTTTTAATTCTTGGGCCTCCCGCTTAAGAAAATTAACGGCTTTTTTGTTGTGTAGTTTATCAGCAATTAAATTTTCTAATTGGCTAAATTCGTTTAGATAATACCGATCTTGAATTAAATAAAAACGAAATTGAGAAAGTGGAAGAGTGCCAGAAACCAGTTGTTTAATAAAAGGATGATGGATACTTTTTAGCCATAAAGGTCTGGATAGTTGATGAAGTTTTTCGGTAAATAACATATAATCATTATCTCTCTTAATAGGTTAAAGAAATTTTTTATTAAAAATGAAGTAAATTTGGTTATCTTGGATCAGATTAAAAAATATTTCCATAACAAAATTTTCCTCAGCTCTTTAATTTTGGAAAAGATATAAATTTTTAGAAACTATTATTGGTTTATTAAAGTATTAATTGAAAAGTAAGGAGAAAAAGATGAGTTTTAATAGAAATAGTTTTTTATTAAAAGGTAAAGTGGCTTTGATTACTGGTGGTGCTCGAGGGCTAGGTAAAAATTATTCTTTAGCTCTTTCTTTATACGGAGCTGATATTTTTGTCGTTAGTGCTACCAAGTCCAATTGGGGAGAGGTAAAACAAAAGGTCGAAAAAAACGGGCAAAGAGTTGGCTTCCTAAGACAAGATATTACCCAACCAGGGGCTTCTAAAAAAGCTGTCCAAGCGGCTTTAGCTAAATTTGGTCATATAGATATTTTAGTCAACAATGCTGGGATCATTTTAAGAAATGATATTTTAAAATATAAAGATGAAGATTGGCAAAAAGTTATCGATTTAAATTTAAATGCGCTCTATTATTTGTCTCATGAAACGGCTAAAGTCATGGCTAAACAAAAACACGGTAAGATTATAAATATTGGTTCTATGCAATCTTTTTTACCAGGCAAATATATCTTTCCCTATGCGGCCAGTAAACATGCCGTTTTGGGTTTAACTAAAGCCTATGCTGAAGGTTTAGCTAAATATAATATTCAGGTTAACGGCCTGGCTCCTGGATATATCAGTACCGATATGACTAAGCCTTTACAAAAAGATCCCGTTAGAGGACCTGAGATTAAAAACCATATTCCTTCCGGATCATGGGGAAAAACTTCGGATTTAATGGGACCTATGGTATTTTTAGCTAGTTCAGCTTCTGATTATGTAACTGGTGTTATGCTTCCTGTAGACGGTGGGTATTTATTGCGGTAATTAAATTAAGAGAAAGCTTTTAATTTTTAATTAAAATTATTTTTCTATTACTTTTTAGAAATTTTAAAACCATATTTTGTAAAATGTTCCTTGCTTAATATCGATGTCTGTAAATATTTTATGGTTTAAAAAGATAATCTATAACGTTAATGGTTTTTGGCCTAGACCAATTAATAAAATTATAGACTTAAAATTGATGTTCCTATTAATTCCCTCTACACTATCTTTTGTAATCACATGAAAGTTAATTATTATCAACTTTAAAGCAGGTTAAAATAAAAAATATTTATTTTTAGATTAGCTCACATAAACCCTTCATAGAATTTAAATCTAGAAATAAACGGGAAAAGATTTTAAAAGTTCGGCTAACTTGAGAAATCCTTTTATTTTTCCCATTTTTTTCCTTATTTTTAAGACTTGCTAAAGTTTATAACTTTTGGTTAAAAATAATAAAAGAAGGTGTTTCAAATTATCGTATTTATAATTTTAATAGTTTTAGCCTTAATAATTTCTCTGGGAATCATAAGGATGACTAAAAAATATATAGATGAAGAGAAATTTGGTATTACCAGTCTTTTTAATCGAACCGACGATTTAAAATTTAAATAGGTTTTAAATTAATAAAAAATATTTTTGTTAAAAACAGCGAAAAGCTGTTTTTTATTTGTTTTTATTTAATTATTTTTTAATAGACCTAGTTATTTTTTTTCTAGAAGATCTTATTTAAGTCTATTGGATAGTTTTTTTTAAAAATTTAAAAAGATGGCTTTTATAAAAACTAAATTACTTCAAATTATAAAAAACAAGTTTGTAGATATCTAAAAAATAACGAAACAAAAAAGGGCTTTAAAAAAAGCTCTTTTAAAAAGGAATAGGTTTATGATTGTATCTTTTTACTAGTATATTTTTCCAAAAAAAATAAGAACTAATTTGAAGGTGGTTAACCAAACTTGTCGGTAAATGTTAACTAAAGATAAGAGTCAAACCAAGGAGAATATATTAAAGTTTCTTATCTTTTTTATCTTTTTATTAATTCTTATTAAAAAATATTATAACAAAAACAAACTCAATTTTATAAATTAAACCTAAAAAGTTTTTGTAGATTGTCTCTCCTTTTTAAGAGAAATTGTTTTTGTTTTTCTTAAATTTTGGCCTTAAAAAAATAGAAATTATAAGCTAGGTTGTAAAAATAACCTAAAAATATAATTTCTGTTTTTTAAATTCAAGGTATATATAGATATTGTTAAATAAAAATTAGCTATGGGCAATTTTTAGTTATAAACTTTAGTTATAAACAAAGGAGAAAAAATATGCTAGCCTTTATGTTTCATTTAAAGGGATTTAAAATTCATTTTGAAAAATATAGCTATTAGCGGTCTTTTTCTTAGCTAAAAGAAAATTTAGCTAAGAAAACCCCCAGCAGATTACAGTAGTAATAGCTTTCAATTTTTAACTAGTAGTGGCTAGAATTTATGAGGATTAAATAGTATTTCAAAAAAATTTAAATATAAATGTTCTTTAAATTTATTTTTTATCTGCCTTACGATTTATAAAAAACTGTCTTCTAACAAAATCAATAGTTTGGGTAATTTCTTTAGGTGAGGCTCCTTTATCTAAATCAATTTGAAATATTTTACCTAAAATTTTAAATGAAACATCTTCGACATTTTTATTTCTTTTATCAGTTTGCACTCGATAAGTTAACATATGAAATTTCCTTTGAAAATAAAATAGAAAGCGTTTTAATGTGATCCTTATCTCTTATTTTAATTAAAACTAATATTTTAGCAAAATGGTTATTTTAAGTTTATATAGTTGAGATTTTCTCTTAATTTTATAAATCGAATACATTAAATAGTTTTTTATAAAATTGAAAAAACTAATTAAGTTTAAAGGAGACGTTTATGTTTAGAAAAGAATATCCACGACCTCAATTTCAAAGAAAAAACTGGCTTAATTTAAATGGCCAATGGGAATTTGCTTTTGATGATTCAAACCAAGGGATTAAACAAAAATGGTTTTTTAAGTTTCCGAGTCAAAAGACCATTCAGGTTCCTTTTGTATATCAATCACCTTTAAGCAAAATTAATGACCAAAGTTTCCATGATGTTGTTTGGTATCAAAGAGGTTTTACCTTACCTAAAAATTTTTCTCAAATTTTAATTTTGCATTTCGGAGCGGTAGATTATCAAGCCGATATTTGGTTAGATGGGCACTTTGTTGGCCAACACGAAGGTGGAGAAACTAGTTTTAGTTTTGATATAACTTCTTTTGTAGGTGAAAGTAAAAAGCATTACCTTTGTCTAAGGGTTTACGACCCCCAAAAAGGCGAAGAAATTCCTCGAGGCAAACAAAACTGGATGGGTCATAACCAAAGTGTTTGGTATACTTCTATAACTGGTATTTGGCAAACAGTGTGGATAGAAAGCAAACCAAAGGTTAATTTAGATAGTGTTCAATATTTTTCTAATATAGATGCGGGTACCATAAAAATTAAGGGCTTGGTCAATAATTTTAAACCAAATACTGAGGTTAAAGCCCAAATTAGTTTTAAGGGGAAGGTTGTAAACCAGTTAAGTCTTTTACCTGAAGAAAAAAACTTTACTTTAGTAAGCGATTTGTTAGCCAACCATATTTTGCGTCATAATTTTCATAATCAAGGCTGGTTGTGGTCTCCGGAAAAACCTAATTTGTTTGAAATTGAATTTAAAGTTATCGACCCTGATAATCAGGTAGATCCTGATATAGTTAGTTCTTATTTTGGTCTGCGGCAAATTCGTACCGAAAAGGGAATGGTCTTTTTAAATAATAAACCTTATTATCAAAAACTAGTTTTAGATCAGGGCTATTGGCCGGATGGCCTTTGGACAGCTCCTTCTGATTTAGATTTTAAAAAAGATATTCAGTTAGCTAAGTCTATGGGCTTTAATGGTTGTCGTAAACATCAAAAAATAGAAGATCCCCGCTTTTTATATTGGGCTGATAAACTGGGGTATTTGGTTTGGGAAGAAACTGCCGCTGCTCCGGCTTTTAGTTATAAAACTGTAAGTCGTTTAACTAAGGAATGGCTAGAAATTATTAAAAGAGATTTTAACCATCCTGCCATTATTAATTGGGTGCCGATAAATGAAAGTTGGGGAGTAGCTGGCATTCATAATCAACAAAACCAGCAGCATTATACGCAGGCTTTGTATCATTTAATTAAGGCTTTAGATCCCACTCGATTAGCCGAAAGTAACGATGGCTGGGAGCAAACGGAAACCGATCTTTGTACCATCCATAATTATGGTCAAGGAGACGTTAAAGAAGTAACCCAATATAAAAATTTTAAGGATACTTTATCAAATGAGCAAAAATTGATTAACCAGCCTTCGAATGTTTGGCAAATCTTTGCTTCTGGTTTTCATTATCAAGGCCAACCGATTATTTTATCGGAATGTGGTGGTATTGGTTACGAAAAACAAGCTACCAAAGAGGGCTGGGGTTATTTAACGGTCAAAAACGATACAGATTATATAAAAGAATATAAACGAGTTATTTCGGCAATCGCTAATTCGAGGAGTTTAGTCGGTTTTTGTTATACTCAGCTTTATGATGTAGAACAAGAGAAAAATGGTTTAGCTACTTATGATCGAAAAGTTAAAGTAGATGTTAATTTAATTAAACGTCTTAATGATTTCTTTATTCCTAATTATGTGAATTCTTTTGATAAATAAATTTTATTTGTCAACCTAGCTTAAAGCTGATAACGGTAGTAAAATTAGAGTAAATGGACAGTACAAATAAGAAATCATTATTTAAAGTTTCGACTATCGAATTTAAAGATGGGCAAAAGCCACAATATAGATTGCTTAAACTAAATCTAGATGCAGTCTTAAATCTAGAAGCTTCCCCTGAGGAAGTTCTTTTTAACTATAAAACTAATAATGGACTTTTAATTCATCTCTCAAACGGTTTATATATGGGGGGAGTCGTTGGTTTATTTACGAGAAATGCTGATAAGTTTTTAGACGAATTATTTGAAAGTATTCCCGATTGGTGGAAGGTGGATTCTAAACTTTCTGGAAATCCAGTTTGTTTAAACCCTCGATTTTATGGCAAAGATGCCAGTAAGCTTAAAAAATTTGATCTTCATGGTAGGGTTTATACTGTAAGACAGGCTAACAGTAAATAAAAGTAAATATACGATGATAAAAAACTTTAAAAGCAAGCTACCAAAGTAGTAATTATTTTATATGGAATTGAGATTCTAAGAGGGTTTTTAGTTTGATAATCTTCAGTCTTAGCTTTCATTTGCAAAAATCAGGTTTAATTTAAATAACTTCTAGCAATTGCTAGGGCCTATTTAGCAAAATTTGTCTACACATAGTTTTATTAATAATTATTAGGGGTAAAAATTTATTTTGCTTGTTTTAATTTGATATTGATTTTTATTATTTTCTATGTATGATACTACTATAGATGCTTTTCAATTGATAAAGCTATAATTGTCGTCAGCTAATTTTTATGTAATAAAAATGTGATCTATTTTATTTTTTAGTTATAAACTTCATTTTTTATAAAATTATATACTTCTTATTTTAATATGGGCTATAAAATTTCCCGTTGGTTCAAAGAATCTTTATTATCTTTTATAACTACTAAGGGAATTTAAAGAGGAGGTTAAAATGCCATTTAGACCTAAACAATTAAACGAAAAAAGAAACAAATTTCATAAGGGCGATATTTTAATTGGAGAACCTTATGGAGGTTTAAAGCATCCAGTTTATGGAAAAATTGAACATGTTTACCAAAATTCGGTTTTATTTGAAATTACAAAATATCAGCCTGTTGATAAAACTATAGTTTCTGAAATGAATAATCGCGCCGTAGAATCCATGGATTCCATAGAAATTATTAAAAAGGCTGCCGAGGAAAACAACAAACCGGATGAAAAAGACCAAAACTAGTCTAAAAAATCTTCATTTTAATATTGAAAGTTTTTTATCCAGATTCTTTATATAGTAATATAAAGAATCTTTTATTTTTATTAAACTTTTATAGCTTGATCAGGTTTTGTTATTAAAACCATGATAAATGGGCTCTAGTTTGTATAAAATAGATGCCCGATAAGTCTATAAAGGTGACTGGTTTTTAAATTATTTTGATATTTTTTTTGTAAATTTAAAACTATATCCTTAAATTTTTTAATTTTCATATTTAATGAAAAAATCAGGTAGAAATCTCGTGGATTTATTTATAAGATTGAATATAACAAAATCATATCAGCCTTTTGACGCTTCAGGATATATTATTCTTAACA
>CAKQDH010000013.1 GCA_934229385.1 uncultured Oenococcus sp.
CGTGGATTTATTTATAAGATTGAATATAACAAAATCATATCAGCCTTTTGACGCTTCAGGATATATTATTCTTAACACCTTCTGTCCTTTTTGGGTATGGTAATGGATTAAAAAGCTCGTTTATCTAAATAAATTGTGATGATCTATATTTGATATTAGGCTTTATAAGCCAGGAGCTTTAATTCGGAGTTAACTTTATGGCTTCCTTTTTTAAGGAAGCTTTATCATTAACTAAACTGGGAGCAATTTTTATTTGTTTTTTATATAACAAAATAGTGTTCTTTGATTAGATTATAACTTTTCTTAACAAAGGGTGAAAATAAAAAATATGTTTATGCTAAGAAAGCTCTTTATCTTGTAATAAGGTAAAGAATTTTTTGTATTAGTTTATCCCTTCACATCCCTACCTTAAATTTTGTAAAATAAAGATGTGGCCCCCGGTGCTAAGGGGCCACAGGAAATATTTAGTTAATTTTTCCTAATAATTGGTGAAAAAACTAATGGGGCGGTTTCTTTAAAAGGTCAGCTTTAAGTTTCCTAATTTTAAGCGTTAGGGAAACTTGGATGAAGTTAAATTATAATACTCTTCTAAAAAATTTAATGAAAAAATTAGACAGAAATCTCATAAATTCATTTGTGGGATAAATACAAGCTAAAATCAAATTCGTCCCTTTGACACCTGAGGGACAATAAGGGTTTTGGTAACTACTATACTTTTCGGGTATAGTAATATATCTAAAAGCCAGCTTATCTAAGCAAATGGTGGAGATCTATACGTATTCTGATATTAGAATCCATAACTAGGGGTTTTAGCCCGTAGTAATTGACGCTATAATTTTTCCTTTCCAAAAGGAATAGATAGTTAACTTAGTTAATCTTTTGAAATGTTTAAATGTTTCTTGCTAAAATAATTATCTAAAATTGAATATAGAATTAAAACTCCTTGTATTTTAAATGTTATACAAGGAGTTTTTATTAACACAATTACCAATAAGTGATGATCGACTAGAAAACAAGCTTAAAATCCTTTAAGGTAGCTAAAAAGTTTAGGATCTTAAGGTTCAAGTTAATTATTTTCTTTGAGCAGTAAAATATTAGTTTTTTTCGTAAAATAAGCTTTTGCATTATTGCTTCAAAAAGAAATGGGCTAAAATTTAGCTTATCTATATGATTACTAGCTTTGATTTAAATGAAATATTTATTGGTCTTAAAATTTAAGCTTTCTACCTTCCGGAAGCTTTATTTTTTAGAAAAAAGCCAAATTTTGTATAATAGAGCTTAACGGCTTTATAATATAAGCAATTTTAGGTTTATTGATCCTACTAAATAACTGTTAATTTTTTAACGGTTATTTTTTTTGTCTCTGATTTTTCTTCTTAAACGTTCCTCATTATATAAAGCAAAAAGATACAAGCTACCTAAAATTGATAAAGCCGTTAAAATCTGTTTTCCTTTTTTCATTAATTTCCTCCTAGGCTTCTTTTGTAGGTTTTATAAAAATTATAATCATATACTAGTTTATCTCTTAAGACTTGAATGTTTTCGGTTTAAAATTTGAAGTTCTTTTTTTTATTTTATATTTTTTTGTCCATTAGTCTTAAAGTTAAATTAACTATTAGTTGATTAAACCTTTTAAATAAGCTTGCTCTAATTTATAAATCTTCTAGATTTTAATGAAAAAATTAGACAGAAATCCAGTAAATTTATTTATGGAATAAACACAAGCTAAAATTAAATTAGTTTCTTTAATACTGAGGGGCAAGAAACTTGGATGGTTATTAGTATTTCTTGACATAGTAATATATTAAAAGGCCAGCTTATCTAAATAAATTGTAGTGATCTGTATTTGAATATTAGTATTTATAAGCTGGTTTTAGCCGGTAATCGTCGACAATGGCATCTTATTTTTTAATTTTTGTTTATAGTAAGTCTTTATCTTTTTTTGGCTGTCTTTTTTAGCATATAAATTATTTTGATAAGGATACATTTGTTTTTTATCGGTTATGAAATAACCAGCTAATTTTTATGGTTATTTTTTATTAGTATGGGTGACGTCTTTAGGTTCATTGGGATTTTCTGGTGGCATGATCATCCAGAAGATTAGATAAACGATTATGCCTGGGAAAAAGCCAGAAATTAAGGTGAAAATTACCCAGATGATTCGTAGGATGCCGGCATTCCAAGCGAAATATTCTGCTAGTCCGCCTAAGACTCCGGCAATTATGCGGTTATTAAAAGAACGTTTTATATTTAAGTTAAGTTTCATAGATTTTCTCCTTGATTTTTCTGGTTTTAATAAATACTATACTAGTAAGCTAATACAGAACATAATTTATTATAACTTTCAAAGTAATTTTTAAAAACACTTTAAATTTAAAATATAATTGTTTATAATTTTTTATTCCTTTACTTTAATAATTTTAGTAATACTAACGGTAATAGTCTATTTTTTTTAGCTTTAAAGTTCTTTGTTTTCTATATCTAAGTAGGGTTTGGTTTACTATTTTTCTAGGCAGGTTTGGCTTTTTTAGAATATAAAAAACTTAGTTGGGTTGGTGGTAGATTTTGTTGTTTGCTAGATTTTCGTGATGAGCTTTTCTACCTATTATTAGAGTTATTAGAGAGAAAAATTACCTAGAAAAAATTGAAACAGGTGTATGTTTTATTTTTATTTTTAAACTGGATATTGGTTTTATAAATCAGCTTTAATAGCTGTTTTATTATTTTTTAATTAAAAGTTTTTAATATGATGAACTTTTTGGTAATCATAAATTAAAGCTTGCATTTTATAAGCCATTTTTAGATCTCTCCAGTACATTTCTTTTTCTAGTCCATAGGGAAGGGTGGCGTTTTTATAGTTACCAAACTTACGGTAAACAAAGATATCAATATCATCAACTTGGTCTTTGAGACTCCCTAATTTGTTCCTTAAATTCTGCCATTTAGAATCCTCGTGATTAATAATTTCAATATAATCAGAAGTCCTTCTTATTTCTTTAAATTTATTCTCTACTGGCGAAAAATCTATCGACATGGCTATATCCTTAATATATTTTAGATATATTTTATCAATTCAATAATTGACAGCAAACATAACTTAAATATCTAGATTAGCTAATTTTTTTATGGTAAATGCGGTTTATATTTAATTTTATGTTCTTCTTTAAAATCAGCTAATAAAGCCAGGATTTTAAAAGTAGTTTTTAATTCTCTCCAATACACTTCATTATAGAGATCGTCAGGTAATCCATAAGGAGGAGCATAACTTACCTGGTGGTTATTAAAATTAGCATAAATAAACATATCAATATTTAGTACTTGTTTATGTATATGTTCTAGTTTTTCTTTTAGTTTTTCCCAACTAGGATCTTTTAAGTGTAAGTTATCAATAAAGTTAAGGGTTTTAGCAATTCGATTAAAATTTTCTTGTACCAAGGTAAAATCAAATAACATGTTTATCCTTAATATAGTTTCTAAATTTATTTTACCAGCTTATGGGACGATATTGGAATTAAACAGGATATCCTTTTGAGTTTGAGAAATAGGTTTTAATTTTTTATAAGCTTTTAAAAAATTCTTTAAATTTTGAAGATTTATTAAAATATTATTTATTATGCTCTATATACCCTGAATACCTTACTAGCTTCCAACCAAAATATAAGGTGATTATAAAAAGAATTAAAACACTAAAATGGCCTTGAAGAAAAGTTTTAATAAATATAACTCCGGCTATAATTAAAAGAATTAAGTCTAATACAAATAAAAAAAACGGTTTGGATTTATCGGAGGCAAAAAAAACTGAATCCCAATATGCTTGTCGATGAAGTTTTTTAGTTTTAGTTTTACTAACACCCAGGGCCTTACAATAATCATCAACTATATATGATGGGATGATGGTATCTTTTTCATAATGAGCAATTTTTGTTTGGTTTAGTTTTCTAACTTTGGCTAAATATCCATAAAGGCCATCAATTTTTTGATTAAAGTTGACAACAAAAGCGTGTGATTGGTTATTTGATTTGGTTTTTTGCAGTTTTTTTATATTAAGGTAGTTTTGCTTCTTTTCTTTATCTGGATAGATATGGTCTACGAAATAATTGAATTTATGAACCCAATTTTGTTTAATTTTCTCGTTAGGATCATTTTGAATTTGTTTGACTTTAATATAGGGAAAATAATTTTTAATCCTTGAATACTGTCGGTTAAATTCTTGTTTGGGCTTAGAAAAAGACATCTCAAGTGCATATGTATTATAAAGCTTATCTAAAGCTTGGTTAAAATTGGTGACAAAATTATTGAGAGAGGCTGTTAATGGATCCTCTATAAAGCTTTTTTCAGCTATCTTATATTTGCTTTTATCGGAACTTTTACAAATTTGGTCTACTAATTTATTAAAATTATTAATTAATGGTTTTCGACCGAGTTTTTTTAAATTATTTTCGGTAATATGTTGCTTTCTAGCCATATGGGAATAATCTTGGCTAATTATAACGTTATATTTTTCTGCTGCTTCACTTTGAAAATAACCGGTTTTATCTTTAATATTTCTGGCTTGGTTTCTTAAATTTCTTAATTTACCATATATCTTAAGATTTTTCTTTTTCTTTTTTAAATAGTTATTATTTTTCTTTTCTAGCCAATTGAAGCCTTTATTTATAGGACTAAATTTGTTAATTTGTTTTATTTTTACTAATTTCATAATTTATTTTCTAAATTTGACTTATTTTTGTATAGCTAGTTTTAAAATCCTAACTTAGTTTTAACATGATAGTAGTCACTCTTTTGAGTATAACTAATTTAAACTTATTCTTAAATTTTTAATTGAATTTGAATTTGAATAAATAAAATTTTAGTTGGCTAGCTTAATAAAATGTGGTCAAATTAAACTAATTTTATTTTTTCTATTTTTTTGATAAATTAACTTTATTTAAAATTTTAATTTGTTATTAAGAAGTATAAAATAATTTTAAGTTAAGACATTAAAATAAAGGTATTTGATGTTTATAACAAGTAAGAAGGCATAATTAAAAAACCTTTATCTAAAATTAGATAAAGGTTTCCCTAGCTTTATAAGCAATAAATTATTTATATAGACATTTAATTATTTTTTGTAATATATTGAGCAGGAATTTGACCTGCTCATTTTTAGTTTATAGCAATTTTTCTATATTTGTAACCCCTTTCATTAAAATTATCTAATTAAATTTAAAAAAATAGGAAACTCAGGACTAGTTTTCGTGTCAAGATAAGGTTAAAAAGTTTGAGGTTTAATTGGTTCTTCTAAGAAAGATATTTTGATTTGGATATTTTTAACTACTAATTAAGGTTTTAGCTTAATTGATGCATGGAAGGGATTTTTAGATCATCATCGCCTATTAAATAAATAATAAATAGATTTAGGTGTTATAAAGGATTTTCTTGGTTTTTGTTATTATTTTTTTATTTTTTTCTTATCAGGAGAGATTTTAGTTAATCTGGTTTAGGAAAGACACGATCTTTTTTATCGACTAGAAAGCCAAAGATAGCTAAAATTACGCTAATTAAAAGGCCTACTAAAATTACAGGGCTCCAGGTTTGGATTTGATCATGCATGATACCGGCTAGTAGAGGGCCAATGGCGGCGATTATATAACCCATCGATTGGGCCATACCAGAAACAGCAGTGGTTTGATCCGGGGTATCAGTTTTAAGAGAAAATAAAAACATAGAAAAACTAAAACTAGAAGTAGTACCAAATCCTAAAATAATACAGGTGATAATAGCTATGGTAAGAGAATGACCGCCTACTAGAAGTAAAATAAAACTGATGACAAAGAAAGCCAAAATTAAAACTATAATTGGAGCTTGTTTATTTCTTCTCTGAGCTAAAGAGGGGGTTAAATAAGCCATAGGTAAGGAGGCTAATTGTAAAAGCCCTAGAAGCAGACTTGCTTGGTTAGCAGAAAACCCCTTACTGACAAAAATACTTGGTAACCAGGTTAAAATGGAATAAAAAAGCATAGATTGAAATCCCATAAAGCCGGTTAGATACCAAGCCAGAGGGCGTTTCCAAACACTTTGTTTTTCTCTTTTTTCTTCTGGTTTAGAAATTCCTGTTTCTGAGACCGATGCTGGAGTTGAAGTAGTTGTCTTTTTGGGTTTACGGTTGAAAAGAGCAACAATCAGGCCAATTATCGAAAATAAACTGATCCATTGGAAGGTAGCCTGCCAACCAATCGCCGAAGCTAGTGGGCTAGCCATTCCAGCTGACAAGGCTGAAAAGATGGTCATGGGCAAGCTATAGGCACCGGTCATTTGACCAAGTTTATTAGGGAAAAAGGTGGCTACTACTGTGGGTGCCAAAACATTTAAAACAGCAATAGAGGCTCCTACCAGCAGCATTCCTGCTAAAAGAGAGGAAAAAGAATAAATCCGGATAAAGGATCCTATAGTTAAAATAATAAAAGTTCCTGCCAGTAAGGGCACTAGGCCTAATTTTTGGCGTAGTTTATTAACAAATGGAGAAACAACTGCAAAACAAAGTAACGGGATAGTTGTAATAGATCCTAAAAACCAGTTAGGTAGACTAAAAGAATGGGCAATATTGCCTAGAACTGGTGTTGAAGAAGTTAAAGCCGTTCTCATATTGGCACCAATTAAAATCAATAATAAAACAGCTAATGTAGATTGACGAGATTTTTTTCTCATGGTTATTTTCCTTTTGAGATAATTTTTAAATCCTCATTTGTAAGTTTTTCTAGTTTAACTATATTTAAAAAGCTTAGAATTAATTTTTTTGCCAAATACTTAAATTTTGTCATAGATTTCGGTAATTTTTTGGCTGATTGGTATTATTTAATTGGTAATAGCTATTTTGGAGCCTATTTAAAACATATCTCTTTAAAAGGCCGTTGCCAAACGTTTTTTTATGATAACATAATTTTGTATTTTCAAAGGAACTAAAAATAATAAATATAGAAATTAAAATCTTCTAATTAAAAACTTTCTTTATCACTGTTTTTAATGAAAAAATTAGATAAAAATTTTATAAACTTATTTCGGGGATAGATATCATAAACAAAATTTAACAAACTTCTTTAGTGTTTTAAGGGCTTATCAATTTTGATAGCCTGTATTTCATGGGTATAACAGTGTATCTAAAAGCTGAGTTATCTAAGCAAATTGTTGAGATCTATATACTTTGATATTAGGATCCACAAGTTACGGATTTTAACTCATGGTGGTTGACAAAATATAATCTGAAAAACAAAAAGCCTTCAAAAAAGAAGGCTTTTTATATTTCTTTAATAACGAAAAGCTTTAAGTAGTTAATAATGAGTGACTTTATTTATATTTAAGTATCGAGATAAAAAGTAAGCGATATTGCTAAGCCAGATTTTAAACGTATTATGATTCATTGACCCCTAGTATAAGCTCAACTTTTTAAAAAGAACATTGTTTTTTTTAGATTTTTTAAATTTTATCAATTTTGTTTAATAAAAAGTAATTTTTAAAGTTTTAAGATCCGACTTTATTTATTTTAGAAATGACATTTATTTTAAGCTTTTTTGTTTATGATTGAAAAATTTAAAGTAATTAGATATTTTATTTTGTTTTAATTAATAAAATACTCGTAATAAATGCTTTCTCAAGAGGTATTAAATATATTTTAATTCATTAATACGACATATTGATGCTCTTTACTATTTTTGTTTTTATTAAGGAAGTTAAAATTATATTTAGCTTTGAAATTTCAAGATAATATTTTTTGTAATTGGCGAAGAAGTAGTTTCTTTTTTTAAGCCAATTTAAATTAGTTGTTGAAATCAAAGCTTATGTAAGCCAAGTTGGTCGATAGTAGATAGACGGGCGTTTACGATTTTGCTGTGGTTAGTTTTGGTCTTCATTTTTATCCTTTGGTTGGCTTGATTGACTAGCTTTCTTTTTCTTGTATTTACTTTGGGCTTTTTTATATTCTATGCCGATAATGGCATTTATAAACTGGGAAAAGTTTTTGAAGTTTAAATGGAAATCTGTTTGTTTACTATGGAATTTTTTCATTCGGGCGTTAGCTTTTTGGGCTAAGGTATAGGAAGAATGAAAAGGTTTGGTTTCTTTAGCCTCGGGGTTTTTTAGGTTATCGTATTTACCGTGAATAATATCTACCATAATTTGATCTAGGAGCTGTTTTCTATATTTCATATGTTTACCATCAGCTAAATGTAAAAGTCTAATTAAATGGTGATATTTAGACGGTTGAAGATAGATTAAACGACTACCTAAGTATTTTTTCTCTTGGTATTTTTTATTAACTTCGGTCATGGTTTATCCTTTTTTCTCGTTACCTTTATTAAAACACAATATATATTTATATTTAGTTTTCTACTTTTTGTTTACTCTCCTTTTAATATTTAACAATATAAAAATATATTGCCTTTATATGACTTTTAGATTAGGTTTCTATACTTTTATATTAGCATATAGGATAATTTTGGGTTTTGTATTTTATTTTTTTAAACTTGTTAATATCAATAATGACGGTTAAACTCTGAATAATTATATTTAACAAATTGTTTACTTTATGTAAACATATTTTTGTAATAATTTTATGCGTTAATTTAATCTAACTGGAAATTATTTTAGGATTGGAAAATATTTTGGGGTGTTGAAGTTAAGCTGTTGATATAAATGTTTATAATTCATTAAAAATGGCAGTTTTTAGAAGTGTTTTTTTAAATTTTTAAGGAACAATCAAGCATTATTTTTTGCATTGGTATTTTGAATTTTAATCTTAAATTTAGAAGTGGGTAGAAGTTATTTTTTCTTTCACAGAAACTAAAATTTAGATAAATATGATAATATATGTGTGCATTTATTTTATATTATTTATATGAAAATATATGGTATCATGTATGACACACAAAATAAATGGTATGCTGATACTGTGTATCTTCTTAAGAAGATACACAGTATCAG
>CAKQDH010000014.1 GCA_934229385.1 uncultured Oenococcus sp.
TAATTTCAGCATCCAATCAAATTGTGTCTGACATTCTGATTAATCCAAAATAATCAAATAATATTATATATAATTTTCATACTAAATATGATCACACAAAACACCAGAAAAATATAAAAATAATAAAAATACCTGATAAAAATAATTCTGATGTTAAATTAACTTCAATATAAAAATAAACAATAAAAAATTATTAAATATTTAAAAAATATAAAAAAAATAATAATAATATTTATATTAACATTAAATAAAAAAATAATATTAAAAAATAAAAAGCCTATAAAAGCCGTCAAATCAGCTTTTCCAACCAAATTAAACCAAAAATAAAAGAAAATATTCTAAATTAAAGAAAATTAAAAAAACAAGATAAAATTCAAAAAAATAATATAATTTATAATCATATATAAGCTAATTTAGATCAACCAACTTAAAAAAATAAAAATTATCTATACAAAAATGTCAGACAAAAAAAAGCCTTCATATCAAGCCTAATCGGCTTTTAGCTCAATATAAATAATAAACAAAATCTAAAAAAGTCAGACAAATTGAATACTAAATAAGACTAGATTAAATTAATTTTTTTATTTATTTGGTTTAGTTATTAATAATTATCAAAAAGAAATATATTTATATTTTAATAAATAAATTAATAAAAATAATAAATTAATAATATTATATAAAATAAAACCGAAAGTATAATAAAAACATTTAATAAAAAAAATTATAAATAAATTAAATACAAAAAAACTTTTTAAAATTAAAAAATCTATGAAATATATTAATAAATAAAAAAAGAAATAATATTTGTGAAACAATTTTATTAAATTTTAAATGTTATAATTAGTATAAGACCTGAAAATTAAACCTAAATATTAAATTTTGGGTTTAATAAAAAAATAAATAATAAAGTGTATTAAAAAAATGAGTAAAAAGATTAATATTTTTAAATTCTTTGGTGATCCACAAATTGGAAAAATCATTCATGAAGATATCACAGAAAAAGATGAAATCTATAATAAATTAAATGACGCTTTAAAAAGATTGCAAGATACCCCTAGCAGCAACTGGCAAGTTTTTGGTATTCCCACTAGTGTTATTAATAAAATCAATAAATTTTACAAAACAAAGTCCCCCACGATAAAAGACCTGAAAAAAAATTTTGGTGGGACTCATTTGGAATTTATTATCATGATCATTGAAGCTGCCGCTAAAATTAAAAAGATTGAAGCCATAGAAAGCCAATCCGAAACTTAATCTTATAAAAAACCATTTTATTTTCGATATCATATTTTATATATATATTATATTTATATAATATATATACTAATAGCTTTAAATTTATGAGTTACCAAAAAACCACACAATAAATTAATAATAAAAAAATCCTTTATAATTTTAATTACCAGATAACTTGATTCGCCCTTTTCCTGGGCCTAATTTCCAAACCCAAAAATAAATATTATCCTAAACTTCTTCAGTTAACCTAATAAAACAAATTGACTTTAGAAAATTACATTTATTAAACTCACTTATAACAATTAAATATTTTAATTTTATTTATATATTAATCTTTTTATTATTTTCTTTATTAATTAAAATAAGTTATTCTAAATTAATCAAATTTGATTATTTGTGTTATAATAAAAATAGATAAAGGAAAAAGGGATAAAAATGGCAGACCAAACAAAAAATACCAAAGAAAAGAAAACAAAAAAATATAAATATGCCGGCAGCCGGAAAATAAGATTGAACGAAAAACGAATCACTGAACTTTCTGCCCTGCGTCATCACCTCGCCCCCGAAGGTGTCTTAGTCCGCAAAAGAAATGTCTTAGACCTGCTTTTAAGACGGATCATCTCCGGTGAATTCGACGATATGAAAAATCCCACTAATCAAAAAATATCGGAAGTCTTTGCCAATCAAGATCTAGCTAAAAAAGCCACCAAACATATGCATGAAATTCATAGAAAAGATCCTAATAAGTTAACCTTTAGAAACCTGAACTTGTTTTTAAACCAAATTATTAAAACCGAATACGAAAAATATAGTCAAGGGACCCGCACAAAATGAAAAATCATGAAGTTTTTTTTACCATTCCCCTGCGCCCTATATCTGCGGGAAGGCCTCGGGTGTTTCGCGGACACGCCGGGTATTCTAAAACCTATCAAAGATTTTCCCGCCAAGTCAATTTATGGTTGGAGCAAAACGATCAGCTGTATCAAGCCTTGAAATATCGCTTATCTTCCTGCAATATCTTTTCGGTGACCATTACTTCTATTTTCAAGACTAAAAACGAAAACCTCTGGGATCTGCCCCACATTAGCAAACCGGACCTAGATAATTTACTTAAAGCCCAGATCGATCGCATTATCTATGCCATTATGCCAGACGACGATGCCCATATTAATAAAATAGTCAGTGAAAAAGTCTATGGCCCCGAAGATAAAATTAAAGTTAAGATTTCTGGTAGGTTTATCGATATCGACAAAAAAAAGAAACAATATAAAAGGAAATATCCAAAAACTTATCGTAAGTCTAAAAATAATAAAAAACCGCACACAGGACAAAAAAATGGCCTATTTGATACAGAATTATCTTATGAGGAATTAAAAGAACTTAAAGAGAAATTTTAAGGGAGCAAAATACATGGCAAAAGATTCTACAACCGATCGTTATGTACCTAAAAGAAAACCATTTCAAGAAAAACGAACTACTTTTCGAATTGATCAAATCGATGTCGATGGACTAGCTTTTTTAGCCCAAAACACACCCAGCCCCTGGAAAAATAACCAAACCCTGTCCGCTAAAGAAATGCTTCAAAGTCTTATCCGGTCTCAGGTTTTTCATAAAGCTAAAAAAATGGAAATCCAAATGCAAGATACTAAAGATAAAGACAAACGCCAAGAGCTAAAGGACAAATTAAGCTACCTGCCAAAACACGATATTAACCTAAAAGATTATCGCTGGCTTTCCTTAGATGATTTGGTTGGACTACTAATGCAAAACAGCCTGTATAAAAATTTAAAAGCCCAGCAAAGGGAACTCAAAAAAAGCTATGAGGATTTCAAAGAAAAGACCGAACAGCAACGGGAAATCTATGCCGCAAAAAAAGACCAAATAAAAAAAATAACCCAACAAACCGAATCCGATACTTACCGGATAAACCATAACTTAAAAGCCAGAACTAGACGAGCCCAGAAAAACTCTTCAGCAAACCTTACACCGCACTCCTCTGCCAACAAGCCTAGTAAACCTACACAACCCATTACCAGTATTGACATTACTTTCCACGGCGGAAAATATAACAGGGTTACCGATTATCTAACACCCAAAAGGGACGATATTAACTTATCTGAGCTAAAACCTGATGACAAAACCTATAAATATATCAGAAACTACATTAACGGAGCCTCACCTTATCTTGGCTATAAACCAATTGTCGGTCTAAGATCAAAGAAAGATCTGATTTCAGCTTTCGCTGACCCCAGTAAAATCGAAGACGGTCACCTAAAACTGGAAACTAACTTTGGAGTTCCGGTCTTATATACCCAAATTTTTAGTAAGCAAAAATTGGTCGAAAAGTTAAAGAGGTTTTCCGATTCCGATTCTCTTCTAGGAGACGCTTTTGAAAGCTTTAACCGCCCGATGGAAATTACCTACTATCTAATAAATAAAAAATTGCTGCCTAAAGACATTCTGTCTGATAAAACTCTTCTCATAGACAACGTAGGCGTCTACAGCGGAAACCTTACTTTTGACTCAGATATTAACGCTAACCGAGCGTTTGCAGGTTTTAAAGGAAAGTTTGAAGCCGACCAAAATTTATTTGCCGTTTATAAAGATGCCATTGCCAGCTCAACTGAAGACGAAAAGGGGAACCGCAAAATTATTATGGATGATGTAAAAGAACTATTAGAAGCTGATAACGATTACCGACACCATAAACAGGCAGATTATGCACTAGTAATTGCAGT
>CAKQDH010000015.1 GCA_934229385.1 uncultured Oenococcus sp.
GCTAAACCAGCTGCTGTTGGATGACCGCCAGCTAAGGTGGTTCCGTTAGATTGGGCAACTTCTAAGCCTTCATAATAGGTGGCAAAAGCATCACCAATTCCGGCTAGTAAAGTTCTGGTAGGAGCATTGGCGACTACCTGGGTGTCTACCATAACTAGATCGGGGTGTTTTTTATAAAAAAGATATTTAACAAATTCATGTTTAGGAGTATAAATGATAGACAGTTTAATGCAGGCGGCATCACAAGAGGCCGCTGAAGGGCAAATAATGTTAGCTAAACCTAATTTATCGGCTACTCCTTTGGCGGTATCTAAAGTTTTGCCACCCCCAAGACCAACTATGACTTGGCTATCGTGGCTTTGTGCGATTTTGGTAACCCGAGTAATTTCTTCTAGAGAAGATTCTTGGTTAAATTTTACATAGTTAACGGTAAAATCATTTTGTTTTAGATAACTTTCAAATTGTTTTCCGGCAGCTTGATAAACGTTTTCGTCTGCTAAAAGTAAGATATTTTTTCCAAAAGGCTTTAAAATCCCGGCACTCTTTAAAAGAATATTTTTTCCTTGTACATAATGATTAGGGGAACCAAACCAATTAAAATTTGCTGTATTTACCATGAATATCGTCCTTTCTTTAGTTTCTAAAATCAGTATAAGAAAAAGTTTTTTTAAATTAAAGTTCTTATTTTTAACAGGTAACTAAATTAGGCTACGGTTTAATTAGTTGATTTTCTGGGAAAATCTTTCAGTAATTTTTAAAGTTTTTTTATCTAAGTAAAGTTTATTTTGGTATTTTTATAAAATTACTTTTATTAGTTTAAAATGATTTTTTCTAAAAATTATTTTATTTATCATGTTTATTTGTCAAAAGCCCCAATAAATAAATAAGGTCGATGATAAATGCAGTGGTAATAGAGCCCCGATTAAAATAAAACCAACTTGGGGCAATTAATGATCCTAACCAAATAACAATCAAAGTCATTATAAAGACGATTAAAAAGTTAAAAACCTTTTTTAAAATAAATATTCACTTCCTTTGACTTATAAATTATTGATAGCCCTAATTACTAAGGGAACCGGAAAAATAATTAACTTCAAGCTAAACTCTATTTTTAATTGAATACTAGAAAGCATTCGATAGACTTAAGCAGCGGTTACATATGGTTGAGGAATTTTGCTACCAAGAAAACTAGTTAAACCAAATATTTTGCCTTTAACAGCATTTGTGGTAGTTTTGCTGGGATAAATTCTGGCATAGTTCTAATGAAATTTTAAGAGCATTTTAAGCTTTTTTAATTTGAAACTTCATTGTCAGGTCCAGTTTATGATTTTTTATTAGAAAATATATAAATCAGGAAAATAACTAATAAGTCAATAATGATATTGATTCCGACACTGAGTTGACTAGAAGAAAATAAAGGGGCGATAAAAATGGTATAGATATATTGAATTATAGCAATCGCTATGCCTATAGTTATTGCAAATTTAGTTTTAGGTGACAATTTTTCTCCTAAATCCTTAGATATTTTAATAGTTTATAACTACATATTTAACCGGTCAAAAAAAGGGTAATTTTAATTGCTTTAATTTACCTTTAATAAAGTTAAAAGATAAACGGTAAAAGGATAAAACTTTGGTTTTATATTTTTGGATTTTTAGAAAATTAGGGATTAAATGTGAAATAAATGATTTTTCGTCTTTATATTTTCTAGAAATCATTATTTGTTCTTTTAAAGTAGCTTCGTAGACAAAACCTAGGCGTTTTGCGATGTTTAGGCTTTTTTTATTGTCGGCGGTAATTTCGAGGCTGATTTTATATAAGTGAAGTTTACTAAAAGCTTTTTTTACTAATACTTTAACCGTATTAGTCGTGATTGTGCCTGGCTAGATAAGAAATAGTCAATTTTAGCGTTTTTATTTTGTTTATCAAAATGATGCATTATAATTTCGCTTACAATCGTCTTATTTTTTAGAATGGTTAACCCTAAAAGTTTACCGATTTGGAACCCATTTAAGGAATTTTAAAGCATCGTCTTTAGTTTTGATGACAGTGATGTTAGGTTGAAATTTAGTCAAGGCCTTCTGGTTAGTTTGAATAACCCTAAATAAATCTAGGTGATTTTCATTTAAGGGTTGTAACTTTATTTGGTTAGTTTTGATTTTAAAGCTGATAAAAGCAAACATATTTTTCTTTATTATTTAATACCAGTAGTGTAACAAGAACTTTATTTATTAAATTTTAATTGGGGACCTTTTTAACAAAGTAAACTAAATCCATGCCATGCTATGTAGGATGTGTTTATGTTTATCGGGAATTATTTGATAACCAATTTTCAGATATAGGTGAACTGATTTAGAATATTGTTTGATGGTATCTAAATACTAGGTTTTGACCTTAGAAAAAGAAAACTTTTTTCGATGTTTACCATAACTCTTTCCCTAGTTTTTGGTTTGGCAAATTAGGCAGGATTGAGATTGTGATATTTTTCCTTCACTCTTTTTAGGGTTAGTTAAGATTCTAATCACACCAATAGATTTGTTGCCTTTATGATGAAAAATAACCTCTATTTTTTTTGTTTTTTTAAGATAATAAATAGAGTTATTCCATTAGTTCATAAACTTATTAAATAGCCTTTAATATTTTATTTTTTAGTTTGATTTTTATATTTTTTATTTATAATTTATAGATGATCTAGATTAACTATACTTTTATAAGACTATTTTTTAGTTTTTGAAATGTTTTTATAAATCTGTAGTTTTTATTATAAATGATTAGATATAGCATCATTAATCATAGATGAGTATATGTATTATCTTATTTAAAGATGAATTTAGTTTATTAAATGAAATTATATATAATCATATAAACTTTTACCTGAAATTATTTATT